>JANXVC010000261.1 GCA_025351925.1 Rhodospirillales bacterium | reverse complement strand
CCGTCGCAGCAGCGCGGCGGCGCCGATCGGACGGTATGGGATGCCTTTCAGCGCCAACGGGATCAGGGCCACGATGATCAGCGCATTGAAGATGATCGCCGACAGGATCGCGCTCTGCGGCGTGCCCAGCCGCATGATGTTGAGCGACTGGAGCTGGGGGTAGAAGACCAGGAACATCGCCGGGATGATCGCAAAATATTTCGCGACATCGTTGGCGATGGAGAAGGTGGTCAGCGCGCCGCGGGTCATCAGCAGCTGTTTGCCGATGCCGACGATCTCGATCAGCTTGGTCGGGTCACTGTCGAGATCGACCATGTTGCCGGCCTCGCGTGCCGCCTGGGTCCCGGTCTGCATCGCGACGCCCACGTCGGCCTGCGCCAGGGCCGGCGCGTCGTTGGTGCCGTCGCCGCACATGGCGACCAGGCGCCCCTCGGCCTGCACCTTGCGGATGTAGTCCAGCTTGTCCTGCGGCGTGGCCTGCGCCAGGAAGTCGTCCACCCCGGCCTCGGTGGCGATCGCGGCGGCGGTCACCTTGTTGTCGCCGGTGATCATCACCGTCTTGATGCCCATCTGGCGCAGGGCGGCGAAGCGCTCGCGGATGCCGGGCTTCACGATGTCCTTCAGCTCGATGACGCCCTGCAGCCGGCCATCGACCGCGACCGCGAGCGGGGTGCCGCCGGACCGGGCGATGCGGTCCACCGCCTGGGTAAAGGCCTGCGGCGCTGTGCCGCCGGTCAGCGCCAGCACGCTGTCCACCGCGCCCTTGCGCCAGGACCGGCCGCCGGCGTCCAATCCGCTGACCCGGGTATTGGCGGTGAACGGCACCACGGTAGCGCCGGCCGGCGTGTCGTGGGTCACGCCGAAGCGGTCGCGGGCGAAGGACAGGATCGAGCGGCCCTCCGGCGTGTCGTCGCCGAGCGAGGCGAGTACTACCGAGTCGGCCAGGCTGCGCTCGTCCACGCCGGGCACCGGCGAGAAGCTGGCGGCGGCGCGGTTGCCGAAGGTGATGGTGCCGGTCTTGTCGAGCAGCAGGGTATCGACGTCGCCCGCCGCCTCGACGGCGCGCCCGCTGGTGGCGACCACGTTGAAGCGGATCAGCCGGTCCATGCCGGCGATGCCGATGGCGGACAGCAGCCCGCCGATCGTGGTGGGAATCAGCGTCACGAACAGCGCCACCAGCACCGGCACGGCGAGGTCGGTGCCAGAATACTTCGCCAGGCCCACCAGGGTCACGACCGCGATCAGAAAGATGATGGTGAGGCCGGCCAGCAGGATGTCGAGCGCGATCTCGTTCGGCGTCTTACGGCGCTGCGCCCCCTCAACCAGCGCGATCATGCGATCAATAAAAGTGTTTCCGGGGTCGGCGGTGATGCGGACCACCAGCCAGTCGCTAACCACCTGGGTGCCGCCGGTGACGGCGCTGCGGTCGCCGCCGGCCTCGCGGATCACCGGGGCGCTCTCGCCGGTGATGGCGCTCTCGTTGACGCTCGCGACGCCCTCGATGATCTCTCCGTCGGACGGCACGAGGTCGCTGGTTTCCACCAGCACCAGGTCGCCGCGTTTCAGGTCGGGCGCCGGGACGCTCGTGGTCTGGCCGCGGTTGGTGCCGACGAGGCGCTTGGCCATCGTGTCGCTGCGGGCGCGGCGCAGGCTTTCGGCGCGGGCGCGGCCGCGGCCCTCGGCGACGGCCTCGGCAAAGGTGGCGAACAGCACGGTGAGCCAGAGCCACAGGGCAATTGCCAATGCAAAGCCGGCCGGCTGCCCGCTGGCCAGGTTGCGGATGGCCAGCACGGTCACGAGAATGGAAACAATCTCGGTGACGAAGATGACGGGGTTGCGGATCAGTCGGGCCGGGTTGAGCTTCGCGAAGGCGTCGCGGGCCGCGCGGGCGAGGATCGCGCCGTCGAATAGCGCGATGGTCTCGGCGTTCTGTGCCATGATAAGGCGTCCTTAGAAGGTCTTGCCGGCGAGCATCGAGTAGTGCTCCGCCAAGGGGCCGAGGCTGAGCGCCGGCAGGAACTGCAGCCCGCCGAGGATCAGGATGACGCCGATCAGCAGGCCGATGAACAGCGGGCCGTGCGTCGGGAAGGTGCCGGCGCTGGGCGGCAGCTTCGGCTTCGCGGCCAGGCTGCCGGCGATGGCCAGCACCGGAACCAGGAAGGCGAACCGCCCGAGCAGCATGCAGACGCCCAGCCCGTAATCCAGCAGCGGCGTGTCCGCCGTCAGCCCGGCGAACGCGCTGCCGTTGTTGCCGGTGGCCGAGCTGAACGCATACAGCATCTCGCTCAGCCCGTGCGGCCCCGCATTGGCAAGCGACGACACGCCATCGGGCAGCACGAGGCACAGCGCAGTGCCGCTCAGGATGCACAGCGGCAAGATGAGCACGGCCAACATGGCGAGCTTGATCTCCCGCGCCTGCACCTTCTTGCCGAGGTACTCCGGCGTGCGCCCGACCATCAGCCCGGCCACGAACACCGCCAGCAGCGCAAAGACCAGAATGCCGTACAGGCCGGAGCCGACGCCGCCGGGCACCACCTCGCCGAGCTGGATCAGGAACAGCGGCACCATGCCGCCGAGCGGGGTGAAGCTGTCATGCATGGCGATCACCGCGCCGTCCGACGTGGCGGTGGTGGTGACGGCGAACAGCGACGACATGGCGGTGCCGAAGCGGACCTCCTTGCCCTCCATGTTGCCCATCGAGGGATCGATGCCGGCGGCGGTCAGCAGCGGGTTGCCGCCGCCCTCGGCGGCGTAGCAGCCGATGACGGCGGCGACCATCAGGATCGCCATCACCCACATCAGGGCAAAGCCCTGGCGCCGGTCCCGCACGATGTGGCCGAACGCCACGGCGAGGGCGAAGGGGATGACGATCTCGGACCAGGTCTCGACGACGTTGGTAAGCGCCGTCGGGTTCTCGAAGGGATGGGCCGAGTTGGCGTTGAAGAAGCCGCCGCCGTTGGTGCCCAGCAGCTTGATGGCCTCCTGGAACGCCACGGGGCCGAGCGCGATGGTCTGCTTGGCGCCCTCAAGCGTCGTCGCGTCCACGTAGCCCGCCAGCGTCTGCGGCACCCCGCAGGCGATCAGGAACACGGTGTAGATCAGCACGATCGGCAGCAGCAGATACAGCGTGACGCGGGTCAGATCGACCCAGAAGTTGCCGAGCTCTTTTACTCCGCCGGCGACGAAGGCGCGGGCGATGGCGACCGCGGCGGCAATGCCCGTAGCGGCCGACAGGAAGTTGTGGACCGTGAGGCCCCACATCTGGCTGCCGTACGACAGGGTCGTCTCGCCGCCATAGGCCTGCCAGTTGGTGTTGGTGACGAAGCTGATGGCGGTGTTGAACGCGAGCGCCGTCGAGAGCGGCGTCTGGCCCTGCGGGTTGAACGGCAGCTTGTCCTGGAAGCGCAGCATCAGGAACAAAATCAGGAAATGCACCGCCTGCAGCACGATCAGCGCGGTGGCGTAGGTGAGCCAGCCCATGCCGCGCGCGGCGTCCACTCCGGCGATGCCGTAGAAGCCGCGCTCGATGGGTCCGAGTATGGGGGAGAGGAAGGTGCGCTCGCCCTGCACCACCCGGGCGATGTAGCCCCCCAGCGGCACGGCGCTCGCGAACACGAGCGCCAGCACGAGCGCGATCTGCGCCCAGCCGATCAGCGTCATATTTGAATGTCCTAGAAGTCTTCGGGGCGAACCAGCGCCCAGACGAGATAAACCAGCAGCCCGGCCGCGACCGCGCCGCCCAGGATCAGATCGAGCATGCGATCAGATCCGCTCGCACAGCGCCGCGTAGGCCGCCATGAGCAAAATGCCGCCCGTGCCGAGCACGGCGACAAGGATGTCAGCCATCGTTGCGCCTTTCAGGTTCTTGCACCGAAAATGGGCGTAGGCGCCGACAAGGCTCAATTATCGTTTAGGGCGTAAGGTATAAAGCCTGCGTAAAAACCCGGCCACCTGCCTCAGCGCAGTGCGACGATCTCCACCCGGCGGTTGAGCGGACTGCGCAGGTTGTAGGCGTCATAGGGCTGCAGCGGGCCGAAGCCCTGGGGACGCATCCGCTCACGGGGCACGCCGCGGGCCGCGAGGTAGTCCGCGACGGCGGTGGCGCGCAGCATCGACAGGGCGATGTTGTAGGCCAGGCGGCCCGAGATATCGGTGTTGCCGTTGATCTCAAAGTGCAAACCGCCGAGCTGCGGGTCGTTCAACGCGAGGGCGGCATTGTCGAGCAGCGCGAAGCTTTCGGGCCGGATGCGGTAGCTGTCGAAGTCGAAGTTCACGGCGCTGATGATCCGCCGTTCGAACATCGGGGCGGCCTCATAGGCCGCGGGCATCTGTGGGACCGGGGCGCAGGCGGCCATCGCGCCGAGCAGTGCCAAAGCCGGCAGCAGGCAGAGTGGCTTAGCGGGGTGCGAGCGCATCGACGATCTCCCTGGGGCTTGGTGTGCGGCCGCGCATGTCGGTGGCGGGTCCGCGCGGCTCGCGCAGGCCGAGGCGGCGTTCGGTGCCGCGCGGGTCGGCGGGCATCTGGTCGTGCAGCTCGCGGGTCTGCGGGTCGAGCGGCAGCGATTGGGCGAGGCGCTCCGCGTCTGGGTTGCCGGGTCGCGAAGCAGCGACGGGCGGCATCGGCCGGGGCGCTGGCGGCGCGTAGGCCCGAGGTGCGTAGGGCGCCGGCGCAAAAGGCGGGGGCGAGTAGGCAGGGGGTGAGTAGGCAGGCGGCGAGTAGGCGGGCGGGTTCATCGGCAGCAATGGCCCGGAGTTCTTCTGCGCCCAGGCGGGAGCCGCGATGCCGAGTGCCAGGCCGAGCGCCGTCACGCTTAGGGTGCCCAAATGCGCCATAGTGACCGCCTCCCGCAAAACTTATTTGGTATCGTGCAAGCAGAACGAGCTGGTATCAAGCTAAACTTTGCCGTCGTTCCATCTTGCTTAAGTCGTTTGTTGGCCGTCATAGTGATCGCGTCAGCGATGATGGTAGGTTGCAACGGCGATGGCCCCACGCTTTATCGGCAAGACGTCGCTGGCCGGCCTGCATCCCGTGCAGTTGAGCGGCCAACCCGTGCTCGCGTCGCACGCCCGACTGCGCGACCTCTTGCTGGCGCGGCTTGGACCGGCTGCCGCCGGGCTGTTCGCCGAGCCGGTCGTCACCTGGCCGAGCGCCGACGCTCCCGGCAGCGTGTCGTGGTATGCCGACGCAAACGGCGACAGCGAACCGCTCGCTCGCCTGCCAGCCGACCGCCGTATGCCAGCGGAGACGCGGCTCCGGGATATCCTGCGGCAGTTCAGCCCGTTGCTGGGCGACCCTGAAACCGGGCCGCTGCTGCGGCGTGCCTTGGCGCTCGGCAGCCGGGACGGGCTGCTGGTGGTCGGCAACACGCCGGTATTGACGGATTGGGGCCTGGCTGCCGACGGCGGCGGATCGGAGGAGAACATTGCGGCGCATGCCTCGGCTTGGACGCATGACTACGCGAGCGTTTCGCCGCCTGCCCCCATGCCGGCGATGGCGCCTCTTCTGCCCGCCCCCGCCCGCATCGTCTCGGCGCCCCATCCGACGTCGCGGCCAGTCTGGGACTGGGCGCTGATCCCGGCGGCGGTGGTGATCGCGGCGCTGTTCCTGGGTGTCGGGCTATATGCCGGCGCCCGCATGGTGGCCGCGCGCATCGCCGAGCGGCCGAACACGGTCGCCCTGCTGAACGAGCAGGCCACGCGCGACGCGATGGACCGCCAGCGCGAGCAGAACGCGGCGCTCGAACGCGAGATCGAGGCGCGCCGGCGCCTGCTGGCCGGCAACGTCTGCGTGGCCGACCCGGCGCAACTGCCCCGCCTCGGCCCGGACCGCGCCGCCGCCGTGCCGCCCAACGCGGTGGTGCCGCCCGCCGGCGGCCAGGCGTTCCAGGGTTCGCTCGCCGATCTGCTGACCCAGGCCGTCGTGCTGATTATCGCGCCCGGCAGCGGCCCGGATGACGGCGTCTCGACCGGCAGCGGATTTTTCGTCGCGCCGGACCTGATCGCCACCAACCGGCACGTGATCGAAGGCGCCAACCCCAACGAGATCGTCGTGACCAGCAAGAAGCTGGGCCGCACCACGCCGGCGCGCGTCGTGGCGCAGACGCCGAGCGCCGAGATCGGCAGCCCGGACATCGCGCTGCTGCGGGTGGAGGGCGTCACGGGCATCCAGCCGCTGGCGTTCAGCACGACGGCGGCGCCGCTGGACCAGGTGATTGCCGCTGGGTTCCCTGGGCTGCTGATGGAGGCCGACGAGGCGTTCGCCCGGCTGCGGCGCGGCGACGCCTCGGCGGTGCCGGAGGTGATCCTGACCGATGGGCGGATCAACGCGATCCAGTCGGCGGCGGGAGGCATGAAGATCATGCCGCACAGCGCCGCGGTGTCGGGCGGCAACAGCGGCGGGCCGCTGGCGGATGCGTGCGGCCGGGTGCTGGGGATCAACACATTCATCACGGCGAACCGCGAGCAGGTGGCGCACGCGAACTATGCGCAGAAGTCGGACGGGATCGTGGCGTTCATCCGGCAAAACGGCGCGGATGTCGCGGACCTGACCGGCCCCTGCGTGCCGGGCACGCCGGCCACGCCGCCGACCGCGCCGGTTGCCCCGGCGTCCGCGGCACCGCGCTGATCGGAAGCAGCGCCGGGCATGGCCAACTCACTTATCGCGACGACCCGCTCGCAGGACCTGCAGCCGCTGGCGACGGCCGGGCAGACCGGGATCGAGGCGTGGCGCACCCTCCAGGCCGTGTTGCTGAAAGAGCTGACGCCCGCCCATGCGGCGCTGCTGGCGGAGCCGGTCGCCAACGCGGCGCGCGGCGAGGTCGATTGGTATGCCGAGGGGGAAGGCCCGGCCATCCGGCTGCAGGACCTGCCGGAGCCGGGGCGCGTTCAGGCACAGGCGCGGCTGGATCACTTGGCTGGCGAGATTCAAGCGCTTGCGGCCCGGCTTCGCGATAGCCGCAAGGACGGCGACCGCTTTCTGTCGGACATGCTGAGCCTGGCGCTGCGCCTGCCGGGCGACGACGCCGTGTACGTGCAAGACGGGCAGCCGGTTCTCGTGGGATGGGGGCATGTGCGGAGCGGCGGTCGCGGCGGAGCGGTAGTCCTGACCGGGCCGGCCATGCCGCCGGCTGCCAGCCACGCCGCGATCCTGCCGCCGCCGCCATCGCCCTACGCTGCCCTGCCGGCGCCGCGGACCTGGCTATGGGGCGTGCTGGGCGCCTCGCTGCTGGCGCCGCTGCTTGCTTTGGCGCTGCTGTGGCGCGATCCGTTCGGCTGGTTCGCGATCGACGCGCCGCAATGCCGGCTGAAGCCCGGCCAGCTCGGCCTGGCGCAGGGCCTGCAGGAGGCGGTGGCCCGCGAGGGGGTGCTGCGGACCGAGCTGGCGCGGCTTGCCGCCGACGCCGGGCAGCGCCGGCTGATGTGTCCGCCCGAACGGCCGCCAACGCAGCAGGCCGCCGTGCCGCCGCCGTCGCAGGATACCGAGCGGGCGCAGCAGCAGGGCGCGCAGGGCGGCAAGCTGCAGGTCATCCTGGCGTGGGACGACCGCAACGACCTCGATCTGCACGTGGTGTGCCCGGACGGATTGGACATCAACTTCATCCGCCGGCGGGCCTGCGGCGGGACACTGGACGTGGACGC
Organism: Rhodospirillales bacterium; assembly: GCA_025351925.1. Classification (GTDB taxonomy): domain Bacteria; phylum Pseudomonadota; class Alphaproteobacteria; order Acetobacterales; family Acetobacteraceae; genus CAHJXG01. Next base: position 9,563 of record JANXVC010000261.1, on the reverse strand, counting down.
CAACGGCGACATGCACCATTTGACGCCGACGCCGGTTGAGAACGTCTTTTTCACCGAGCCGCAGCCCGGCCGCTACCGGGTCGTCGTCGATCCCTACGGCATGCGGGAGCGGTCTGCGTCGGCGTTCCGCGTCACCATCCGGCGTGATGGCCAGCCGGACCAGGTGGTGACAGGCACGGCGCAGAATGGCCAGCGCAACCACGCCGTTACCGAGTTCACGGTGGGACCGCCATGATCCGCCTGATCGAGGCAGCGCCCGGCACCCTGCGGTTCCTGCTGCCGCCGGACCTTGATCCCGTGGCGTGGCACGCGGCATTGACCGCGGAAATCACTCAGCATTTGTCCGCGGCCCACGCCCAATTGCTGGCGCGGCCGGAGCTTATCGACGGCGGCACGGCCTGGCTGGCGGAGGGGACGGAGCGGAGCCGCTACGCCGATTTGGATTGGGATGGACGGCGCGCGCTGGACGCGGCGGCGGGCGCCGTCCTGTCCGACATCCGCCGCCTGGCCGAGAGCGGCATGGCGCCTTCGGTGCGGGAGGCGTGGCCGGCTCTGCGGGAAATCCCCGACATGGGCCACCTGTTCGCCGTCGATGGCCGGCCGGTGCTGGTGGCCTGGGGCCATGCGGGCGACGGCGCATCGGGGCGGCTGGCGCGGTTCGATGACGGCGTGCCCTGGCTCGCTGCGCCGCAGCCGCAGTGGGGCCGCTATGGCGCGGCGCTGGGCGTGCTGGCGGCGTTGGCGCTCGCGGCCGGGCTGCTGCTGCCGCTGGCGGCGTCTTGGTTCGTGGACCGGCCGGCCGCCTGCACGATCGTGCCCGGCCAGCTTGACGCCATGCGCGGCGAGATGGAGCTGGACAGCCGCGGCCAGGAGCTGCGCACCCTGCTGGCGACGCTGACGGAGGACGTCGGCCGCCGCCAGTTGTTGTGCCCGATCGCCGTGCTGCCGCAGCCGCCAGCGCCGGCTCCAGCGCCCAGGGCAGATTTGCCGCGTGACTCGTGGAACCGGCAAGATCTATCCATGCTGCAAGGCTGCTGGCATCTCAACACCGCGCTGCAAATGCATAACAGCAGCGGCCCGAACTCGCCCGTGAGTGCGTGGAAGATGTGCTTCGATGGAAGCGGGCACGGCAACCAGGAGGCCACCTTGCAGGACGGACGCCGGTGCAGCGGCCCAATGGAGGCCGTCTTCGAGGGCGGCGCTCTCCTCAAGGTGACGCAAGCTGAGGCCTGCAGGGGCCCTGAGCTCTCGATCAACCCAGTCGTGCTGCAATGCCGCCGGATTAGTGATGCCGAAGCGCAGTGCGAGGGCCGCAATCCCGACAGCACGATTTTCCACGGCACCTTCAAGCGATGATTATCCCAAACCGGACACCAAGCGCATGCCGCCGCTGATCACCCTGATCCCCAACAGCGGCATCCATTTCTGGGACGTGGACCTGGACGCGGACGCCCTGCCCCGCCAGGCCCGCACGTTTTGGGAGGAACCGCTGGGTGGCCCGCCGGACGAGCATGGCGCCATCCGCGCGCGGCTGCACGAGCTGCAGCCGGATGCCGAGACCGGGCAGCTGGTGGACCCGCTGACCCGTGACCCGCCGCCGGCCGAGGAGACCTATCCGGTCAGCGCCCGGCAGGCGATCGAGATGCATCTCGGCCGCTGGGTGCCGCTGCCCTACTTCATGCTGCTGTCGCGCAGCAGCACCGGGCAGGAGGCGCATGAGCGGGGGCCGAGCAACTGGGTGCGCGGCCGGCTGGTGCCGCATCCCAGCCCGCTGCATCCCAGCGCTGGGCCGGGCCGCACCCACCGGCTGACGCTCGCCTTCGACACGGCGCTGTTGCTGCCCGGCGCCGGTCCGTATGTGGCGCCGTCGCCGGATGACAGCGTCCGTCAGCAGGAGTTTGTGTTCGTCGCCGATCCCGCCGCCAATGCGTGGTTCCTCAACGAGGCCTGGGTGGGCGACTGGCTGCGGGAGATGCTGGTCGAGATGCTGACCGCAGCGCGCGGCGGGCGGAAGCTGCGCCCGGAGGACCTGTCGCGCGGCTGCGAGCACTACGCGCGCTATCAGGTCATGCTGGGCCTGCTGGCCGCCGCCGACGTGCTGCCGCGGCTGCGGCTGCTGGACGTGGTGTCGGATAATCTGGGGTATTTGCCGGTTGAAGTGGACCTCGTGCTTGATCTCGGCAACGCGCGCACCTGCGGCATATTGATCGAGGAGCATCCGGGCCAGGGTATGAACCTGTCCGACAGCTATCCGCTGGCGCTGCGCGACCTGTCGCGGCCGGAATGCGTGCACGACCGCCCGTTCGACAGCCGGGTCGAGTTCTCCCGCGCGTCGTTCGGGCGCGACGCCGTGAGCCGGCGCTCTGGCCGGGCCTCGGCCTTCGCCTGGCCGAGTCCGATCCGGGTCGGGCCCGAGGCCATGCGGCTCGCCGGCGCCCGGCTGGGCAACGAGGGCTCGACCGGGCTGTCGTCGCCCAAGCGGTATCTGTGGGACACCCGCCCGGCGACGCAGGGCTGGCGGTTCAACGGGCGCGCCAATGACGGCGTAACGACCGACCCGCCGGTGAGCGGCCCCTTTATGGCGCTGGTCGCCGAGGACGGCAACGTGCTGCGGCAGCGGCGCGGCCAGCCGGCGGTGCGGGCGCGGTTCAGCCGCAGCAGCGTGTTCACCTTCATGCTGACCGAGATTTTGCTCCAGGCGCTATGCCAGATAAACGCTCCCGGCACGCGGGCGCAGCGGCGGGACGCCGACAAGCCGCGGCACCTGCGCAGCCTGCTGATGACGATGCCGCCGGGTATGCCGGTAGCCGAGCAGCACATCCTGCGCGCCCGCGCCCAGGGTGCGGTGATGCTCGCCTGGGACATGCTGGTCTGGAACGGCAAAGTCAACCCGCCGCGCGTGCTGGCGAACCTCGACGAGGCGACGGCGACGCAGATCGTCTGGCTGCACAACGAGGTCACCGAGCGCCTGCAGGGCGACGCCGGAGCGCTCATGGAGCTGATCGGGCGCGTGCGGCCCGAGATCGCGGCGGCCCCGAGCCTGCGCGTCGCCAGCATCGACATTGGCGGCGGCACGACGGACCTGATGGTCAGCACCTACGCCGTGCAGGGCGGCGAGGCGATCCTGCCGAAGCAGGAGTTCCGCGAGAGCTTTAAAATTGCCGGCGATGATGTGCTGGAGCGGATCATCACGACCGTGGCGTTGCCAGCTTTTGCGGCCGCACTGCGCGACGCTGGGGTCGCCGATCCGCGCGCGCTGCTGAACCGCACTCTGGGCCAGGATCAGGGCGGGCAGTCCGAACCGGAGCGGCACCGGCGGCGGCTGTTCGTTTCCATGGTGCTGGAGCCGGTGGGGATCGCGATCCTGCGTGCCTACGAGGCCATTGAGGGCCGGGACGCCGGCGAGGTGCTGCATTGCACGGTGGGCGAGGTCATGGGCGGCGACCTCGACCGGTCGGCCCGCGCGATGGAGTATCTGGAACGCGCCGCCGAGACGGCCGGCGCCCAGGGCTTCCGCGTGGCGGACGTGGTTCTGGCCGTGAGCACCAGTCAGATCGAGCCGGTCGTCGCGGCGGTGCTCGGCCCCGTGCTGGCCGATCTGTGCGAGGTCGTTTGGGCCTATGACTGCGACGTGCTGCTGCTGTCCGGCCGGCCGTCGCGGCTGCGGGTGGTGGGCGACATGGTGCTGGCCAAGGCCCCCGTGGCGCCGCACCGCATCGTTGGCATGCACCGCTACCGGGTCGGCGAGAAGTATCCGTTCCGCGACGCGGCCAACCGGATCGACGACCCCAAGACGACGGCGGCGGTCGGCGCGGCGCTGTGCGTGCAGGCCGAGGGCCGGCTGCGCAACTTCATGCTGCGGACGTCCAAGCTGTCGATGCGCTCCACGGCCCGCTACCTCGGCCGGATGGATAATAACGGCCAGATCCGTGAGGAAAACATCGTGCTGCGCAACCTCGACCTGGACGGGCCGCCGGCGCAGGACGTGGCGTTCAAGATCGCCTTCCAGACCGTCACGCAATTGGGCTTCCGCCAATTGCCGATCGCCCGCTGGACCGCGACGCCGCTGTATCTGATGGAGTTCGCCAACCCGGACGACGCGCACCGCATGGATCTGCCGCTCACCGTCACCATCGCCCGGCGCGAGATCGACCCCGACGCGGCCGAGGCCGAGATGCAGCGCGAGACGTTCGTCGTCGATGAGGTCGTGGACGCCTCGGGCGCCACGCAGCGCAACGGCGACGTGCGGCTGCGGCTGCAGACGATCGACGATCAGGACGGCTATTGGCGGGATACCGGCCGGCTGGTGATCCCATGACGGCGGTCGTGCAGCGCGCCGGGGAGATCGCCGAGGTCGCGCGGGACGGCGCCGCGTGGCTGGAGGCGAACCGCACCCGGCTGAAGGAGGACCCCACGGCGCTTACCCGCGACTTCCGGCGGTTCGGCCGGCGCGCGGCCCGGCTGCGTGCGGCGGCGGAGCGGCCGATGTGCGTCGCGGTGTTCGGCGCGTCGCAGGCGGGCAAGAGCTATTTGGTGTCGTCGCTCGCCACCCGGCCAGGCCAGCCCTTGGTCGCGGCGTACGGCGACCGGCGGCTGAATTTTTTACAGGATCTTAATCCGCAGGGCGGAAAAGAGAGCACGGGACTGGTGTCCCGCTTCACGGTGCGCGGCGTGGCGGCCCCGGCCCAAGCCCCCGTGCCGCTGCGGCTGATGTCACAGACGGACATCGTGAAGATTCTGGCCAACGCCTTCCTGGAGGACTTCAAGGTTCGCGACCTGTGCCCGCCCAAGCCCGCCGACGTCGCCGCCCTGTTCGCCCGCTTATTGCAGGAGGCCGGCGGCGCGGCGCAGGGCGGCCTCACGGTCGATGACGTCGAGGAGTTGCGGGAATACTTCGACCTGCATTTCGGCAGCCATCCGATCCTGAAGGAACTCGGCCCCGCCTATTGGGCGCACGCCGCCGAGGTGATCCCGCGCCTGCCGCCGGAGCTGCGGGCCGAGGCCTATGCGCCGTTATGGAACAACACCGAGGCCTTCACCCGCGTGGCCCGGCAGCTGACCACGGCACTCGCGGCGCTCGGCTTTCCCGACATCGCGTTCTGTGGCCTGGACGCTCTGCTGCCGCGGGAAACCAGCGTGCTGGACGCAGACATGGTGTTCGGGCTCGGCGACGCCGGGAGCGGCATGCTGCGCGTGGTGTCGGCGAGCGGGAGGGCGGCGTTGATCGACCGCTCGGTGGCGGCGGCGCTGATCGCCGAGATCACCGTGCCGCTGGTCGAACGTCCCTGGGACTTTTTCGAGCATACCGACCTGCTGGACTTCCCCGGCGCGCGCACCCGGGAGGAGATTACCGACCCCGAGGGCTTTCTGGCGCAGCCGGGCCGGCTGGGCCGGGTGTTCCTGCGCGGCAAGGTCGCGTACCTTTTTCAGCGCTACAACGCCGAGCAGGAGATCGCGGCGATGCTGCTGTGCGTCGGCCCGTCAAACCAGGACGTGCAGACGCTGCCCAACATGATCGACGACTGGATCGGCCAGACCATCGGCGCGACCCCGGAGGCGCGCGGGCGGCAGCGCAACAGCCTGTTTCTGGTGCTGACGAAGTTCGACGGCGAGTTCGAGGACAAGGCCGGCGAGGACGTGGCGAGCGGCCAGCGCTGGACGGCGCGGCTGCAGTCGTCGCTGCTGGATTTCTTCGGCAAGGCGCATACCTGGCCCGGCGAGTGGGCACCGCGGCGGCCGTTCAATAATACGTTCTGGCTGCGCAGCACCGCGATCGGCTTCGCGGCGGTGATGGACTACGCAGGCGGCGTCGAAACGGGAATTGCGCCCCGCGCCGCCGCGGAGGTCGAGCGGCGGCGGACCGCCTATCTCAGCAATGAGCTGATCCGCACGCACTTCGCCGATCCGGCCCGGGCATGGGACGCGGCGCTGTCGCCGGGTGACGGCGGCATCGGCGCGCTGGCGGCGGCGCTGCGCCCGGTGTGCGACCCGCAAACAAAGGCGGATCAGGTCGCCGGCCGCATCGAGGAGCTGGCGACCGACATGGCGCATCGGCTGCGTCCGTATTTCCACACTGGGGACTTGGCGGCGGAGCTGGCGAGGGCGAAACGCGAGGCCCGCGGCGTGGCTCGCGCCCTGCTGGCCTGTGCGCAGGCGCAGATGTTCGGTCCGTTGATGCGGCAGATGCAGGTAACGCAGGACCTGGTCAGCTCGGTGTATTGGGAGCTGCAGTCGAAGGCGGACGATGCGCCGGCGCCGATTGGCACGATGGGTTCCCGCAGCGACTACCTGAGCGCATTGGGCGGGCTGCTGGACGACGAGCCGGCGCCAACCACGCTGCAGGTGCGCGACCGCTTCGACCGTTTCGCAGACCTCGCCTTGGCGGAGTGGAACCGCCAGCTGCTCGCCCTCGCCGACGACCCGGCGACCCCGGCTGCGTTCCACCTGCCGCGCGAGCAGGCGGCCACCCTGGTCAATGAGATCATGACCGCCGCCCGCCGGCTGACCCTGCGGGACCGCATCGCGCAGGATTTGCGGATGCGCGCGAGCTTTCAGCACCGCAATCCCGCCGCCGCGCAGAAGCCGATTATGCTGGTGGAGGCCGGGATCAACGGGTTCGTCCATATGCTGGATTTCGACCGGATGCCGCTCGACCGCCGGCCCCGTCCCACCGGGAGCGACCGGGCGGTGTTCACGCGGCGCCCGCCAATCCAGGGCCAGCCGGTGCTGGGGGAGGTTCCTGCCCCGTACGACTACGTCTTTCATATCGACTGGATCTTCGCCGTAGCGCGGCTGTTCGAGGACAACGTGCAGGACCCGTCGGCCTCTGGCCTCGACATCCCGGCCAACACCGCACTGGGCGCCCTGCTGCGCCGGTTGGAGACAGTGTGACCGTGCAGGTCGAGCCCGATCTGGCGCATTCGGCCGGGCATGCGCTGATCCGGGTGCCGGGTGCGGCGGGCGCGGTGAACGCGCCGGGTTTCCGCTTGCAGCGCGACGCTGGCTGGGGCGACGACAAGCTGGGTCCGGGCGGCTGGCAAAGCAGCGACGCGCTGCTCGTTCCCGACCGGGCGGAGACGAGCGGCGGCGACTTAGTGCTGTATGTGGGCTGGGGTGTTTGCCGGTACTTGGAGGCTGGGGTCTATGAGCTCTCGGTTCCCGGGGCCGGCCTCGCGCAGGTGGGCGTGTATTGGCCGGATATCGTGCCGCTGCACTCCGGCATCAGTTTGCCGGTCGTCGTGCCCGCGGTCGCTGCGGTCAAGGCGGCTGCGCCTCTGCAAGAGCCGAAGCAGGCGCCGGCGCCTGAACCGCCGGCGCCGCTGCCGCTGCCCGCGCCGATCGTCTCGCAGGCTCCAGCCGAAACTTTGGTTCGTCCGCTGGCTGAACCGCCTCCCCCAGCGCCGGGCATCGCCAAGACGACAATTTCCGCATCGGGCGTCCTGCTCCTGCTGCTGCTCGCGGGTATCGGTTATTATTACTGGACCGACCGCGCGTCTGAGCGGACCGAGAGCGCCCAGGCACCCCCGGCACCATCGGCTCCCACCGTGGCGCCCACCTCCGCGCCGGCTCCGGCCGGGCTCGGCGGCCTGTCGGTGCCCGACGTGCTGACCCAAGCGCCGAACCCGGCCGCCATCGCCGCCGAGGGCGAGCAGCGCCTGCGCGGGGATCGCCACGACGATGGCCTGCTGTTGCTGGAGGCCGCGGCCGACCGCTCCGACCCTGCCGCTGCCGCTGCCCTGGCCCGACTGTATGACCCCGTCCTGTTCCGGCCGGGCGGCCCGATCCCGCAGCCCGACCCGCGCCAGGCCGCGCGCTATTACCGGGACGCGGCCCGCGGCGGCGCCGACGTCGCGGCGGCGCGGGAGGCGTTGCGCCAGGACCTGCAAGCCCGGGTGCAGCGCGGCGACCTCGGCGCCAACCTCAGCCTGAAGGATTTCTGGCCATGACGCTCCGATCGCTGGCCGCCGCACTGGCACTGCTGCCGGCCCTGGCCTTTGCGCAGGCGGCCCCGCGCGCCCCGTTGCTGATCGAGGGCAAGCAGTCGCTGTATCAACGCGTGATCGCCCGCCCCGGCGCGACGCTGTCGGCGCAGCCCGACGGCCAAAACGCCCATCCAGTGCCGGGCTTCACCGTCTATTACGTCTATGCAAAGCCGCCGGGCAGCGGCGACGCCGCGCGGATCGAGGTCGGGCGCACCGCCGATGGGCACCCCGAGGGCTGGCTGCAGGCCAGCAAGGCGATCGAGTGGAAGCACACGATGGTCGCCGCCTTCACCAACCCCGCCGGCCGGCAGCCGGTGCTGTTCCTGAAGTCCGAGCGCGACGAGCGCCTGCTGATGATGGACGGCCAGGCGGGTCAGCGCGCCCAGGAGCTGCGCACCGCGGCGACGGCACCGGGCGCAGACCCCGGCCCGGTGCTCGCAATCGAGCCCGCAGCGGCCGTCGATTTTGCCCGCAATTTTTACCTCATGCCGATCCTGGCAGCCGAGCGGATCGAGCGCGAGTTCGGGCCGCCGCTGCGCCTGCTGGAGGTGATCTCCGCCCCGGCCGACCCGCAGCGGCCCCCCACTCCGCCAGCGCCGCCCGCGCAGTTCAAGGCCGGCGTCGTCTTCGTGCTCGACACGACGATCAGCATGCAGCCCTACATCGACCGCACGCGGGAGGCGATCCGCGGCATCGTCGCGACCATCGGCAACACGCCGGTGCGCGACAATTTCCGTTTTGGCCTCGTCGCCTATCGCGACAGCCTCGCCGACAGCCCCGGCTTGGAATACAGCACGAAAATCTACGGTAAGCCGGACTTCAGCCAGCCGGCGGACAGCATCAACACCGGTGTGGCCACCGCGAAGGAGGCCACTGCAAGCTCGAACGGCTTCGACGAGGATCCGATCGGCGGCATCAAGGCGGCGCTGGACGAGATCGACTGGGCGCCGATGTCCGGCCGCACCATCGTGCTGATCACCGATGCCGGCGCCAGGACAGGGCACCATCCGCACAGCTTGACGCACCTCGACATTGCGGAGATCCGCGAGCTCGCCAAGGCCCGGGGCGTCGCGGTGTTCGCGATCCACCTGCTGACGCCCGAGGGCCGCGCCCGGCACGACCATGAACCGGCGGCGGCGCAGTACCGTGAGCTCACGCAGTTCGGCGCGGCCGGGCCGCTGTACTTCCCGGTGCCGAACGGCGCGCCGGACGCCTTCGCCCGCACCGTGCAGGACCTCACCCGGGCTTTGCTGAGCCAGGTCGGCGAGGCCGCAGGCCGGCCGGTCGCTGGGCCCGCTGCTGCCGATCCAGCCATTCAGGCGGCGGTGCGCGTGGTAGGCGAGGCCATGCGGCTGACCTACCTGGGGCGGGCGGAGAACACCCAGGCGCCCGACGTGGTGCGGAGCTGGACCACGGACCGCGACCTGCAGGATCCGACGATCTCCAGCCTCGACGTCCGGGTGCTGCTGACGCGCAACCAGCTGTCCGACTTGGCGCGCAGCCTGCAGACCATCCTGCAGGCCGGGCTCGCGGGCCGCACCGAGCCACGCACCTTCTTCACCCAACTGCGCGCGACCTTCG
>JANXVC010000231.1 GCA_025351925.1 Rhodospirillales bacterium | reverse complement strand
CGATCGCCGGCAAGACCGGGACCAGCCAGGATTTCAATGACGCCTGGTTTGTCGGCTTTACGCCCGACCTGGTCACCGCCGTCTGGGTTGGGTTCGACGACAATACGAGCCTCGGGGAGAAGGAGACCGGCGGCTCCATCTCGGCGCCGATCTGGCACGACTACATGGCGGCGGCCTTGAAGACCCGCCCTTCGCTCGCGTTCCGGGTGCCGGACGGGGTGCGGATGGCGGCGTGGGACAGCGGCAGCGGCCGGGTGACCGACGCATGGAAGCCTGGTCAGGAGCCCGGCGCCTCCCAGGGCACGGTGGGCGGCGGCGAGACATCGAGCGGCGTCGCGGTCAGCGAGGGTTCCGGGCTCGGCATCGACAGCGGCGTGGGCGGATTGTATTAGAGGCGGCTTTGCACCAGGCGATAGGCGTATGACAACTGAGTCCGAGGCATTCAACCAGCAGCTTAAGCAGACGTTTGCGCTGCTAAGGAGGCATCTTTGACTGGGATGTCTCGGTCGCACGGTTAGAGGAGCTCAACGCGCTCTCTGAGGATCCGGCGCTGTGGAACGACGCCACCGCGGCGCAGGCACTGATGCGTGAGCGCAACCGGCTGGCCAGCGCCATCGAGGGATTGCAGAAGCTTGAGGGTGAGGCAGCCGATACGCTCGACCTCATCGAAATGGCGGACGCTGAGGGTGACCAGGCCATGGTTGCGGACGGCATGGCGACGCTGCGCACCCTGCAGGAGGAGGCGAAGCGGCGCGAAATTGAGAGCCTGTTGTCCGGCGAGGCCGACGCCAACGACGCGTTCCTGGAGGTCAACTCCGGCGCCGGTGGCACCGAGGCGCAGGACTGGGCCGAGATGCTGGCCCGGATGTATTCCCGCTGGGCCGAGCAGCACGGCTACAAGGTACAGCTTATGGAGCAGAGCGAGGGCGAGCAGGCCGGCATCAAGTCGGCGACCATGCAGGTCAGCGGGCTGAATGCCTATGGCTGGCTGAAGACCGAGGCGGGGGTGCACCGCCTGGTGCGCATCAGCCCGTTCGACAGCGCGGCGCGGCGGCAGACCAGCTTTGCCAGCGTCTGGGTGTATCCTGTCGTGGACGACACGATCGAGATCGAGGTGAACGAGAGCGACCTGCGCATCGACACCTTCCGGGCGAGCGGGGCGGGCGGGCAGCATGTGAACAAGACGGAGAGCGCCATCCGCATCACCCATATCCCGACCGGCATCGTCGTCGCCTGTCAAACCGACCGCAGCCAGCACCGCAACCGGGCGACGGCGATGGGCATGCTGAAGGCGCGGATGTATGAGGCCGAGCTGCAGCGGCGGGAGGCTGCCGCGACGGTGCAGGAGAACGCCAAGACCGAGATCGGCTGGGGCCACCAGATACGCAGCTACGTGCTGGCGCCCTACCAGTTGGTGAAAGACCTGCGCACCGGGGTCGAGACCGGCAACCCAGGCGCCGTGCTGGACGGGGCGTTGGACGAGTTCATGGCCGCCGCCCTGGCAGCCCGTGTCGGCGCGACGCGCAGCGAAGCGAGCGCCACAGCCCAATAAATTGTAGGTGCGATAACTGGCGCCATTGCGGGCCTATGGTCCAGAGCAGAACTGTTTACAGTCCGGCTTCGAGATCTTCGAGACCGACGCTTCCAATGGGTCCTGGCCCAACGTCAATGCCTTGAGGTGCAAGGCAGTGCGAGCTTTGTGCCGCCCGCCATGTCCAGTCATTGACTGTCCATCGGCTGAAAGGCAGGCTTGCCTTTTTGACTAGATCGCTCAACGAGGTGCGAGTCTAGGGAGACGCCAGCCCATGCCAGATTTTAGTTCGACCGATGTTGTGAGGAGCCTTATCCCCGCCCGGATGGATCGGCTGCCCTGGGCCAGGTTTCATTGGATGGTGGTGGTCGGCCTGGGCGTGTCCTGGATCCTCGATGGCCTGGAAATCCAGCTCGTCGCATCCGCCGGGTTCCAAAAGACGCTCGGCATGAGCACGCCAGAGGTGGCGTTCACCGGCACGGTTTACCTGATCGGGCAAGTCGTCGGCGCCCTCACCTTCGGGCGCTTGACTGACAGTTGGGGCCGCAAGAAGCTCTTCATCATCACGCTCGCCGTCTACCTCATCGGGAGCGGAGTCGCAGGGTTGGCGACCAGCATCTGGTTCCTTTACGTCTTTCGCTTCGTCGCGGGCCTGGGCATCGGTGGGGAATACACGGCCATCAACTCCGCCATCGACGAGCTGATCCCCGCCCACTATCGCGGTCGGGTCGACATCGCCATCAATGGAACCTATTGGGCAGGAGCGGGCTTGGGCGCGTTCGCCAGCTTGTGGCTGCTCGATCCCGCCTACGTCGACGTGAACTGGGGCTGGCGCATCGGCTTCTTTATCGGGCCGGTATTGGGTCTGATGATCATCCAGCTACGGCGGCACATTCCGGAAAGCCCACGCTGGATGCTCACCCACGGCCACGCCGCAGAGGCCGAGCGCATTGTCGAAGAAACTGAAGCCTCGGTGCGCGCGCAGGGCATCGACCTTGAGCCGGTCCCCGATAGTAGGGCGATACTGGTGCAGGCGAGAGAGAACGTGTCACTTAAACAGCTGGCGCGGGTCTTCTTCAAGGATTACCCGACCCGTACAGTGCTCGGCATCACGATGATGGTGACGCAGTCGTTCCTCTACAACGCGATCTTCTTCACCTACGCGCTAGTGCTCCAAAACTTCTACGGCACGACTCCCTCCTCCACCCAGTATTACTTCTTCCCGTTCGCCATCGGGAATCTGCTCGGACCACTCCTGCTCGGGCACTTGTTCGACACGCTGGGCCGGCGGCGGATGATCTTCCTGACCTATAGTCTCGCCGGCGCGGTGCTGGCCGTCTCGGCGTTCCTGTTCCACGCCGACATGCTGACGGCGACCACGCAAACGCTGCTCTGGTGCGTCGCCTTCTTCTTTGCATCGGCTGCCGCGTCGGCAGCCTATCTCACCGTGAGCGAGATTTTTCCTCTGGAGGTCCGTGGCCAGGCAATCTCCTACTTCTTCGCCGTCGGGCAGATGGCCGGCGCCATCGCCCCGGCGATCTACGGGCTGCTGATCGGCGACGGCACAGAGCGCACCCCCTTGTTCTATGGCTATCTGGTGGGCGCGGCTATCATGATTGCGGGCGGCATAGTCGCCCTGATTTACGGCGTCGATGCGGAGCGGAAAAGCCTTGAGGATGTCGCCAGGCCGCTGTCGCACGTGGACGTCCAAACTGAACCGGACGCTCGGCTCGTGGGGAAATGAGGGAGGAGCCGGATGCGAGACTGGATCCGGTCGGCAACCTCCTCAGACGATCCAACAATTGGCGAGATCTCAGTTTGCAAGCATCGGCCGTCGCGATCTCGATCGTTTACGCGCTGGGCACCGCATTGGGCGGAATCGCTGGGCCAACCGTGTTCGGCGCACTGATCCAGACGGGGTCACATGACGAGGTCATGTTGGGCTATTTTCTCGGTGGTGGGCTGATGGTTGGGGCCGCAATCGTCGCGGCGTTCCTTGGGGTGGATGCGGGAAAAACGCTTATTGGAGGAGGTCGCGCCGCCGCTCTCGGAAGCGTGAAGAAGGTACGCGTTGCAACCTGGCAGCTGTTTTGGCGTTCGTTTCGCAGCGGCACTACGTCGCGAGGGAGCAGACACATGGTTGATGAAAACCGAGTGCAGGGTGCGTGGGACAAGGTTAAGGGCGCCGTCAAAGAAGGCGCTGGTAAAGTGACCGGCGACGAGAAGCTGGAAGCTGAGGGCAAGGCCGACAAGGTTGCCGGTAAAACCGAGAGCGCCGTCGGCGGCGCCAAGGACACGGTTCGCGACGCAGCTGACAAAATCTAGGTTTCCTGTAGGACAAATTACGGAGCGGGCGTCCTATGCGGACGCCCGTTTTCGTTTAAACCCCCTCCTGTTTCGACTTGCGATACGCCATATCGTGCTCTGGATAGACGAGGTGCAGGATTGGTTGACCGGGATACCTACCGCGACGCGATGGCCCGGCTTGGGGCTGCGGTCAGCGTCATCACCTCAGACGGTCCGGCTGGACGCTGTGCCTTTACCGCGTCGGCGGTGTGCAGCGTTACCGACGATCCTCCGACACTGTTGGTCTGCATGAACCGCGGCAGTGATTCCAACGAGGCATTCAAGGCCAATGCCGTGCTTTGCGTAAATACCCTAGCCGCGGCGCAGGAGGCGCTCTCGCCGATCTTCGCTGGCTTCACGCATCATACGATGGCGGAGCGGTTCAATCAGGCAGACTGGATCACCCTAGCCACTGGTGCGCCGGTGCTGGCTAACGCCGTCGTATCATTCGACTGCCGGATTGCCCAGGTATCCGAGGTCGGCACGCATAACGTGTTTTTCTGCGAGGTCGAGGCGATCCAAACCAGCGGGGCCCATGAGGGCCTAATCTACTTCGGCCGGTCGTATCACCGTATCACGGTCGCTGCATAAACGTCGAAAGGCCTGGGACATGCCCAGACCTTTCCTCAAATCCGTTCGAAACGGACTACATTTCCGAGTAGCCGCCGTTTTTCCAAACATAGAATACGTAGTCGGATTTCGTGATATCGCCCTTTTTGTCGAAATTGATATCGCCCAGCACCGTATTCCAAGTGCCGCCATGCAGCGCCGTGGCGACCTTTTTGGCATCCGTGCTTCCAGCCTTCTTTGCACCCTCTGCCCACACCTGAATGGCGGCATAGGTGTAGAGCGTGTAGCCTTCGGGATCGATGCCCTTCGCCTTGAAAGCCGCCACCGCCTCTGCCGCCGTGGGCCGCTTGCGCGGGTCCGACGGGAACGTCATCATGGTATTCTCGCCGGCCGGTCCGGCGATCTGCCAGAACTCGTTGGTCGCCAGCGCGTCGCCGCCGACGATCGTCACCTTCATGCCCTGTTCCTGAGCCTGACGCGCGATCAACCCGGTTTCGGTGTGGTAGCCGCCGATATACATAACATCGACCCCGGCCTGCTTCATGCGGCTGACGATCGCCGAGTAGTCGCGTTCCCCTGGGGTGTAGGCCGCATACATCGTTTCGGTCATGCCGTTGGCGTTCAACGACTTCTTGGTCTCGTCGGCTAAACCTTTGCCATAGGCTGAGTTGTCATGCAGGATCGCGATCTTGCGAGACTTGAACTCGGTTGCCAAATACTTGCCGGCGACTATTCCCTGCTGATCATCGCGGCCGCAGACGCGGAACGTGTTCCAGCCGCCCTCATCCGTCAGCCTTGGATTCGTGCTGGCTGGGCTGATCTGCAGCATGCCCTCTTCGGCATAAACTTTGTTGGCTGGGATCGAGCTGCTGGAACAGAAATGCCCGGCGACGAAGACGACTTTGCGGCTTGCCATCTGGTTCGCAACCGATACTGCCTGCTTCGGGTCGCAGGCGTCATCGCCGACCTCAAGCACGATCTGTTGGCCGTTGACGCCACCGGCCTTGTTGAGGTCGGCGACGGCCTGCTCGGCGCCCGCCTTCATTTGGCCGCCGAACGAGGCGTTGCTGCCGGTCATCGGCCCCACGGTCGCAATGCGGATTTGCGCCTGCGCCGCGGCGCCGGCGAGGGTGACGGCCAGCACGGCGGCGCTGGCGAACAAGGTCCTACGGAGCATGCGAAAGTTCCTATAAGTTGACGTGATGGAGCCTATGCGGAACCATTGATATGGGGAAGGGTGCTAGTGCCCGCCCTCAAGATAGGCGGCACGGATTTCCGGCCGGGCCAGCAGTTCGGCGCCGGGTCCGGCCATGGTGACGGCGCCGTTGACCAGCACGTAGCCGCGGTGCGCCAAGCGGAGCGCCTGGAATGCGTTCTGTTCGACCAGCAGCACCGTCAGCCCGGTCTCCCGGTTCAGCTGCCGGATCGCGCCGAAGATCTGCCGGACCACCAGCGGCGCGAGGCCAAGGCTCGGCTCATCCAGCAGTAGCAGGCGCGGCTGGCTCATCAGCGCACGGCCGATCGCCAGCATCTGCTGCTCCCCGCCAGACAGGGTGCCGCCGCGCTGCGTCAGGCGCTCCTTCAGGCGTGGGAACAGCCCGAACACCAGGTCCCGGGTGGCGGCGTAGTTGCGCATGCCGACGACCTGGGCGCCCATCAGCAGATTCTCGTGCACGGTCATACGGCCGAAGATGCGGCGGCCCTCGGGCGACTGGGCAAGGCCCATGTGCATGATCTCGTGCGTCGGCAGGGCGGTGATGTCGCGGCCGTCGTAGATGATCTGGCCGTGCCGCGCGTGCGGGCTGCCGCAGATTGTCATCATCAGCGTGCTCTTGCCCGCGCCGTTGGCGCCGATCAGCGTCACGATCTCGCCCGATGCAACTTCGAGATCCACGCCCTTCAGCGCCTGGATTGCGCCGTAGAACGCGGTGACGCCGGTCAGCTTGAGCAGCGGTGCCATCACCGTGCAGCCGCCAAAGGAACGTCGGACGCTGCCGCAAGCGGCACGTCGGGATCGTCCTCGTCGCCCTCGCCGAGGTAGGCTGCGATGACGTTCGGGTCCGCGCGCACGTGGGCCGGGTCACCGTCGCTGATTAGTTTGCCGTGGTCGAGCACGATGATGTGGTCCGAGATGCGCATGACGACGCCCATGTCGTGCTCGATCAGCAGCACCGAGCAGCCGTCGGCCTGGATTGTTTTGAGCAAGGCAGCAAGCGCGTCGCTCTCCCGCGGGTTGAGCCCGGCGGCTGGTTCGTCGAGGCACAGCAGCACCGGTTGGGTGCACATGGCGCGGGCGATCTCAAGCCGGCGCTGGTCGCCATAGGGCAGGGCGCCGGCGGGGTCGTCGGCGCGGGGCAGCAGGTTGATGCGATCGAGCCAGCCACGGGCGCGGTCGATGGCGACGATCTCGGCGGCGTGGTGCCCGCCGAGGCCGAATACCGCGAGCAGGCCGGAGCCGACGTTGGGCATCAGCGCGTTGTGCTGCGCCACCAGCAGGTTCTCCAGCACGGTCATGCCGGCGAACAAGCGGATGTTTTGAAACGTGCGGGCGACGCGCGCGCGCCGGGCGATACGGTGGCCCGGCAGGGTCTGCAACTGGAACGCAGCGCCATTGGGATGGGTCAAAGCGATGCTGCCGGAGGTGGGCTGGTAGAAGCCGGTGATGCAGTTGAAAACGGTCGTCTTGCCGGCGCCGTTGGGGCCGATAACCGAAGTTATCTCGCCGCGCCGGGCCTCGAACGACAGAGCATTAACGGCGGTCAGGCCGCCGAAGCGCATCGTGAGGTCGGTGACCCGCAGCAGGACGCTATCCACGGCCTTCCGCCACCAGTTCGGCCGAAATCTCGCGGCGGCGGCCGAGCGCCACGCTGGGGGTGCGGCCGGACACCAGGCCGCGCGGGCGCAGCACCATGATCAGCACCAGCGCCAAGCCGAACAGCAGCATGCGGTAGTCGGCGAGGTCGCGGAACACTTCGAAGCCGCCGATCATCACAATGGCCGCGAGCGCGGTGCCAAGCTGGCTGCCAAGGCCGCCCAGCACGACGATGGCGAGCACGATGGCGCTCTCGATGAAGGTGAAACTCTCGGGGCTGATGAAGGCGTTGCGGGTGGCGAAGAACGCGCCGGCCAGGCCGCCGAAGGTGGCGCCGATGGCGAAGGCGGTGAGCTTGGTGACCGTGACGTTGATACCTAGCGAGCGGCAGGCGACCTCGTCCTCACGCAAGGCTTCCCACGCTCGGCCGAGGGCGACACGGCGGAGGCGAAGCGTGACCCAATTGGTCAGCAATGCGAGGCCCAGGATGACGTAGTAGAGGAATGCGACCCGCTGGGTTGGGCTGTATTCAATGGGATAGCCGATGCTTTCAAAAAAACCGGTGAACGAGCCATGTCCACCGGCGGCGGTGAACTGCAGGCCGAACAGCGTGGGGCGCGGGATGCCGCTGATGCCGTTCGGGCCGCCGGTGATGCTGGCGGCGTTCAGCAGGACGATGCGGATGATCTCGCCGAACGCGAGCGTTACGATGGCGAGATAGTCGCCGCGCAGCCTCAGGACGGGGAAGCCGAGCATGACGCCCCACGTCGCTGCGAACAGCCCGGCGAGGGGCAGACAGGTCCAGAAGCCCAGCCCGAAGGTTTGCGCCAGCAGCGCGAAGGAGTAGGCACCGACCGCATAGAACGCGACGTAGCCGAGGTCGAGCAGCCCGGCCAGCCCGACGACGATATTGAGGCCCCAGCCGAGCATGACGTAGGTCAGCACCAGGATGCCGAGGTCGATGCCGTAGCGGCCGGAGATGAACGGCAGCACGATGGCGAGGGTCAGCAGCGCTGGGGTAAGAAAGCGGCCGGAGCGCTTGATCGTCTCGGCGAGCTTATGGTTGGTTTGAGTGCCGCGGGGCCGTTGTCCGCGCCAGGTGAGCAACAGCAGCCGGCCGAAGAAAACGGCGACGACGGCGGCGGCAAGCGCCAGCGGCCTCGGTATCAAGAAAAGCCCAATGGAGCCGGACTCCGTCTTTAGCCCGATCATCGGCCCGAACAGCCCCAGCGCTACCAGCGCCGAAATGCTGGCGTCCTTAAGGTTGGGGTTCATACCTTCTCGACGTCCGTGCGGCCGAGCAGGCCGGTTGGCATGAAGATCAGCACGATCACCAAAATGCTGAACGCCGCCACATCCTTGTATTGCACGCTGAAATACGCGGACCAGAATGTCTCGATCAAGCCAATGGCGAGCCCGCCGAGGACGGCGCCCGGCAGCGAGCCGATGCCGCCCAGCACGGCGGCGGTGAACGCCTTTACCCCCGCGACGAAGCCGATGAAGAAGTCGATTACGCCGTAATACAACAGGAACAGCAGCCCAGCGACGGCCGCGAGCGCCGCGCCGATGACGAAGGTCAGGCTGATGGTCCGGTCGGTGTCGATGCCCAGCAGGCCCGCCATCTTCTGGTCCTGCTCGCAGGCCCGCATCGCGCGACCCAGCGGCGTCGCCGATACGAGATAGGTGAAAATGCCGAGCACGATCAAAGTCGTGACGACGATGACGATCTGCATCCAGGACAGCTGCACCGCGAAGCCGTCCACGTTCATCAGTTGAACGCCACCGGGAATGAGCGGCGCGATGGGCTTCACCCGCGCCCCCTGGCTGACTTGGGCGAAGTTCTGCAGCACGATCGACATGCCGATGGCGCTGATCAACGGGGCCAGGCGGAAGCTGCCGCGCAACGGGCGGTAGGCGACGCGCTCGATGGTCCAGCCATAGAGGGCGGCGATGCCAGCGGCAAACACCAGCGTGAGTGCCAAAGCGAGCGGGACCGAAGAGATGCCGAGGGCCGACAGCAGGGTCAGCGAGATCAGCGATAGGAAGGCGCCAATCATGAACACGTCGCCATGCGCGAAATTGATCATGCCGATGATGCCGTACACCATCGTATAGCCCACGGCGATCAGCCCGTAGATCATGCCCAGCGTCACGCCATTGATAAGCTGCTGCAGTGCGTACGCCACCGGATCTCCCGAATCAAAACGACCGCTACAAAGCCGCCTCTGCAGGAAACACGGGGCTGGTCTGCTATGCAAGCGGTGATGCGAGCGAGACTTTGCAAGCTCGGGCAGCGCTGCTATAGGCGGGTTCAGTGGGCGCCTAGCTCAGTTGGTAGAGCAGCTGACTCTTAATCAGCGGGTC
>JANXVC010000191.1 GCA_025351925.1 Rhodospirillales bacterium | reverse complement strand
GCGAGAAGGCGCGGGTCGGCGAGCCGGTGATCTTTGCAGCCGCCGGCGGCCGTCGGCAGTGCGTGGCGGCGAAGGTTGCCGGGCGGCAGGAGTTCGCGGGCTACTGGGAGTACCTGCTCGACGACGCCATCTTCACCGCGCCGTCGCATCCGTTCTGGGGCGGCGCCGCGCTGGTCGGGAAGGACGGGCGGCTGCTGGGGATCGGCTCGCTGGTGCTGCAGCAGGGATCGGGCGGCAAGCGGCAGGATATGAATATGGTCGTGCCGGTTCAGTTGCTGCGGCCGATCCTCGACGACCTGCTGTCCTATGGCCGGGTCAACCGGCCGGCCCGGCCATGGCTCGGCTTGTATGCCATGGAGGACGACGCAGCCCTGGTGGTCGGCGGGTTGGCTGATAATGGCCCGGCCGACCAGGCCGGAGTGCGCACGGGGGATCGCATTCTCTCGGTAAATGGCGAGGACGTGCCGGACCTCGCTGGCCTATGGCGCGCCGTTTGGGCGTCCGGCCCGGCTGGCGCGCCGGTGCAGGTCAGGCTCGGTCGCGGCAGCAAAACCGCCGCTGTCACCGTGACCTCTACCGACCGTGCCAGCCATCTAAAATCTCCGCGACTGCATTAGCGAGCAGGACGGCCGATGCGCAGGCGGTCGCGTCGGCCGGGCGGTGTTTTGCCGTTGCGCCTACAGCTGGCGGCGTGGCTCGTGGGCCGGGCCCTGGTGGTTGGGTCTGGGCTGGTTGCCCTGGCCGGGGTAGCGATCGGCGCTTTAGTATGGCTGTCCTTGCCGCCGTCCGGCATGCGGCTCCGGGTGCCAGGCCTCAGCGGGCCGGTTGCGATCACTTTGGATCTCGACGGCATTCCGCGCATCGTGGCGGGATCCGATCTCGATGCCGCGGCGGCGCTTGGCTTCATGCACGCCCGGGACCGCATGTTTCAGATGGAGCTGACGCGCCGGGCGGCATCCGGACGCTTGTCGGAGATCGCTGGCAGCGCGACCCTGCGGTCGGACCGCACGATGCGGGTACTCGGGCTGCGGATGCGGGCGACGGCCGAACTCCCGGCGCTCGATGCGGAGACGCGGGCGATGCTGGATGCCTATGCCAATGGCGTGAACGCCTGGATCGCGGCGCGCGGCCGCTTCGCGGCGCCGGAGTTCGTCCCGCTCGGCACGCCGGAGCCATGGACGGCGGTCGATAGCCTGCTGTGGGGCAAGATCATGGGCCTGTATCTCTCGGGCAATTGGCGGTCCGAGCTCGCGCGCGCCGCGCTGCAGGGCCATCTGCCGGTCGAACGCCTGCAGGCGCTATGGCCGCCGCAGGACGACACCCCGCGACCGGACGCGCGCCTGCTGCCCGACCTGCATGGCTCGGCGACCCGCCTTACCGCGGCGGTGCCGGACTTCCCCGAGCCGTTTACCTGGCCGAGATCGGCGAGCAACGAGTGGGCGGTGGACGGCACCCAAACCACGACCGGCCATCCGCTGCTGGCCGGCGACCCGCATCTGGCGTTCGGGCTGCCGTCCATCTGGTATCTGGCGCGGATCGAGACGCCGCGCGGCGTGCTGGCCGGCGCCACGGCACCCGGCGTGCCGTTCCTCGTTATCGGGCATAACGGGCTTATCGCCTGGAGCTTCACGACCACAGGCGCCGATACCCAAGATGTGTTTGTCGAGAGCGTGCTGCTGGACGGCAGCTACCAAACCCCGGACGGGCAGCAGGCCTTCATCCAGCGCGACGAGCGCATCCGGGTCCGTGGCGCCGCTGATGAACGGCTGACGGTGCGGGAGACGCGGCATGGCCCAGTGCTCAGCGACCTCGATGCAGCAGGCGGCCCGGTGCTGGCGGTCGCCATGGCCAATTTGGCGCCCGGGGACAGCACTGCCGCGGGACTGCTGGCGTTGAACCGCGCCCCGGACGTGGCGGAGGCTGGCCGGGCGTCCGAGCTGATCACGGCGCCGGTGCAGAACCTGCTGGTGGCGGACCGGACGACGATCGCGCAGTTCACCACTGGCCGCGTGCCGGTACGGCGCGCCGGCGACGGCACTCTTCCGGTCGAGGGTGCGGATGGCGCGCATGACTGGACGGGCTTCGCCGGCGGCAGCGCCTTGCCCCGCATCGTGGACCCCGCCGGCGGCCGGCTGGTGAACGCCAACGAGCGCGTGGCTGGGCCGGACTTTCCGGTGTTCATGGGGGCGGATTGGTTCGGCGATTGGCGGGCGCGGCGCATTCGGCAGATGCTGACTGCTACGGACAAGCACGATGCGGCGGGCTTTGCCGCGATGCAGGTGGACGCGGCGAGCAGCTTCGCGGTGCAAATCTTGCCGCGGCTGCTGGCCACTCCGCCGCTTGATGCAGCGTCCGAACAGGCTCTTGCCCTGCTGTCGCGCTGGGACGGCAGCATGCAGGCCGATTTGCCGCAGCCGCTGATCTTCAACGCCTGGGTGCGGCAGTTCGAGGCGGCGATGCTGCGTCACACTGGCGTTCCCGCGGCGGCTGTGGGGGCGCAGTATGACGTGGTCGCCCGGGCATTGTCGCCGGCCGGCGCTGGCTGGTGCGACGCCGATTGCGGGCCCATGCTGGCGCAGTCGCTGCAGGCCGCGCTGACCGGCATTGCAGCCGCATATGGCCCGGAGCCCAATGATTGGCTTTGGGGCAGCGTGCACCAGGCTATATTTTCGCACCCGCTGCTCGGAACATTGCCCGTGCTTGGTCGGCTCACCACGTCGAAGATCGCGCAACCCGGCGACGATACGACGGTGTATCGTGGCGGCATGCGCGGCGATAGCTGGGCATCGGTGCACGGCGCCGGATTTCGCGGAGTCTATGATTTGGCAAATCTTGACCAAAGCCTGTTTGCGCTCACCCCGGGACAATCGGGCCATCCGTTCCGCCGCACGGCGACGTCGTTGATGACACGGTGGCGGGATGGCACCAGCATCCTCCTTGGCCCTAATCCCGCAGCCGTTGCGGACAGCATAGGACTGACGCCATGAACATCGACAGCACCAGCCATGCAGTTGATGACGCCCGACTGATTGAAGGCGTGATGTTCCGGCGGATATGGGCCTGGTTGATCGATCTGCTGCTGGTGGCCGGGATCGTCGCAGTGCTTTGGGTCGTGCTGGTCGGCTTCGGGCTGCTGACCCTCGGACTGGGTCTGCCGCTGCTTGGATTGCTGCCTATCGTGCCGCTCGCCTACCATATCCTGTTCGTGGCGGGGTCACGGAGCGCCACGCCGGGCCAGACGATGATGGATTTGGTGGTGCGCCGGGATCAGGACCTCGGCCGGCCGTCGCTGCTGCAGGCGATTTTGTTCACCGCCGGATTGTGGCTGACGCTTGGGGCCGGGGTGGTCTGGCTGGCGGCGGCCCTGCTGACTACTCGCAACCGGACATTGCATGATTTGGTTTCTGGCGTCGTCGTCGTGCGCAGCCGTGCTTTGAACGGGGCGTTGACCGGGGCGGCCGATTTCGGGAACATGCGCCGGGGATCTGGATACGCATGACCTATAAACCGCCACGCCGACCGCAGTTCTTCTACACGACCGCGCCGCTTCCCTGCCCCTATGTCGCGGGCCGGACAGAGCGCAAGGTGGTGACCGAGATCACCGGCCCGGATGCCGACCACCTGCATGACCGCCTGTCGCGGGCCGGGTTCCGACGCAGCCACAACATCGCCTATGCCCCGGTCTGTCCGTCCTGCCAGGCCTGCGTGCCGATCCGCATCCCGGTCGCTGCCTTCGTGGCTGATCGCGGCCTGCGCCGCATCAGCCGGGCCAACTCGGCGGTCGAGGGTTTCACAGTGCCGGCGCGCGCCACCGCGGAGCAGTTCCAGCTTTTCCAGCGCTATCAGCAGGCGCGGCACAGCGACGGCGACATGGCAACGATGAGTTTCTACGACTACCGCGCCATGATCGAAGACACGCCGATCGAAACCACCATCACCGAGTTCCGTAGTCCCGGCGACCGCCTGATCGGCGGCTGCCTGACCGATCGGCTGGGCGACGGACTCTCGGCGGTTTACAGCTTTTTCGCCCCGGAGTTCGAGCGGCAGTCGCTGGGCACCTATGCGATCCTGTGGCTGATCGAGCGCGCCCGGGCGCAGAACCTGCCCTACGTCTATCTGGGTTATTGGGTGCCGGAGAGCCGCAAGATGGCCTACAAGGCGCGGTTCCGGCCCTGTGAGATTCTGGTACAGGGAACTTGGCGCATGCTGACGGACGCCGAAGTGGACCAAACCGCCGGTGTAGCGCCCGAGCTGGTGCCGGAGACGGCGGGCTAGAATCGGGCCGAGAGTGCCAGCGAGCCGAAGTTGAACAGGCCGCTTTTCTGTCCTTTAAACGATTCGGTCTGCCAGGTCTGGGTGTAGGTCAACCGCACGCCATGGAACATCGCGGCCAGGCCGGCCTGGAACTCGCCGAGATACGGCCGTTTATCAACCGACGGGCTGCGGTTGCGGAATGTGCTGCCGTCCAGGAACAAGTCGCGCGCGATACCCTGGCCATCGGCGCCGGCGAACACATACCAGGCGAACGGGCGGTTTGGCGTGTAGGCGTCAGACCCGCTCAGCCCAGGCCGGATACGCGGCGCGCCGAAGTCGCTGCTCAACCCCTGGCCGAGCCGGAAACTGACTCCCGCCTGAACATAGTCCCGAACGGTGCCAACCCCGGCCGTCAGCGTCGGCAACGCGTCGGTCTCCAGGCCGTAGAACTGGGCAACTGGCAGGCGGTATGTCCGCTCCGCCAGCAGTTCGACCGCCGGCTCGTCCTTTAGCTGCGCGGACCAGCCGCGGTTGGGCGTGTCGCCGATAATGTCGTGGAAGCCGTTCTGCACCACCCGGCCCAGCGACGACGGCCCGACCACGCCGAGCGACAGCGCCAATAGGCTGCGGGTGCTGTCAGTGTCGTGCAGCAGGCCGAGGGTGGCGTTGAGATAGCCGGCGTAGGGCCGGTCCCGCGGGTTGGGCCTGCTGGCCTGCGTGTCGCGCGGCGTGAAAATGGATTGGCTGATGTCGATGCTGATCCGCTGCACCCCGTCGCCCCACACGGCGCGGCCGAGGCCCGCCAGGACGTTCGGAACTCCGTTGGTGCCCGATGTGTAACCGAGCCGCAGCCCGCTGGTGTAGTACTGGTCAGACGTGCCCTTAAACGTCGAGGCTGCATCATTTTCGACTTGGAACGTGAAGATGCCCTTCGCGTCCTGCGGCGGTTCGGCTTGAGCGGGCAGCACCGTGAGTACTGCGGCGACCAGGCCGATTGCGATATTCTGAAACGACATGCTGCGTCCTGGAAAGATATACGGCGCAGCCTACCGGCAGCGGGCGAGACGTAAAGCCCCGGCATAGGACAATTGAGCAGATAAGACTCCGGACAGTAAAGCCTAACCGCTTGTAATCGCCTGGCGTCCCGTAGGGGATTCGAACCCCTGTTACCGCCGTGAGAGGGCGGTGTCCTAGGCCTCTAGACGAACAGGACGTAGCCGAGGGCTAACTAGGACAGGCGCTTCCAGGAATCAAGCGCCTGATTTCGTCCGGGCCTTCTCGCGGGCCGCGTCGCGCCGCCCTGTGCGGCAAGCGTCGGAGCAGAAGCGGACCTCCTCCCACGTCGCGGCCCACTTCTTGCGCCAGGTGAACGGACGGCCGCAGGCGGCGCACCTCTTCGTCGGCAGGTTCGGCTTCTTATGCGCCATCAGCGGGCAAGCCCCACGTGGCCAAGCACACGGCCGGACCGAAGATCCACCAGCACCACGCGATCGGGACCGCCTCCCGTAAGCTGCACCGCGATCCCATCGGCGGCGGCCGAGGTGCCCGTAATGCGCGTGCCGGGCGGTTCGTCCAGCATGACACTGGCAATCGGTGCGGAACCGGCCGACATACGCTTCGCGAGCACGACGAACAAACCCACGGTGCCGGCCACGATCAGGACCCCCATGACGACGACCGCCACCTTCAACACGCCCAATGCACTCCCCCTTTTGGTCCCGCCGGTGCCCGATCCGATCGAGGTCGTCGCCGGGTCAGAGGCGCTTGGACAGCGAACGGACCGGTTCCTGGCAGACGCCATCGGCGCGTTGTCGCGGTCCCGCGTCAAGTCCCTGATGCTGGAGGGTGCCGTGCTGCGCGACAATGTTGCGTTGCACGATCCCGCCGAACCCGTGCGGCCCGGCAGCGTCTTCGTCATCCGTCCTCCCGCTTCAGTCGCGGCGCGTCCAGAGCCGCAGAGCATCCCGTTCGACATTTTGTACGAAGACGCCGACCTGATCGTGCTCGACAAACCGGCCGGGCTGGTCGTGCATCCGGCACCGGGCAACGAGGACGGCACGCTGGTCAACGCTCTGCTGGCGCATTGCGGCGACAACCTGCCCGGCATCGGCGGCGAGCGGCGGCCCGGTATCGTGCACCGGCTCGACAAGGACACCTCGGGCATCATGGTTGTCGCCAAGACGGAGCAGGCGCTGGCGACGCTCTCGGCTGCTTTCGCCGCCCGCACCATCGGCCGCGCCTATCTCGCCTTGGTTTGGGGTATTCCAACACCTTCACAGGGCACGATCGAAGGCGCCATTGGGCGGGACCCGCGCGAGCGCAAGCGCATGGCCGTGGTTGGCCGGGGTGGCAAGTCGGCGCTCACCCGATACCGCACGCTGCGTAACTGGCCGGTGTCCATCACCCTGGTTGAATGCGTGCTGGCGACCGGGCGGACCCACCAAATACGTGTCCATATGGCCAGCATTGGGCATCCGGTGGTGGGTGATCCCGTGTATCTCCGCCGGGTGCCGGCAGCGGCAAAGACGCTGACCGGCGGTGAGCGTGCCGCCATGCTCGACTTTCCGCGCCAGGCACTGCATGCTGCGCAGCTCGGCTTCATCCATCCCCGCACCGGGGGGTCAATGTTGTTTCAGCGGCCCATGCCGGCCGACATGGCAGCCCTGATCCGGACGCTGGATGGCGACAAGGCGGATCTTAACGACAATCTTGACAGGACTAGCGCGGTCCTGTATTGATGATGATCTCGACGCGGCGGGCGTGCTGCGTTGAGGCCTGTCCAAATGACTATCGCTTCGGGATGGTCTCTGGGACGTGATGGCGATCCCCGCGCCTGTTTGTATTTCCGTCGCAACCGATCGCATCACATCGCCGTATAGGGTTGAGAGCGATCACCGAGGCGAAAGAGGCACCTAACATGGCTGCTGCCATCATCAACGTTGCCCCTGAGGGCAATCTATCGCGGTATCTGCAAGAGATCCGCAAGTTTCCAATGCTCGCTCCCGAAGAGGAGTTGGAGTTATCACGTCGTTGGCGCGATCATGAGGATATGGGTGCCGCGCATCAGCTTGTCACGTCCCATCTGCGTTTGGTCGCAAAAATCGCCATGGGTTATCGCGGTTATGGTTTGCCGGTTGGCGAACTTATCAGCGAAGGCAATGTCGGCATGATGCAGGCGGTCAAGCGGTTCGACCCGGACCGTGGCTTCCGGCTGGCGACCTACGCCATGTGGTGGATTCGTGCGGCGATCCAGGAATATATCCTGCATAGCTGGTCGCTGGTGAAAATGGGCACCACGGCCGCGCAGAAGAAGCTGTTCTTCAACCTCCGCCGGCTCAAGGGTCAAATGCAGGCGATCGAGGATGGTGATCTGCAGCCGGAGCAGGTCGCGAAGATCGCACGGATGCTGGCGGTGCCTGAGCAGGACGTGGTCAGCATGAACCGCCGCCTCGCCGCGCCGGACAATAGCCTAAATGCCCCGGTCCGCGCCGATAGCGAGGGCGAGTGGCAGGATTGGCTGGTAGATGAGAGCGACAGCCAGGAGAGCATGCTGGCTGACCGTGAGGAGTTGAGCGGTCGCAAGGCTTTGCTGAGTGGCGCGCTAAAGACCTTGAATGAGCGTGAGCGGCATATTCTGATCGAGCGTCGGCTTAAGGACAATCCGACTACGCTCGAGGATTTGTCGCAGCAGTATGGCATCTCGCGCGAGCGGGTACGGCAGATTGAGGTCCGTGCGTTCGAGAAGCTGCAGAAAGCCATGAAGACCCAAGTGGCCGAGCGTCGTATGGCCACGCAGCAGGCCGCCTAACCAAAGGCACCCCGCTGGTGACAGCGGGGTGCACTTTACCCTTCGAACGGGTCGCGCATTAGAATAGTGTCGTCCCGTTCCGGGCTGGTGGACAACAACGTAACCGGGGCTTCAACAAGCTCCTCAATCCTTCGTACATACTTGATCGCTTGTGCCGGCAACGCCGCCCAAGACCGGGCGCCACGGGTTGAGCCCGTCCAGCCCTCGATCGTTTCGTAGATTGGCGTCGCCGCCGCCTGTGCTGCTTGGCCAGCCGGAAGGTGGTTGTAGGGTCTGCCGGCAATGTCGTATCCGACCCCAATCTTTAGCTCTGGCATTCCATCCAGAACATCGAGCTTGGTCAGCGCTAAGCCTTGAATACCGCCGACCTTTACCGCCTGCCGCACCATCGCCGCGTCGAACCAGCCGCACCGTCGCGGACGGCCTGTAACGGTGCCGAACTCATGGCCGCGCGTGCCAAGCTGACGGCCGGTATCGTCGTGCAGCTCCGTCGGAAACGGCCCGGCGCCGACACGGGTCGTGTAGGCCTTGGCGATCCCCAGCACAAAGCCCACCACCGACGGACCGACGCCCGACCCGGCGGCTGCGGTGGCGGCAATCGTGTTGCTGCTGGTGACAAAAGGGTAGGTGCCGTGATCGACATCCAGCATCACCGCCTGCGCACCCTCGAACAGGATGCGGCGGCCCGCGCGCCGGGCCTCGTCCAGACGCTCCCAAACCGCTTCGACATGCGGCAGAATGCGCGGGGCCAACCCGAGCAGCAGGTCCAGTAGCTCCTGCTTCTTCGCCGGCTCCGCGCCCAAGCCGGTCAGCAGCGTGTTATGATGCAGCAGCAACTCATCGAGTTTCTCGGATAGCACCTCGGGCTCCGCGAGGTCGCAGACCCGGATGGCGCGACGGGCTACCTTGTCCTCATAGGCAGGTCCAATGCCGCGGCCGGTGGTGCCGATCTTGCGGTCGCCCCGGGCTGCCTCGCGCGCCCGGTCCAGCGCGCCGTGCACCGGCAGGATCAATATGGCGTTCTCGGCAATACGCAGGTTCTCCGGCGTCACGTCCAGGCCCTGAGAGCGCACTCGATCCATCTCGGCCAACAGCGCGATGGGGTCGATGACGACGCCATTGCCAATGACGCCGAGCTTGCCGCGCACTAATCCACTGGGCAGCAGAGACAATTTATAGGTCTGATTGCCGACCACCAGCGTGTGCCCGGCGTTGTGACCGCCCTGGAACCGCACGACAATGTCGGCTCGGCTGGCCAGCCAATCTACGACCTTGCCCTTCCCCTCATCACCCCATTGGGCGCCGATGACGGCAACGTTGGGCATTCAGCTCTCCGTGGTCAGTAGAACGGCAGTGTCGTCCCGTAGGACATGGGTGCATCCAAGGCGTGCCGCCTCGCTTGTTGGGTCGAGTCCATTCTGTAAGGCCGGGATCGTCGCGTAGCCAGCTTTCCGTAGCGCTGCACTCTGATTGCTCGATGTTTTCCAAGGCAGAAACACCCGGGGCCGTATGGCCGCTGGCGGAAGAGCGCGCAGCATCGCATCGGGATACAGGGTAAGGCCGGTTGCCGGCTCGCCATCTCCGGACAGGTAGCGGCCGCCTCGCCCGAGTTCCTCATGCCGGCCCGGGGCGAACACCGTCACACAGACGCCCGTGTGATAGCGGAATCCCCGAAACTCGATGGGATCGACGGTGAGGCGCAGATTGGGTGCCTGATCCAGGATGGCCTGCACCGTCTGATGCAGCCGGGCGCATAGCGCGGCGGATAGCGGCGGCAGCCGCGCCGCATCCAGCATGTCCAGGGCCGGACGAGCTGATCCGGCGACCAGCAGCAGATCGGTCAGCAGCCCGGCGAGCGGTCCGCCGTATTCGGCGACGGCAGCGGCGTCCTTGCGGTCCAGCGCACGCACCAGCGCGAGGCGGGCAGCGCCGATGATGCCGGCTTCGTCAAGCAATGTGGGCGCCAGCTGTGGCAGCGTCAGGTCGAAGCTGACCCGGTCCATGCCGACTCCGGCCAGAGCCTCGGCGCCGACCAGCACGATCTCGGCGTCGGCTGCCGGGCCATCGACGCCGAGCAGTTCGATCCCGGCCTGCGCCACTTGCCGGTCCGGCGCGATCTGGCTCCCGCGCACCCGCAGGCATTGCCCGGCATAGGACAATCGTAACGGACGCGGGCTGCCGGTCAGCCGGGTGGCCGCGATGCGTGCGACTTGCGGCGTCATGTCCGCCCGCAGCCCCATCATGCGGTGGGTATCGGGGTCCATGACACGAAAGGTCTGGTCGGTCATGGCAGCGCCGGAGCCCGCCAGCAAGCCGTCCTCGAACTCGATCAGCGGCGGTTTAACACGCTGATAGCCATGGGCGGAGAACGTTTCCATCAGCGCTGCGATGGCCGCAGCCTCGACCTCTGCCTCGGGCGGCAGCAGGTCGCGCAGGCCGGAGGGCAGCAACGCGGTGTTGGGGGGAGTGTCGTCGGTCATGGACAACCCGGCTATAGCCTAGAATTCCAGCGACGTCGCCTGCATGACCAGTGGCAGCGCGCGCACCTTGGCCAGGACAGCCTCCGGCACCGGCTGGTCCACGCTGACCAGGCAGATCGCATCGCCTCCGGCCGCGGCACGCCCGAGATGGAAGGTCGCAATATTGATCCCGGCGTCGGCGAGCGTGACGCCAAAGCGCCCGATGAAGCCGGGCCGGTCCTGATTGGTGACATACAGCATGGAACGGCCGAAGTCGGCCTCGACCTTGATGTCCTTGATCTCAACCAGCCGCGGACGGGCGCCGGCGAACAGGGTTCCGGCGACAGAGCGGGTCTGCCGGTCGGTCGCCACGGTGACGCGCACCAGTGTCTGATACTCGCTCGGCCGGTCGTGCACGGTCTCGGCGACGTCCAGACCGCGCTCGCGGGCAATGACCGGGGCGTTGACCATGTTCACGCCCGCCATCATGGGCGTCAGCAATCCGGACAGCAGCGCCGCCATGAGGGGCCGGTGATTCAACGGCGCGGCCAAGCCCTCGAACTCGACCGATACGCTGCGCAGCACCCCCTCGCCCGCCTGGGTCATCTGCCCGGCGAACAGGCCGAGCAGCCGGCATAACTCAATGTAGGGCTTGAGCCGCGGCGCGTCTTCAGCCGAGACTGAGGCCATGTTGATCGCGTTCGACACGGCCCCGGTCAAAAGAAAGTCGCTCATCTGTTCAGCGACCTGCAGTGCGACGTTCTCCTGCGCCTCCGAGGTGGCGGCGCC
>JANXVC010000165.1 GCA_025351925.1 Rhodospirillales bacterium | reverse complement strand
CCGTCGCTGGCGCGCGATAGATCGTCTCGGGCGGCCCCATCTGCTCGATCCGGCCATGGCGCAGCACCGCGATGCGGTCGGAGATGGCCAGCGCCTCCTCCTGGTCGTGCGTGACATAGATCGCGGTCAGCCCGAGCGACCGCTGCAGCTCGCGGATTTCGACCCGCATATGCGTCCGCAGCTGCGCATCGAGGTTGGACAGCGGCTCGTCGAACAGCAGCACCGCCGGCCTGATTACCAAACTACGGGCAATGGCGACCCGCTGCAGCTGACCGCCGGAGAGCTCATGCGGCCGGCGCCCCCCGTAACCGGGCAATCGCACAAGCGCCAGCGCCTCCGCGACCCGGTCCCGGGTTTCCTGCCGCCCCACCTTCCGCGCCCGCAGGCCATAGGCGACATTTTGCTCGACCGTGAGGTTGGGGAATATCGCGTAGCTTTGGAATACCATGCCGATGTCGCGCCGATGCGCCGGAAGCTGGTCGATGCGCCGGTCACCGAACCAAATGCTGCCGCGCTCGACATCGGCGAACCCGGCGATCATGCGCAGCAGCGTCGTCTTGCCGCACCCTGACGGCCCCAGCACGGTGAAGAACTCGCCCGCCGCGATGGTGATCGAGATTTCGTCAACCGCCCGGACGCTCCCAAATGTCCGGACGACCGCATCCAGCCGAATCGTGGTCA
This sequence comes from Rhodospirillales bacterium, assembly GCA_025351925.1. Taxonomy (GTDB): domain Bacteria; phylum Pseudomonadota; class Alphaproteobacteria; order Acetobacterales; family Acetobacteraceae; genus CAHJXG01. The sequence continues at coordinate 6,796 of JANXVC010000165.1, read as the reverse complement.
CAAATGCGGCTGTCCCGGCTGGTTCAGCGCGTGTTCTGGATTAGCGTCTTCAGGTGGGCCAGGCTCTCACGGCGCGATGCCTCCCATTTTGCGCTGTCATACGGCAGGATATTCAGCGCATCGAGCGGCGGCATATGGCCCGGCAGGCTAGCGAGATCGATGTCCTGGCGCGCCGGCCGGCGAAACGTCGTGCGCAGGAGCTGCTCCTGGATATCTTTGCCGTTGATGAAATCGACAAAGGCCACGGCGGCCGCGCGGTCCGGTCCGCCCTTGATGATGGCGACCCCTTCAGCGAGCGCCACCGTCCCGTCTGACGGATACACCACCAGGACCGGCGCGCCGTTCTGCTGCCAGAGGTGGCCGGCGTATTCGAGGGACATGCCCAGCGGATACTCGCCGCTGCCATTGCCCTCGAAAACCAGGGTGGAGCGGTTCAGCACCCGGGTGTTGGCGAGCAACCCGCCAAGCTTTGTCCAGGCCGCGTCGCCGCCGCCCCACAGCGAAACCAGGAAGGTCGCGGTGACGTAGGCCGAGCCGGAGTTCGCCGGGTCGGTGTAGGCGACCCTATCCTTCCATTTGGCATCGAGCAGGTCGCTCCAGCCTTTCGGCCCTTCGGCGGCCGGGATCGCCGCGGTGTTCTGGCTGATGGTAAGGATTTGCAGGTTCGTGCCGAGCCAAAGATTGTTGGGATCGCGATAATCCGCCGGGACCGCGTCGCGCTCCTTTGCCGCATAGGGCTCGAAATACTTGCTGTTCTCCTTCAGCAGCGATGAGCTCACCCCCCAGATCACGTCGGCTTGGGGAGCGGCCTGTTCGGACGCGATCCGCTTGAACAGCACGCCCGATCCTGTCGAGACCACGTCAACCTGGATACCGGACGCTTTGGTGAAGGCATCGGCAACCAGGCTGTTCACGGTGTTATCGTTGGCCGAATACAGCACGAGCCGCTGTTCCGCCGCCGCACCGCCGCTCAGGGCCAAGACCCCTGCCATAGCGAGGCGCAGCCGACACAGCCAAGAGACCATTTTCCTCATGCAGATCCCCTTAGCAATGACGTCCGATGTCCAATTCTGCGTGACAAAGCCCAGAACGTCAACGCGCTGGGCGTTTCTGTACGTGATGCCGGGTGCTTAGGCGGCGCGGCAGGTTGTGGCTAAGGGCGGTGCGGCAGTGGGAGGCGCGGCGGCCGGACTGGTTGTGGTTAGGACTTGTGTCCTTGTTTAAGGAAATCGATACAGGGTCAGCGTCTTAGCAGGAGGCTCCGATGTCTGATGACCCCTCATCCAAGGACCTGCTGCTCGAAGGCCGTTCGGCCGAGCATCTGCCATACGGCGTGGACACCATCGTGCTGCGCATCGAGTGGCCTGCTGCCCCGGCGTCGCGCGGCTACAACCGTTGCATTGGCTCAGGAATTTGGCATAAACCAAATTCCCGTCCAGGTTTGGAATCCGTCCGACCCACTCCCGCAGGTCATGATCAGCGAGCGCCGGTTCGGCTCAAGCCGAACCTGGGGCGAAGCCCTCGCGCATAGGATTGGACGGCAGACCACCACTCGACCCGACCGGCACTGCCCGGCGGCCCCGCTTGCCAGGAGATGACCGATGAACGTTCTCGATTGGCTACCACAGGCCCTCGCATCCGAAGAGGTCCATGTCCCGCCCGGCTTCTCGCGGTGGCTTGCGACGGGTGAGCAGGAATTCGGCGGTTGGTTCCTGCTGGAAGAGAGTGCCGCTGTTGTAAACAAAAACAAGCTGAAACAGCTTTACCCGTCGCATGAGGTTTTAACGTTCGCGCGTCGCTGCCATAGATGACGTGGCGTGCCTAGTGTTGAACGACCCGAAATACTCGCGCGGGACCGTTCTGCTCATTCATGACGGCGCCATGCTGGGCAGCGAGGTCGAGAAAGTCATCACTTCGCTTTCTCAGTGGTTCGAGCAGGCACTGAATGAATAGGATACCGGGCTCTTAGTGGATTCCGGAGCTGTGTCTTAGGGTCCGTCTTGCGTCCACCCGCGACCCAGCCCGCTTCGCCGACCTGCTCGGGGTGCAAACGGGCAAGCATAGGCACGCAAGGCCGCGCCTCGCGTGGGAAGTCAAGCCCCGTATATCAAGGTCAAGACTCTTGGCGAAGTCGGGCTCCACAGGTCGTCGCACCTCGGTTCAAACAGTCAGCTTTGACTTCGCCACCAGCATCAGCGTGCGAACGACTGCCGTCCGTCTAGCCGTCATCCCACCCGCCGCACTATGCTCCCCGCATTCAGGTTTGGGAGTTCCATCATGCAATACCGCACGCTCGGCCAAAGCGGCCTCAAGGTGTCGCCGCTCTGCCTCGGCACCATGATGTTCGGCGGCCAGACGAACGAGGCCACCGCGCACCGCATCATCGATCAGGCCGCCGATCAGGGGATCAACTTCATCGATACCGCCAATGTCTATGAAAAGGGCCGGTCGGAGGAGATCGTCGGCCGCGGCATCGCCGGACGCCGGCAGCACTGGGTCTTGGCGACCAAGCTCGCGAACCCCACCGGCCCCGGCCCGAACGACAGCGGCCTGTCGCGCCGGCACATCATGCACGCCGTGGAGGGCAGCCTTAAACGGCTCGGCACCAGCGAGATCGACATCCTCTATCTGCACAAGGAGGATCACGCGACGCCGTTGATCGAGACCGTGCACGCGCTGGCGGACCTCATCCGGGCCGGCAAGCTGCGCTACTTCGGCGTGTCGAACCACCGTGCCTGGCGCGTGGCGGAGATCTGTCGGCTCTGCGACCAGGCCGGCATCGACCGCCCGGTCGTCAGCCAGCCGTACTACAACGCCATGAACCGCATGCCGGAGGTGGAGCATTTGCCGGCCTGCGCCGCGCTCGGCCTCGGGGTGTTTCCGTATAGTCCGCTGGCCCGTGGCGTGCTGACCGGGAAATACCGGCCGGACGCCCAGCCCGACAGCGACAGCCGAGCCGGGCGGCAGGACAAGCGGATGATGGAGACCGAGTTCCGGCCGGAGAGCCTGCGCATCGCCCAGGTGCTGGCGGAGCACGCGACCGGGCGCGGCATCACGCCGGGCCAGTTCGCGGTCGCCTGGGTGCTGAACAACGCGCTGGTCACCGGCGTCATCGGCGGTCCCCGCACCGAGGCGCAGTGGGCGGACTATGTGCAGGCGCTGGACTACCGCTTCACCGCGGAGGATGAGGCGCTGGTTGATAGCCTGGTGCCGGCGGGCCATCCCTCGACTCCCGGCTATAATGACCCAGCTTATCCGCTGGAGGGCCGGTTGCCGCGGACTGCACGGCTGTAACCGGGCGGGACGGCGCAGCGACCATCAGGAAAGCTCAGCATGGCATCACAAACCCCACTGACCGCTAGCCCAGCCACGGCGCCCGGACCGCGTTCCTGGCTGGAGCGGCTCTGGTCGTCGGTCGCCGACCGCGGCCGCCCCTATGCCGACGTGCTGCAGCCCGACGCGTCGGTAAAGCCCTTCGAACGCGCCCGGGAGTTCGCGACCGCGCTGCTTTCGGAACGCGGCGAGGCGTCGGGCGCCGCGGTGGCGCGCGAACTGCATTCCGCGCTCAGCCGCTTCGGCCCTGACGACCGGCTGGCCTTCTACCGCTTCCTGGTCGCCGACTTCCTGCCGGATGAGAGCCGCCTCCGCACGGCCATTGAGGCCTATCTCGCGGCGCCGACGCCCGAGCACGCCACCGAAGTCAGCAGCGCGGCCGAGCCGACCCGCCAGGAGCTGCTGCGGCGGATGAACATGGCGCCCGGCGGCACGGCGTCGCTGATCGCCATGCGCCGCGACCTGCTGGGACATTTGCGCGACGATCCCTCGCTGCAGCCGCTCGAATACGACTTGCGGCACTTGCTCGCCTCCTGGTTCAACCGTGGGTTCCTCGAACTGCGCCGCATCGATTGGCAGACTCCCGCCGCGGTGCTGGCAAAGCTGATCACCTACGAGGCCGTGCACGAGATCCAGGGCTGGGAGGACCTGCGGCGGCGTCTTGCGTCGGACCGGCGGTGCTTTGGCTTCTTCCACCCGGCGCTGCCGGGCGAGCCGCTGATCTTTGTGGAGGTCGCGCTGACCCAGGGCCTGGCTGCGTCGGTGCAGCCGCTGCTGGTCCGCGACGGCGATGAGACGGCCGAGCGCGAGCGTGAGCGGGCCGCCGACACTGCGATCTTCTACTCGATCTCGAACTGCCAGGACGGGCTGCGCAGCATCTCCTTTGGCAATTTTCTAATCAAGCAGGTCGTCGAGGAACTGAAGGCCGAGCTGCCCGGGCTGGTCCGGTTCTCCACGCTGTCGCCGGTGCCGGGTTTTCGACGCTGGCTGGAGAAGCGGCTGGGGAAGGACTCGGTGAACCCGTTGTTAGAGGGTGAGACGGCAGCGCTCATGGCGGCGGCCGGAGAAGGGGCGCCGCAGGATGATCCCGCCGCCCTGTTGCGCCATCTGCTCGATGTCGAGCGTTGGTCGGAGGACACAGCATTGTCGGATGCGCTGCGCCCGCCGCTTAGGCGGCTCTGCGCGACCTACCTCACCACCTCGGTCGAGGGCCGGAAGGGGCCGGCCGACCCGGTGGCGCGCTTCCATCTCGGCAATGGCGCTGGGCTCGAACGGGTGAACTGGCTCGGCAACACTGCGCCGCGCGGGATGCGGGAATCCTATGGAATCATGGTCAACTATCTCTATGACCCCGAGCGGATCGAGGCCAACCACGAGGCGTTCGTGCGCGGGACGGTAGTACGCTCTGCGGCCGTGGATGCGCTGATGAAGGCACCGGTGTCGCCCTCGGGCAAAACGGCGTCAGTGGTGACCTCGGTACGCCGCTCCCGCAAGGCATCGACACCGGAAGGCGGTGGCGTGCCATTGCCGGATTGAAGCGCAGTTAGGCGTATTGGGTCAGATAGCCTTGCGCCGAATATCCGGCAGGAACGCCGTCAGCAGCCCGATCGCCGGCAGGTAGGCGCACAGCGCATAGACGTGCTCAATGCTGGTCACGTCCGCGAGCTCTCCCAGCACCGCCGCGCCAAGCCCGCCCATGCCGAAGGCAAAGCCGAAGAACAGGCCGCCGACCAGCCCGACGCGCCCGGGAAGCATGTCCTGCGCATAGACCAGAATGGCCGAGAAGGCGCTCGCCAGAATCAGCCCAATCGGCACGGTCAGGACCGCCGTCCACAGCAGGTTGGCGTGCGGCAGCGCCAGGGTGAACGGCAGCACGCCGAGGATGGAGACCCAGATTACCCGCTTGCGCCCGAAGCGGTCGCCAAGTGGCCCGCCGACGACGGTTCCGCCCGCGACCGAGCCTAAGAACACGAACAGCAGCAGCTGGGCCGTATCGATCGCCAGGCCGAACCGGTCGATCAGGTAGAACGTGTAGTAGGTGCTGAGGCTGGCCATATAGAAATACTTGGAAAAGATCAGCGTAAGGAGGATCGCCACCGAGGCGGCCACCCGTGCCCGGGGCAGCGGCGCAGCAGCCGGCGCCGCGACCGGGGTGCGGCGGCGCTCGGTCACCCGGCGGCTATACCAGCGCCCGACCACCGTCAGGACGCCCATCGCCAATAGCGCGACGGCCGAGAACCAGGCGATGCTGGATTGGCCGTGCCGCACCACGATGAAGGCCGCCAGCAACGGCCCGATCGCCGAGCCCGCGTTGCCGCCGACCTGGAATACCGATTGCGCCAGGCCGTGCCGGCCGCCCGACGCCATGCGGGCGACGCGGGAGGACTCCGGATGGAACACCGCCGACCCGAGGCCGATCAGGCCCGCTGCCAGCAGGATCATCGGAAAGCTGCCGGCGACCGACAACAGCAGCAGGCCCGCGAGCGTCGAACCCATCCCGGTCGCCAGCGAGAACGGCATGGGACGCCGATCGGTGATGACCCCGACCACCGGCTGCAGCAGCGAAGCGGTGAGATAGAAGGTGAGCGAGATCAACCCAACCTGACCGAAATCGAGCGCAAATTTCGCCTTCAGGATCGGATACACTGCCGGCACGAGCGACTGCATCAGGTCGTTCAGCAAGTGCGACAGGCTGATCGCCAACAGGATACCGGCAACCGGACCGGTCCGAGGGACGGCCGGCGTTACGATCAGCATACCTGTATCAGTCGATGTCTGGCTCATGCAGTCCCGCGATGCTTCCAAAGACCGAAAGTATCCCCAGGACATCCCAGCGGCAGTAATGGTTTACGGCATAGCACCCATGCCTGGGCCGCCACACGGCGTGGCCAGCTTACGGCCGACGCTAGTCTATCAGCGAATCAACAAGCCTTCCATCGACCCAGAAAGATTGCCGGTGCAAAAGCAGATAAAGCAACGGGTATCGATTCAATTCTCCATTGAGTTTTCCGCAGGCTTAATGCCGGGACGAGGCGCATACCTTGCTGCCCTATTCTGCCATGGCGGCAAACCCTGCCAATCCATCGGGCTGCAGGGCAGGAAAACCTCGGCGCTGAGCCCGCCCGCCTGCCGGTTGCCGAGACGGATTGAGCCGCCCTCGTTCTCGACCGCCTGCCGGGCGATGGCCAACCCCAAGCCGACCCCGCCCGTCCCGCGGTTGCGGGAGCGCTCCAGACGCTGGAACGGCTGGAAAACGCGCTCCAGGTCCTCCGAAGGAATGCCGGGTCCGGTGTCCTCGACCCTGACGGTCACGCCGGACGCTGTCGGCACGACGGTCACCTGCACGCTGCCGCCATAGGTCACGGCGTTGTTCACCAGGTTGGCAAAGGCGCGCTTCATCGCCGATGAATGCAGTTCGATGGCGACGTGGTTCGGCCCGGCATAGGAAGCCGCACCCCCAGCG
>JANXVC010000146.1 GCA_025351925.1 Rhodospirillales bacterium | reverse complement strand
GCGTCGGATCGGGATGCAGGGGACGGTGCGCCCCCGCATGGACCCTGCCTTTCGGCTTCGCCTTGGCGCTGCCGCTTGCTTTGTGTCCCTGGCTCGGCGGCACCGAGGAGTTGTCCGGCGTCTTGGACGGCAGCTTCAGCTTGTCGCGCAGCGTCGCGTTCTCCGCTTCCAATGCCGCAACGCGGGCCGCCAACTCGTCAACACGCGCCAGCAGCGTCGCGATCAGCGCATCCTTCCCGGCGGCAGACAACGATGGAACATCGGGCATCAAACGCATCAAGCCGTAGGATCACGACCCCGTCTTCAGGTCAACACAACGTCGCAACCCGATCCCGCAAAGCCTCGTCGGCCGTGTTCAGCCATCCTGCTCATCGCTCATCCGAACAGGAGGGTGAGCAAATACCGGCGAGAAACCGCGTAAATCCGGCGACAGGTCCGTTGCTTTTCCAAAACACTTGCGAGATCGTACTGGTGGTAAGAAGGTGTATTAGCCAGCCGCCGACCTCGATGGCCGAGTGTGGCTGGGTAGCAGACCCCAATCAACGCTGGCCTTCGGCCCCCGCCTTCGGCGGCTGACGGCGTTGACAGGGGTCTGCTACCCAGCATTTGGCCATTGATCGTTGAACGGCGAAAAGCGGCTGACGCTACGGCAAAGTTTGTGCCAACTTTTTGCCCGTCGCCGGATTTACGCGCTTTCTGACCGCCATCGACACCAGCGCGCGCGATCACGGCGTCGCGCTGATCGGACCGACGCTCAAAGACAACCAATGGCAGGCCAAGACGGAGGACGCCTTTACCATCCAGGACTTCACGCTCGATTGGATAGGCAGCTTGCAACCTCCCTCCGCTGGCATTCCACCGGTTCCGCCGATGAAACCTTGGCCAGCTTTGCCCGGCCGGACACACCAGCCAAAGCTGGACCGCGGACCACAACCAGGGGCGGACGGTGATGCGCATCCGCTTTTCAACGACAGACTGCAAACCATGCGCGCTGAAGCCGCACTGCACCCGCGCGCCCCGTCTCCTGCTGATGCCGGGGCGACGCGAGGAGCACGAAGCGCTGGAAACGGCCCGGGCGCGCGAGACTGGAAAAGCATTCGCCGCCGAGTATCGCCGCCGTGCCGGCATCGAGGGCACGTTGTCACAAGGCGTGCGGTCCATGCACCTGCGCCGTACCCGCTATGCCGGGCTCGCCAAAACGCACCTGCAACACGTGCCCACTGCTGCCGCCATGAACCTCGGCCGCTTCGGCTCTTGGATTGCAGGCACGCCACGCGCGAGAACGCGCCAATCCGCCTTCGTCCGGCTTATGGCCATGCCAGCCCCCATCTAGAGCTTTTTCCGATCGAAGCGGATTAGAGAAAAGCTCTAGCGCCTTGTTTAGGCGAGCATCTCTGTCCAATCGAAAGAGCAGATCGATCGGGCGGTGCTCTAACGACTTCGCCAGCAGATCAACCGCGCGCGGCGCGCACCGTCATGGCGAGGAAATATGATTTTGGTGTTCTACTCCTGGTGGTGCTCTGGTTCTATTTCCGCAGCAGTATCCGAACCGGGTCAATCCCAAACCTACTCGACCACTGCTGTGCCGCTTGGAACAAGCTCATCGATGCGCCCTGGACCATCATGCCCTTTGGACTGCGCGACTGGGTTCATGAGTTCTGACCAACGAGTCTTGCTATAAGCGGCCTGGGGCACAGCCCCATGGCACAGCGTTACGCCATTGCCTCCCTGGCGGAAGCTCAATCCCACCTGGAGCATTCGATTCTGGGACCACGGCTCACCGAATGCACCGAGCTGGTCAACAAGGTCGAGGGCCGGTCGACCCACCAGAGCCTCGGCAGCCCGGACGACCTGAAGTCTCGTTCGTCGATGACCTTATGTGCGTTGGCGCAGCAGCACGACCCGGTGTTCCATCGCGCGCTGCAAAGGTACTTCGATGGCGCTTTGGACCCGCTCACCACCGAAAAGCTTTTGCTTTCCTGGACGATCCATACTGGTTCCGAAGAAGCAGTCCGATCAGACACGACCGATGGCACTCCCCTATAGTCCGCCCAGGTGAGACGGTCCGCCATGCATCAGCCTGCGTTCATAGGTTCCCCTGTCTTGTCGGTCGGCATAATCCTCCTGGCGCTGGCGGGATGGGGCGGACATTCCCAACAGACGACCCACTGGGACGGCCGGCGCGGCTCTGACGGTAACAGCGACTACGGCTACGGCCCCCGCGAACCCCACCCGGGCAGGACGCTTCCTACCTGGGTTGAGCAAATACTTCTTCTCAGCGGAGTCTTTCTGACATCAAATGCACAAAGTCATTCGTGTCTGCTCATCTCCCCCGTTGATCTGGAATGTCTGGCGCTGCGCGTGAGGCGGCTTGACGTGACCCTGATGCTTGGGATTCAAAGCGGGGATGAC
>JANXVC010000143.1 GCA_025351925.1 Rhodospirillales bacterium | reverse complement strand
CCGTCCGACTGGTCCGACGAGAAGGCGATCGAGGCCATCAAGAATGTAGCAAACGACCCTGCGTCGATGCGGACACCTGCTGACGGTGGCAGGACATCTGTAGAAGGCACCCGGGACGGCGTAGATATACGAGTCATTATTGGTCGTGACGGCAAAGCGATCGTAACGGCGTATCCCACAAATATTCTACCGGGAGGAGAATGAGGAACATGCCCGACTACTCAGTTCAAGAAATTCGATCAGATCTCTCTCTTCTCTACAAGACAGCAAGTCACCTTGGTGGCTGGAACAAAGAACATGCTGACGAATTCATTCGGGTTGGCGAGTATGCCCTTGCTCTCGACAGCGTCGCGTATGCCTACCTCGAGAACAACATACCTATGGCACCGGATCAGTTCGAAATCTTTGACAAACTTGCCGTTGCCATGGCGTTGGAGAAAGACCCGGAATACGACGGGGTTGCAAGGCTTCGGGCACAGGCGAAGGCAGCGCCTTTCTGACTACAACAAACCACCCTTTGATGCAGGATGGGAGAACGGCGGTCCGCCACCAGCAAACTCGGGCTCTTCCGGTGCACAAACCGGTGCATCTATCTAAAACCTACAAACCCTGCTCTGCTTTGTTTCTGCAAGGGAGGATGTGGGGCGGTGCTGGTCGGCTACATGCGGGTGTCCACGGTCGAACAGAACCTGGCGCTGCAGCGTGATGCGCTGGAGGGCGCCGGGTGCGATCGCCTGTATGAGGACACCTGCAGCGGCGCCGTCACCGACCGGCCCGGCCTTGCCAAGGCACTTGACCACCTTCGTGCGGGCGATGCGCTCGCGGTGTGGAAACTCGACCGCATCGGCCGCTCACTCGGTCACGTCGTCGAATTGGTGGCCGTGCTGCACACCAGGGGCATCGGCCTTCAGGTGCTGACCGGCGGCATCGACACAACCAGTTCCACGGGCCGGCTGGTGTTCGGCATCTTTGCAACGCTGGCGAATTATGTGGAGCCCGCGATTATGCGGAGTGGTGCTGCCGGACTGCAGGCCTGACCTGGAGTCTAGCGGCAAGATGCTCCGCATAATGCCAGGCGGCAGTGAGGGCTTTCTACGTCGGCGATGCTATGACAAAGCTTTCATTTCCCGATCCGATGTTTGGGAATCGAGCAAAGAGGCGATCAGCGCGTCCGGTGCCTTGAACCGCCCGCGACGCAACGCGGGCGGCAGGACCGCCTCGAGCTTCTCCGACGGATCGAGCTTGAGGTAGATTTCTGTGGTGCGCACGTCGGCATGACCAAGCCATAAGGCGACTTTGCGGATGTCGCGGGTGGCCTGGAGCATCATGACGGCACAACTGTGCCGAAGCTGATGGGGCGAGACGGAGCGTCCGGCCAACTCGGGGTGCTTGATGGCGGCGGCACGCGTGTGTTTGTCGAGGATGTATTCGAACCCAGCCCGCGTCATCGCAGCGCCCTCGGCGTTGACGAAGAGTTCCGGAACGCAGGCGGGTCCGCGTATCGCCAGCCAGGCGCGCAGGTCGGTGGTTGTTTCCTTCCAAAGCGGGAGGGACCGCTCCTTGCGGCCTTTTCCGTGAACACGGATGCTGGGTGCCCAGTGCAGGGAGACGTGCGCCAAGGGGAGGCCCACCAGCTCGGAGACGCGCAACCCGCACGCGAAACAAAGGTGCAGCATGGCGCGGTCCCGAATGCCGAGCCGCGTCGTCGCGTCCGGGGTGTCGAGGATCAGCCGCACCTTACCCATCGTGAGATGCCGCGCCAGCGTTTGGTCATGACGCTTTGTTGGGATGGCATGGATCTGCATGACCTGTTGCAGGGCGGCGGGGACGCGGAGCTCGACATACCGCATGAAGCCTTGATCGCGGCGAGCCGGGCGTTGCGGGTCGTCGGACCGTTGCCACGCTGTTGCTCGATGTGGGTCAGGAAGTCGAGCACGAGGGCGGCGTCAATGTGCTCGAGGCAGAGCTGGAAGGGTCGTTGTCCAACACGCTCGCTGGCAAAGACGAACAACAGCCGAAAGGCGTGCGCGTAGGTTTCGCAAGTATGGGGGCTGTAGCCGCGCTCGGCCGGCATGTGTTCGCGCAGAAAAGCGGTGATCAAAGGGGCGATCGGCGTCATGCTGCGTCCCTCCCGGCGATCAGCGCCTCGGCCGCGGCGGCGATATCGGTCATCAGCTCCGGCGTCGCTTCCAGATACCAATAGGTGTGGACGATGTCCGTATGCCCCAGGTAGGTCGCCAGCGCGACGACGTGACGCGAGACGGACTCGCGGCGGGTCGAGCACTGCTCCAGGGATCTCGTTGCGAACGTATGTCGAAGATCGTGGATCCGGCACGGCCGTGTCCGGTCACGGGCGACATCCGCGAGCCGCACAATGCGGCGGGTCGAACGGAGACGTTCGCCCGAGAACGTGTCGTTCACCGTCCTGCCTGGCAGCCGCCGATTTTTCACCGATAGGAACACGTGGTCGTTCACCACCGGCACCTTGCAGCGCCGATCGAGGTAGCGGTCGAGCGCGTCGGCCACCGTCGGATGCAGGGGCACGAGGCGGCGCTTGCCGAACTTTGTTCGCCGGATCAGCAGCACGCCGTCGGGCTGTAGATCGCCGAACCGAAGGTTGAGCGCCTCTGAAATCCGCAGCCCGGTTGCGGCGATCAGTCCGAGGAGCGTCGCGTATGCCTCACGCCGGAGCGGGTAGGTTTGGCGCAGCCGGCCAGCCGCCTCGATAATCCGCGCCAGCTCGCCAGACGTGTAGATGTAGGGCAACGGGCGAACCTTTGGCGCGGGAAACAGGGCTGACGGCGGCACCTCGTGGGCCCGGTCCTCGGCGTGCAGGAAGCGGGCGAGATGCACGACGTCTCGCAGCCGGTTGTGCCGGGCGTTGAGCGAGGGAGCTTCTGCTGCCCAGTCCACCGCGGTTGACGCGACGATATGCGTGTCGCCCCTGGCGGCTGCGAACCCCGCAAAAGCATGGAGATGCCGTGCGGCGTTGCCGAGCTTGAAGCCGAGGGCCTGCCGCAGCGAGAGATAGCGATCGACGTGGATCATCAGCATGACGGCGCCTCCGGCCACGGCTGGGCGATCTCCGCCAGAAGGCCGAAATCCACCTTGGCGTAGTCCGCCGTGACTCTCGGGGAGCGATGGCGCAAGACCGCACCGATGCCGGCCAGGGACGCTCCCTGCCGGAGCATGGCGGTGGCGGCGGAGTGCCGCAGGACGTGGGCGCCATTGATCGGCGCCTTGATCCCGGTCCTGCGGAGTGCGGCACGCACGATATGCGTCACGCCAGCCCGGGTCAGCGGACGGAGCGGTGCGACGACCGACGTGAACAGGGCCCGACCCAACAGTCTTGTCACCAGCCGCCACTTCCGATCAGCTGAGGTCGATTCTGGTGCGCATATCGAAGTCGAAGCGGCCGCAAGGGTTCACGTGGCCCCAGAACAGGGGCGTGAGCGCGTGCAGGTCGCGTGGTGTGAGGCGTCCCTTCCACTCGGGCCGGGCAAGGACCTGCTGGACCATGAGGGTGTTGATGTAGACCATGCAGTTCTGCAGCAGG
>JANXVC010000132.1 GCA_025351925.1 Rhodospirillales bacterium | reverse complement strand
CAGGTGGTGGTATGCTGCACGGATGGACGCGCACGCATCGAATGCCGTCGTGAGCGTCAGGCCGTCGCGCCGCAGGTTCGTCGCGTTGATCCCGGAGATGCCCAAATCCAGCGACCGGCCAGCGGCCAGTAGTGCGGTTGCCTTGGCGACAGCTTCGGTTGGCGTTGCGGATCGTATAGCTTGATGCGGCAATCCGCGCGCCGGGTCCGCATTCGCGCCGATGATGAGCGGGTCCAGTCCGCTTTCTTGTTGCGCAACGGCGACAATGCGCGCGGGCTCAATGCCAGGGCGAGCCCCGCACGCCGGATCGCTAGCAAGCGCCAGGACGACGGCGAGCGGAAGGACGCTCATGCCGAATGGACCCGGTTAGAGCAATGATGCTCAAAAAGGTTAAGGTTTCGCATTGTGATGTAAGATCATGACTGAGACACCGCTGGAGCCTCTCAATGGTTTATCATAAACACACGTCCATGTCAAAATGATACGCTCCGACCGGAAGGGCAAGAGATTGCTAGAGGGCTTCATTACGGCAGAGCAGTGTCGGGCGGCGCGTGGGGCTGTAGGATGGTCGCAAGGGGATCTGGCCGATGCTGCTCGGCTATCGCGGCCAACGGTTCAGGAATTTGAGCGGGGAGCGCGGGCGACGCACGAGAACAACCTTGTTGCTCTACGCACGGCGTTGGAAACCAAAGGCGTGCGCTTTTGGGAATTGGAAGACGGAAGGCTGGGGTTAGATTTCCCGCTAGATAGGGCGCTCCCAGCAGAGAAGGACGATTAGGCAACCAATTTTTCGGTTGCTTATGAAATTGCCAGCGATGCGGAAGAACGCTGCTACGTCCTGACGACAGTTCGCTTTTATGCCACTCGGGCAGCTTCACCCTGTTCATGCCAATGACACAGGGATCACCGCCCATGCTCTCGTGGATCACGATTGCGGGCGAGCGTTGGGCGAACTCGCTGCCAGGCGCAGCGGCATCACAGGCCGAAGCACAGGGGAGCGCGAGGACGGCGGGGAGCGACAGCACACTCATGCCGCCCGCGCCCAGGCGAGACGTTGCTCCGGAAGGTTAGCCGGGTAGCTCCGCGCTAATCCCGAGGCGATGTAGGACGGGATGCCCCTCCGAGAAAACGCAGATACCGCCGAAAAAGCCCTGTTTGTGCAGCGTGCGATGGAGGGTGCGGAAATCGCCCCACGCCTTGGGTCCCGTTGTCGGTTTTCGCTTTGCCAGACAGACGTAACCGGCTCGGTCAGACAACCGCAGGTAGACGATATAGTCGCCCGTTGTTGCGACCAAAACAACGACGGCACGCCGGATAACAACGCCTTCGCCGAGAGTTTTGGCGAGGTCTGCTTCTGAAATCCGGTCTTCCAAGTCGGCGTCGCCTTTGTAGGTTGCGACAGCAGCGTAAGCACATTGCAACGGCGACGGAAATGCGGAATGAGGCAATCCCGTCTTTTTGGACGGAGATTAGGTAAGTTGAACCATGGGCGTTCCTGAGACATCGGACTTTTCCCGCCACGTACGCCTTAACAGCGCTCGCGCGATGCTGACCGTTCAGCCACAAAAACGCAATTCTAAAATTTCATTTTGATGTTATTTCGATAAAACGCTATTGCGTTATAGCGTCGAAGGGTTCAGCTATATGAACTGCAACCGGAGGTTTGTCGCTGCATATGCCGTCACCCAGCAAACATCCTGTATGTTTCGAACCATTGTCGCCAGAACAACGCAACTTCATCTCTGGATTGTGAAAAGTGCGTCGGAATCGCTCAACGACCCCGGTTGCGGTAAAGATACCCGCCAGGGTAGCGTTTCCTGATCCTGCTATGCGGCTCTGCTCGAAACGGGCTGATGTCAGCTACGGCTGCGAGAGGAAGCTCGACTTCTTTTCAGAAGGTGCCGCCTTTCTGCACTCGATAACGATCCGTAGTTATCAAACCTTAATCGACCTTGCTTACAGCGCACGATCTTGTTGCGGCGTCTCCAAACATGCTCAACGTTGGTTGAGGGTGTTTGGAGCGCACGTTGCAAAGCCGGTTCGTCAGCTATTTGAGGGTCAGCACCGACCGGCAGGGCAAGAGCGGCCTTGGCTTGGAGGCGCAGCGCGCCGCGGTTGCCGCATACCTGAACGGCGGCACCTGGACGCTGCTGGACGAGATGGTGGAGGTCGAGAGCGGCAAGGCAACAGCCGGCCGGCCGCAGCTCGCACGCGCGATGACGCTATGCCGGCTGACCGGTGACACCTTGTGCGTCGCCAAGTTGGACCGGCTGAGCCGCGATGCCCACTTCCTCATTGGACTGGACAAGGCCGATGTGGATTTCATGGCGGTGGACATGCCGAATGCAAACAAGCTGACAGTCGGGATCATGGCACTGGTCGCGCAGCAGGAGCGCGAGGCGACCAGCGTCCGCACGAAGGCGGCGCTGGCTGCTGCCAAGGCCAGGGGCACGAAGCTGGGAGGCTATCGGGGCGTCTCCCCGCCAGACCCTGCCAAGGCCAGTACTGGCCGCGTCGCCAAGGCCGACCTTTTCGCATCCCGCGTCAGACCGCTTGTCCACGAGCTGCAGGGATCAGGTATGAAGGTGGAAGCCGTCTCCCGCGCGTTAACAGCGCAGGGTGTCAGGACAGCATGGGGTGGTTCTTGGACAGATCAGGCAGTTAAGAACCTACTATCGCGAGGAGTGGGCTGAGATGGGTGATCTTTACGACGCGGACGTGCTGGAGTGGTCCGAGCACCAGGCCCGGCTGCTGCGCCAGCTGGTGGCCGGTGAGGCAGGCAATGAAGCGCCCGACTGGGCCAACATCATCGAGGAAGTCGAGAGCGTGGGTCGCAGCCAAGTGGATGCCGTCGAGAGCTTATGGACCCTGGCCTTTCTGCACGACCTCAAAGCCGAGGCATGGCCGCTGTCGCGCGACGAGCCGCACTGGCGCGGTGAGGCGCGGCTGTTCCGCAGGCAGGCGCGGCGAAAGTTCACGCCCTCGATGCGGAGCAAGATCGACGTGGCCGAACTCTACAGCGATGCGCTCGCGGGTATGCCCGAGACCATGGATGGGCAAGAACCCCTGCCAGTGCCGACAACCTGCCCCGTGACGGTGGACGAGCTGCTGGGCGACAGCTCGTAACCGCCGCAGTCATCCACTGCTGTACGTTTTCGCTCCGCCAGGCCTTTTAAACTAACTCATATACGTATTGAAAAACTTCCCCTAGACGTGCAGCAACGGACAAGCGAAGCTTACGGGCTAAACCTAAGACGGAGGTTGAGGAAGAAACCAGCTACAACGCAATTCGCGAGCCAGAAACGGAAAAAGCCGCCCCGGCAAGGGCGGCTCTCCGAGAGGCTATAGACCCCAGCCCTGTAAGGCTGAGACAGGACAATGTGTTGATCACAAGAGTAGGGACGGCTTTTAAAGCCGTCAAGCCTCTTGATGGTGGGTCTGTGCCCTCTCCGAAGGCTCGTCCAACACAGGGACGAGAGCATGGATACGCACACCACGCCGCCTACAGGACGGCGCAAGATCACAGTACTCCAGCTCCGGGCCGAAACGGCCGGGGCTGCTCCCTTCACTCCCACTACGCCCGGCCGCATGCTGGCCGCCTTCAAGCGCGCGGAACCAGCGCTGGGCGCCCCTGCCCAGGTGGTCAAGCTGGTGGACTATCTGACGGGGCGCACCCGGCCCCAGGACTGGGACGGCGGCCCCGGTCCCGGCCCGATCGCCTGGCCGTCGGACACCGAGCTGGAGGACCGCCTGAACGTCGGGCCGAGCCAGCGCAAGGCGACGATCCGTGCGGCGCTCGATGCCGGCTATGTGCGCCTGCGCCGCAGCCCGAACGGCAAACGCTACGGGCACCGGGACAAGCAGGGCCGCATCACGGACGCCTACGGCTTCGACCTGGCGCCCCTGGCAGAGCGCATGGCGGAGTTCGAGCGCCTGTCGGCCGAGTGGGAAGCGCGTCGCGACGAGGGCCGGCGGCTGCGGCGCGAGATCAGCAGCACGCGCAACCACGTCCTGTCGCTGGTGGACCTGGCGCTGGCGGAGGAGCTGGAGGGCGAGGACTGGCCTGCCGCCGCGGCCAAGGCTGACGCGCTGTGGCGTGGGCGGGGCACGCAGCGCGACCCGCTGGCGCTGGTGCCGATCGCGGCCCGGCTGCGGGCGCTGGACGTTCATCTGGGGGAGCAAGTAGCCGCCGCCCTGGCGGCTGTGGAACATGGGGAAACCGCCCCCATGGGGGCGGAATACCGGCCCCACCTTACAACTACAACCCAACTTTTTATCGCTGGCGCGAATGCAGATGAGTCGGCTAGTCCGGGCGAGGCAAGGCCTGAAAGGCCCATAGCTCAGGAGGAAAATGGTAGTCGCGGCCAGCCGGATCGGCACGCAGCGAAACGGCCAGCGCAAGGTGAGCTGCTTCCAAAAGCAGGGGCAGGCAGCGGCACGGCTGCTGAGACGCCTCACTCCAAGAAAGGCGTCATGCCGTCGTGCGTGCTGCGGGGGTTCGTGGTCACACCGGGGCTCATCCTGGAGATCGCGCCCATCTTCCGCGACTGGACGTCCAGCGCCTGGCCGAGCTGGGACGAGCTGGGCCGGGTTGCCTACGATGTCCGCGGCGCCATCGGCATCTCCCCTCAAGCATGGGGCCAGGCGTGGGTCACGCTCGGCGGCGACGGGGCGATTACGGCCCTGGCGGCGATCTGCGCCCGTCACGCGACCGGCGGGGTCAAGTCTCCCGGCGGGTTGCTGCGGAAGATGGTGGAGCTGCACCAGGAAGGCACGTTGCGGCTGGACCGCACCCTGTTCGGGCTGGCGGACAAACTGAAGAAGGCGGCCGTGAAGCCGGCGGCTGGTCCGGCCCGGTCAGGAGCTTCTAACGGTTAAGTGCAGTGAACCCAGTCGCGCCCCTGGCCTAAGTTACTGTGATCGCTGGTTTCCGATTTGCAAAATTTAGTGCAGTCTGACACAAGGTGCTGGACATCGAGAGCGAGGCGAACTGGATGTCTGCCCACACCGGCCTGTTCGCCTCATGCCAGCTGCGCTACGGCCTGTTCATCGGCGAGGTGGATGCCTCTGACCCAGCGTCGGTCCAAAGGTGCTTTCGTGTCGATGTTCCAGCATTGACTGCGCGCCTTGCCCCATTTCTGTACAGCCAGCAGCCTGCCCGCCGCTGCTGTCGCCCAACATGTCAGACCCGTTCGTATTCCGCTTGGAACAAAAGTCGCCATGATTGACCCCGGCAGCACAGCCGTAACAATTGCACCGTCCGCGCAGTGGTCCCACGAGCCGCCAATTCAATGGCTCGGCATCGTCGAGCTGCTGGACGACGCGGTCTTGAGCGGCTGGGCGGCAGACCTCGCTTTATCCGGGCAGCCGGCTGCACTGCTGCTCGTGGTGGATGGGCACGTCGCCAGTCAGTTCGCCTGCTCGGCGCCGCGCGCGGACCTGAACGCCGCTGGCATCCCTGGCTCGGCGCTGGGTTTTAACTTCCGGCTGCCCGAGGCGGTCCTCGATGGCCGCCCGCACCGGATCGGCGTTCGCTTCCGCAGCGGCGAGCCGCTTCCGCACGCCGGGCCGGACGGGAGTCTCTGCAAAGCTGACTTGGAATACCAATACCGGCCGGGTTCGCTCGGGGAACAGCACGGGGTATGTCAGGAAACCCGACGGCAAGCACTATCTTGGTTCAGGGCTCCGATCGACGATCAATACCTGTCGCTCGTTTCCAGCTTCCCCAAAGGTTTCAACGAGGCCGGCCGCATCCGGCCGCCGTTGTTCCGTTTCAGCCTGATGGCCTGCGCCCGCTGGGAGGAGCGGTACATCGAGGAGTGGCTGCTCTATCACCGGTCCATAGGCTTTGAGCATGTGTATTTATATTGCAACGACGACGAGCCGTCGGCGCTCTACAGAAAAGTCATGTCCTTTGCCGAGGGCGACAGCCCATTCGTGACGTTCGTGCACTACAAATATCAAGGCCTGCAATGTCAGATGCTTCTGCACTACATGCGAAATTACAGCGCCGAAACAGAGTTTATGATGACGCTGGATATCGACGAGTTCCTGGTGCTGAAAGAGCTGGATGACATAGCGGCATTCGTCGAAACGCGGACAGCCGAGTTCGACGCCCTTTACTTCAACTGGTGCTATTTCGGCACCAGCGGCCACGCCACCCGGCCCGACGGCGACGTCCTGCTCAACTACACGCGGCGTCAGAACATCCCCACAGCTTTTACGAAAGTCTTGGTCAACACGGCGCGGCTACCCTATGCCGGTTTCGTCCAACAGTTGAACACGCCGGTGATGCACGACTACACGCGCCTCGACCCGAGCCTGCGGGCGGTTGACGTCCTTGGCGCGCCGATGCAGGCCTACTATGCTGACTTTCCTGAGCAAGCCTACACGCATCTTGGGCAGAAGGGCGTGAGCGACCGAATCCTCGCGACCGCGTTCGTGGCGCATTTCCACATGAAGTCAGACTCGGATTTCAATCTTCGCGTCGCCCGCGGCACTCAGGGCGCGTTTTACGGCCAATCCATGTGGGGCAACAAGTCCAGCGCGGAGCGTGACGAGCACAACCGCAACACAAATATTGCCGAGGACACTTACCTGCGCGACTACTGGCTGCAATGCCTGGATCGCGCCTGGCAGGGCAGCGCCTTCCCAAAATCACCCTGGACGAACCTCTCGAAAGGCTGCGCCGCCAACCAGAGCTCATCCCTGCACGCGTCGCGCACCCCGGAGGAAGACGCCGCGCTGCTGGTATCCGGTGTCTTCACTGGCGGCTCGCAGAACCATACGGAGCTGGAAGCCTCGCCGTGGTGGCAGGTGGATCTGGGAGCGGTCTGCGTCGTCCGTGCTGTCGTGCTGTTCAACCGCCTCGACGGCGTGCTGGACCGCGTCGCCCGCTTCGAGGTCAGCGTGTCGGAACACGGCGAGACGTGGGACACCGTCTATCAGAAGACCGACGCCAGCTTGTATGGCGGGATCGACGGCACCCCTTATCGGTGCGAGTTCGAACCCGGCGTGGCCGCTCGCTTTGTCCGGGTCATGATCCCCGTCGCGTCGGGCTACCTTCACTTCGACCAGATTGAGGTCTACGGCATCGCCGCGTGACGGCGGAATAGCCCGCCTCAACGCTCCTGTTCGGACACTGCCAACTTGTAGGAGACAGGACCTCTTACCTCCCGTCAAGCGCTTGATGGGCCGGAAGGCCCGCCCACGTAATTCCGCACGGTAAGAAACGAGAACACGGGCGAATTTCCTACGATTTCATGCTGAAAAAGCAAATTCTGTTTCGTATTCGGTCCGAAATGGCTGTTTGCTGGCCAGAAGTAACGAACTGGCCTTTTGATACGCACAAGCAGACAAAACACGAACAAAATTTCAGAAACTACGACATTTCAGTGCTTTGGATGAAGTCCGAAATTGCCTGACGGGAATCATGTGATTCCCGTTGATCGCTGAAAACGGTTCACCCAAGAGGGAAATCGGGCCAATTTCTTACACGGAAAACCCTGTCGGATTGATGAAGTGTGCGGAAACTTCTGCTGATAAGTTTTCCGACGGGCTTTCACGGAGCTTATGCGTACCAGAAGGCCAGTTCGTTACTTCTGGCCTTGCTGCGTGCAATCATGGCGTGCAATCGTCATTGGCTGGAATGACGAGCGCACCTGAGGAGTCTTGCACGCAACAAACCAGGGGGCTAACGCGGGGGATGACATTGCGTGCAATATCCGCACCAGCGCGGATTTTATTCCATTGGCAGCTAAGCTTTTCGTCGCTTGCAGTCGCCTGCGCCTACCCCTGAACATTGCGTGCAAGACGCTACCGTGCACTTTTACGCGCTTGGGCCTTCCGCCCCAAGGAGTGGCGTGCGGTCGCCACGCGCTACGAGAAGACCGCCAACTCCTTCATGGGCGTCCTTTGCCTCGCCGCCAGCATGGATTGGCTCAAATGCTAACAGGCCCTAGACATAAGCTACAATAATTGCCACCTATTGTATGTGATTGTGAGAGCATTCAATGTCGTTGTCATCCTATGCAGAGCTACCCACAATAGCGCCTGTCCGATCAGCACGTGATCTCGATCAGATCGGCTATTTAGCGGCGAATCCGGATGTAACGGCAGCTGGATTGACGGCCGCGGATCACTTCGCCCGCTATGGCGCCAAAGAGAATCGGCGGCAGTTCGTCAACGCAACTGCGATTGGGAAGCTACGCCGCAAGAAGCTATCCACGTTGTCATTTCGATACGATATTGCTACTAATGACGGTCCATTTGATTTTCTACCGCAAGACGTGCGGAACAGCATGGAAATACCAGAATTTCCACCCGTTGCAGCAAATGAATATAACCCAGAAATAATAGAAATTATCCGTGCCAACCCTAAAGCAATATTTCTTGATGTCGGCGCAGGGTTGCGCCATACTTATTATAGCAATGTCGTGAATGCTGAGATATGGCGATCAGCCAGTACTGATGTTATATGCATTGGTGAGGACTTACCGTTTGCCGATGGGCAGTTCGATCACGTATTTTGTCTGGCTGTATTAGAGCATACAAAGCAGCCGTGGCTTGCAGTTCGAGAGATCATCCGTGTGACAAAACCGGGTGGAATCATCCGGATTGACTGGCCATTTCTCCAGCCTGTGCATGGGTATCCCCATCACTTTTTTAATGCGACTCCAAAAGGTAACCGAAGCATATTCGAGGATCAATGCGACATTGTGTCGTGTGATGTCCGTCCATGGCAGCACCCAATTTTTGCGCTGTCCTGGATGGTCAATGAATGGCGGAATGGCCTGCCGGACGCGGAGAAAGTGGCATTTTGCGAGATGAAGATTGGCGATCTTTTGAAAGACGCGCCACAGCAGTTAAACGAGCCGTTCTGCGCATTCCTCAATGCTGTAGCTCAGGAAACTATTGCTGCTGGCACCACACTGATTGCGCGAAAAAGGTGACGACCAGCATGAGTGGATCGAAGTCACCAACGTAGCCGGTCTGCACTGCCTAGAACCCCAGCCTCGCTAATTTGGCCCAGTCACCTCATAGGTCGGAAAACGGCCAACTCGCAGAACGAATGACAAACATGTCGCAGAACTCTGTTGCAATAGCATCCCCAAGAGCAACAGCATAGCGCAACACGTAAGCCCCTGTTCCTAATCAAGGCTATTTATGTCGCTCAAACGAAGGTTTGCGCAACAAGATGAGCTTGGCCGTTTTTCGCCCCATGAGGTGACTGGGCCTAATTTCAGATCTCCAGGAGTTCAATCCTTTTGGGTTGCTCGGCTGTATGCATTTGCAGGTGGTGGATAATTTGATCGATTGTCGACTGTTCAGCAATGGTAAAGTTCGACCACTGCGGATGGTCACCGTTCGGCATTGCACAGGCAATGTCTCGACAATCGGTCACCATTTCAGGCTTTAGCCAATACATCGGACTGGGCTTCTCCATCAGTCCTGGATGGTCATAGATGTTCAGGTCGGGCCGTTGAGTAAGATTCCAATGACTCGTGATGACAAATCCAGGCTTGTTGCAAATCCATCGATACTTCGCGAGACCGGCGCCCCACATCGCAACAAAGAAATTGCATGTCTCGATCAGCCGCAGGTTTTCTGGAACGGTAAGGCCTATGGCATCCAGGATGGCGACGTCTCCGAACGCGCTTGTCAGGAATTGCAGAATCTCACGCTCTAGACACACGGTGACTGGCGGGTTTGCTGGGTTCTCTCCGTGACTGCGGTATTCCCGGCCGCCTGCATTGGGCGCATTATGGCCATCAATCACGAAGCGGGCTCCCGGATAGAGTGAGAGCACAGCGTGGATCAACAGGAAGTAGAAGCCTTTCAAGTCGACCAACGTGCGATTCTCGACGCGTAGGCCCAGCAAAACCACCGGACCATCCCGGTAATGCATCAATCGCTTAATGTCGTGGCTGTTTGTAGCGGCCGAAGCAGCGTGGCGCAGAACTCGCCGGCGTAGATCTTCGGATATGAATTCTTGGGTTATGCGAACCACGAAGCGTCGATGAAAATAGGCGTAGCGGATGACATCCGCCGCATCATGCAAACCGCGTTTCACGGAACCGCGAAGTTGCGGAAATAGATCATCGACAGGGCCATAGAACTCGACTGAGCCTCGGCCGTCTGGAACCACCCACTCCAAAGCCTTGAAGCTCTCAGTTTCTTTCAACAAATTGTCGATGCCCGTGAGTTCGTTCCAAAGTTGATGGCCGATATGGGTCCACGGCGGCGCGCGCAATACGCTCGTCATCCCGGTCATGGGGCCGGTTAAATACCCAGCATATTCGAGGCCGAAACAGCAGAGGTGCTTAGACAGCCAACCGGGCAGATGGTCAGCGATCAGGACATTCAACCCAACGCTTGAGCCCAGGCTAAATAGGATGTCGTTCTGCGGAATATAAAGTCCGTAGATCTGCGACACCTCGTAGCCGGCTATCAAATAAAAAACCAGCCCGCACCGTGAGTCAACGAAACGGTAGGCGAAATGATAGTCATCAAAGCATAGGCTCGCCTGCGCTTCTATCGCCTGTCCCGTTATTGGGCTTGGAATGCTAAAAGTCGCACGGCCTGAGCGGACCGATGCCAACAGTAGGTCCTGCAGGCTTGATCTCAAAGCCGAGGTTATATGCCGATGTTCCAAGACCACGGGCATAGAGCGCCCACGACCCATGAAGAATGTGTCATCCGTAGTTGCATCAACGATTTCAATCTCGGGGGCGCAAAATAAGTGGGCGCCAACCAAATCCATGATCTCGAGCTTTGTTCCGTTATCTAGGTTGAGAAAACCTCGGGCCACTTCGCTCAAAGCAGGTCTCACATCTTCAATGATGCTACGAACGAGTTCATTTATGACTGGCATCGCAGAGCGCTGCAGAAGGTGTCTGTGGCGTTGGCCGAGTTCGCCCACATTGCCGGCCAACCTGAGACCCTGTGAGGAGACATACCACACCGACCGCTTTCCGGCGGCATGCACAAGTTGAAGGATAAATATTGGAGCGAAGCCGCTGTAGACGAACTCCACTCGCCATCCGTCGAATAGGTTACCGCAACCGGAACCAGTCAGCCTTATTTCCCGATCACCAAAGCGAAAGCATAGAAACTCTGAGCCTGCATCCTGTTTCAAAGGATCGAAATGCATCGAGCTATTGGGGTCATTGTCCAAACAAGCGCCCAGGCTTCGGACCGACATTGGAGTTTCCCTTATTTCACAAGGCGTGCTTAGGTTATCGGTAGGTCGGCCATTGCGTCCTGGATCACACCAGCCAACTGTCGCAAAACATGTTGGTTATCTGTGTAGAAGTTAAAAAAGGCCGGTTGTCCCGGCCCAACATCTATTAGTTGCGGTGCATCAGGCACATCGACCGTCAGATCCTCTGATACAAACTTCAATTCAGTCGGCGCCTCCATGAACCTGGGCAATTTGTAAATGTGCAAATCGTCCCGAATCAGCATGTTCCAGCGACTGGTGATGACCAAGCCAGGCGTGTTGCACGCCCATCGGTACTTGGAAAGACTGGCGCCCCAGATCGAGAAAAAGCAATGAGCGTGCCTGCACCATGCCAAGCTTGTGCGAACCGGCATTCCAAGCGTGTCCACCACCGTCACGTCGCGTCCCGCTTGCAGACGTCTCAGATGCGTCGCGATTTGACGCTCGACTGCAAGGGGTGACCGGTCTCCCATGCGGTCGCCGTGCCCCGTACGCTCGCCATGACTGACGATGACTTGGCCATTATTCCCGGAGTTATGGCCGTCTACGACGATCATGGCACCCGGGAACACATCCGACACGTGCTCAAGCAGCTCCTCACAGAAATCCAACAGATTGACCATCGTCCGGTTTTCCACCCGCAATCCCAGCAGAATGACAGGCGCGTTCGGCCGCGTCCGACTCGCGATGATCTGGCGCACCTCGCCGTATATCGGATCAGCCTCGACGCTGCGGTGCAGGCTGCCCCGCAAATCTGCCGATACGTACTCGCTGGTAATCCGAACCAAGCAGGCACCGGAAGCGTAGGAGGACGTAATAGCCACGTCGGCGCTGATCGCCGAGCGCTCGACCCGGCCCTCGATCTGCGGAAAAATCTCGTCAACGCGGCCCCACAGCTCGGTTTCCGCGCCGGGGACGATCCACTTGGGCAGGCACGGCCCGGCCGCCAAGCGCAGGAACCAATCGATGCCGGTCAACTCGTTCCAAAGCTGATGACCCAAATGCACGGCCGGCCAACTGCGCATGATGCTGGCGACCCAAACGGCGTCCGAGCGGAAATAATCCCCAAGCATAGGGCCGAAACGGCATAGCAGCGGGACCAGCCACTCCGCGAGGTCGGGAACGTAAACGTTGAGCCATCCCGCTGCCCATCCGTCGCGAATGACGACAACGTTCAGGGCCGGCACATACAGGCCAAGCGTGGTCGAATGATGGTGGGAGACGATCGGATAAACCACCAAACCATGCACGGGATCCACAAGCCGGTAGGCAAAGCGGAAATCGTCGGAGCACAGGCTGCCCTGGACGGTGAGTGTCCGGCCATCGACCGGGCTGGGCCAGCTCAACTTGCCATCTTGCGCCACCAGCAACAGGCGGTCCTGAAACGGCGTCGCCAGCAGCGCCTCGACATGCGTGCGGCTCAGGCCCCACTCGTCATCCCATCGGTCCGGAGCCGCGTCCAGCACCAGCCGAGCGACCGGCGGCAACGCCGAGGTGGCACAGAGCTGCCCGATGTCACGCCGCAGGTCTTCCGGCAACAGCAGGAAGGCGCGCAATGGGTCGTCCAATGCCAGCACAGGCTGTTGCAGGACCGCACTGACCCAATGCGCAACGCACGGTGTTGCGGCGGCGCGCAATGCCACGCGGGCACCGGGCTCCATCTCACCGAGCGATCCGCCAAGGCGCGAGCCTTCGGCATCGACAACCCAGAACGCGGTCTCGTTGTTTTCGCTGCTGAATTGCAATATCGAGAACGGATGGAAGCCGGTATAGACGGAAACCGCTCGCCATCCCGGAACAAAGGCTGTGACGGGTTCCTGCCCAAGCCGCAACGGCAGGATTGCACCGTCGAGCTGGAGGCAAAGCACCCCGTCCAAAACTACAATAGGATCGGTCGCCATGTCCGGCGTGATCGCGGGTAGCGCGTCCATCTATCCCCTCGTCTACAACCAAATGGTATAGTCAATACGACATACCGCGACCATAGCGAGTTTGGCGAGACACCTTCTCAACCCAGTATCTGAAGTTGACCTGGTTTGGTGGTTCTCCCGCTCTTTGCGTGGAGCTAATTTTCAAATTCAGGGACTAACCGACAAATGTCGCTCTGGAATTTGTCAACTATCCCGGTAGCTCGGCATGACACGCTGACCAAAGCCTACCAAGCTAGGATTTCTCCACAACGTCAAAGCTTTATTTGCTCCGGGCGACCTCTCGCTTCCACGCAAAGAGCGGGAGAACCACCAGAGCGCGGGTCAAATTCATGAACCACGTGCCCCGGGGCCGGCAAGCACGATCATGGGTGAAGCGTGCGCCATCCTGCCTCTTGGTCCGGCCATCGATACGAAACTCAAGATATCTGCATCACTCACCCCAGCATTGAAATTGCTCGGTAATTTTGATACGAAATTCTGATGCAGAACGGCGGCACGATTTACGGCTATGCGCGGGTATCGACCGACGCCCAAGACCTTGCCAACCAGCTCGACCAGCTCGCGGCGGCGGGGTGCGCCAAAACCTACCGCGAGAAGGTCAGCGGAGCCACCGCCGAGCGCCCACAGCTCAAGAAGCTGATCGCCGCCCTTCTCCCCGGTGACGTGGTGATCGTCGCCGCCGTGGATCGTTTGAGCCGGGACACGACCGACTTGCTCACCCTGGCTCGCGACATTCAGCGGGCTGGGGCCGGGCTTCGCTCGCTGGCGGAGCCGGTGTTGGATACGACCGGGGATTTTGCGGAGTTGGTGCTGGCAATGCTGGGCGTTGCCGCCAAGCTTGAGCGCCGCCGCATCTTGGAGCGCACGAGCCGGGGCCGGGCTGACGCGAAAGCAGCAGGCGTGAAATTCGGGCGGAAGCCCTCGCTTACCCCGCACCAGCAGCAGGAGGCGTTGAAGCGAATCGCGAAGGGCGAGACGCAGCGCAGCATCGCGCGGAGCTACGATGTGAGCCAGGCGACGATCTCTAGGCTCGCTTAACTAAGTAGCGTAAACGCAACGCAACCACTAAGGCTAGCACATGACTATTCTTAATTTTGTGACACAAGAACAGCTAGACAGCTTGGATATGGATGATCCCCAGTCAGCTTTTATAAACCTCGTAAACTTCGCTCAAAGAAGTTTTTCAGCACAAACGTCCAAACTTGATTTAGACGAAAGAAACGATTATGAAAAACGGGAAGAAATACGCCATAACTTTATGAATGTTATAGCAGCTTCCGCTAAAAGGCTTGAAATCGAGCCATTTGTCTCAATGAACGTGCCGCGTCACTCAAGCTTTAATGAAAGTGAGTTTCGCAATTTTAAAGACGATCTAGACAACTACATCACGCAGATCATGCTCGATAATAGCATGAAGTCGCGAAAGAATTCTGTCGAAATACTGCCGCAATCCAAAGATAAAATTAGAAGCTATGTGCATGGGTTACGTGATTGTGTCGAAAAATCGACTATGCAAGGCGCTAAACGCAAAACACTCTTAGACAAATTAAACAGTTTTGAAAAAGAACTGGAAAAGCAACGGGTAAACATTCTTGCTGTTGCGCTTGTTAGTTTCGAGATACTAGGAATTCCTGGAGCGGTCTGGGCTTCCGCTGATATTGCTCATAAACTTATTAGTAATGTTATGCAGGAAGTTGCAGAAGCGAGGGTTATTGAGCAGCAGACCCGAAGCATTGCGGCAACCAGTACGCCAAAGGCATTGTCGCCCCCAAGGTCGGAAGATAACAAGGCATCAACCCCGGCTTGGAAGAAGAAAACACCAACCTCAGAGTTGGACGACGAAATTCCGTTCTAAAGCCCCTGTTCACTCTAAAACGGTGGTTTCAATGTGAACAGCTTCAATCTCTAGCTGCCGCAGCGCGCAATTATCCCCGGCTAATTGTGGCGCCAGACCCTGGCGGTCGATAGCACCAGGGTCACCGCGAGCAGCAGGACAGCACTGGGGACAGGCCCGAGCAGCTGGCCGCCCTTACACTTTGCGCGAATTGTTCGGAGTGGCCGTTTCGCACACCTTCGCGGTCACTGGGCCAACTCCGCGCGATGCCGATCCAGCATTTCTGCAAATTTCATTAGCCAGAAATCTAGCTGCTAGTTTTCTTGCTGGCCTTCAACGCCTCGTGTCCCAATTCCAATACCTCGACCAGCTTCAGCCGGTGCTTGGCGGCATACATTCTAATCTCGTCGTGAAAATCCTCGCGGACCCGGGTAGCAAGCTGCTTGGTCCGCCCCGTAGCGCGCACCGATCGGCCGTCAATCGGTGCAACCTCCGGTGCCGTAAGGTTGTCCGGCGCTTCAGCCTCGGTTGGCGGCGCCGGCAGGTTGCGACGCAGCTTCTTGAAATCAGCCATTAATGCGGTCCACCACGTTTTGCAGCAATTCATCGGCGCGGCGATTGAGTTGCGGGAAGCGCGTTTCGGTAATGGTCAGGCCAAGGTTCTGCGCCTGTCGGTAGGCGGGGCGTTCAGGAATGAAGCCGGCCAATGCATCGAAGCCAGCTTGCGCGATGTAGGCACGGGCCTCGCCCTCCTCCGCATCCGTGCCGATCTTGCATAAGGCGAACACGAGATGCGCCCTTGGCACCCCTTCCCGCACCAGCTCGTGAAATGTCAGGACGGCCGGGTGCAGGTCATCAACGCTCGCGCCGGTCGGTTGGACCACTAGAGAAGCCTGCCGGCCGATCTCCAGCGTTGCAGCGCTGGCACGCGCCGGGCCGTCCAACACCAGCACGTCGAAATCAGGAGCAATGCGGAGCGCTTGCGCGGCAGTCTTGAATGCCTCGACCGAGAACGCTGGTTCTACGCCCGCCTCTAGCCGGCGGCGGTGCCAGTTGGTGCTCGTGCCCTGCTGCGTATCAAGGTCCGCCAGCTTCACACGCAATCCGCCGGCCGCAGCTTCGCGCGCTAAAGCGCGGGCGAGCGTGGATTTGCCGACGCCGCCCTTTTGAGAGATTAGGCCGATGATGGTTGTCATGCTGCGTTGTAGCACGGAGCTAGCAATCTAGCCGGTATAATCTTAGCAGCTAGATTTATAGTGGATAGATTTCTAACAACTATCGATTACAGGTGAAGCATTAACCTTCGCCAACAGCTTGTTCGTCTTATGTTCTCATGTCACGCTTTGCCGATGCATCAACCTGTCAGGTTTCGCGCCCCTGCGCTGGAGCTGCGGCGAGCACGTTTTGCCGCTCCGCGATTAGATCGTCTTTATGGACCTTGATCCCAAGCTTCTTAAAACCTGCCATAACCAGGTGTCGAAAACGCATCTGCGGGCGATCCAATAGATATTCCTCTGCACTGACCCGAACATAGCGGGGCAAGCGGAAGGATGTCGGCTTCAGCGTCGCGGGAGTATCGTCCGGTGTCACGGCCCGCTTGCGCGGCGTTCGCATCGCGCGCTCGGGGATCATGTCCTCATCCTCGATGGCAATTCCGAGTGCTTGCAATCCTTCCATCACGACGGTCCGAAAAGTCGAACCTTCGTGAGCGATCATGTAGTCTTCCACACCCTCGCGGACATAGATCGGCAAATCGATATTGGTGCCGATCGGCCGGCGATCGATCGCGTCGGCTACCCCACGACGAACAGAACCAGACGGGCTTTGTGCCAAGCAGATGTCTCCGCACAGTGGATGTGCTTCCTTATCACACTGGGCAATCATAACGGAACACCCGTGCTGCAAAGAAGTTGAACGCCAGCCCGATTCCCATCGGGCTGGCGGCCTAGGCGGCTGGCTTAGTCGAAACTGCGCCAGAAGCCCTTGCCCCGGCGCGCGCGCCGATCCGACTTGACGCGCTCAACCGTAAGACCGAGCGCAGCAAGCTCCCGCGTTATGACATCGCGACAAACGCCAATTTCCTCCGAGATGTATGAGAACGTCCGGCCTTTCTTACGCATCTCAAGAATGGCCGTGACTTCGTTTTCAAACAACGTCATGCGACGTGCTTCCTGCGCTGCCGCCAACTTGCGCCGATGCTCGATCCAGCGTGGGTCATTGGCGATATACGCGAGCTGCGCAACCGACAACTTAGCCTTCTGGTCTGCGCTGGTCGCCGAGCGCCGTGGTTTGCGCCGGGTGTGCTGGACTTCAGTCTGCCTTTGCCCCGACTGAGGCGAGGTCTTGCAGGAGGCTTCAGCAGAACCGATGTTGGTTATAGCCTGAGACATGGTGGGCACCATCTGTTTAGGGTTAGCTCCCGTTCGGTGTTCCAAGCACTAGACGGGAGCGAATCTATTGTAGCTTTCAAAGGCCGTTATTTATCTTCGAGCGTGATCTTGTCCTTTCGTTTTGGCTTGGCCCCGCGCCTTACCTGTGAAAAGAAGTATGCCTTAAAAAACGGTAGTGTCATAACAGAAAATGCAGTTAATGGATGAACAAATCGTGATATGTCAGAAATTTTTACTTGCGCATTGGTTCTAATATGCACGTTGAGTGACAACGACAGCTCAATTTTGCATAACTTTGTAATAACAAGACTGTCAAAACTATAATTGTATTGCAGTAGTAATGCAGACCGCGATGCAGTAAGCTTGCAGTTGTTTAAAGAGTAGTAGTCATTGCAACTTATCATACAGTTTTAATGTATAATCCGGTCTAATGACTGGCTGTTGGAACCGCCAACTATCCATAAGAGCCCGGCCCCCACACCTGCACCACTCGCCCGCGCCAGCCCGGCACATTGTTGTCCAGCGCCGCGGCGTGGATCTGGCTTTGGCACGCCCGGCAGCGCATCCGCATTAGCGCCTGCATGATGGTCAGCTCGGGCGGCAGCTCGGCAAGCGGGATCGTCCGCTCCACGCTGCACGGCCGGCATGAGACGGTGAGCGACCAGCTCGCATACTCGCGCACCTTGGCGCCCAACAGGATGCTTTGCGCCTGGCGCTGGCTGGTGTTGGACGCTATGCCGCAACATCCCCGTCTATGACGACCAACGCCAGGCGGTGCTTGTTGACCAGCGAGGCGGGCAACTGCCATTCGCGGTAGGGCTTCCCGGCCTCGATCCACTCGTATTGCCGCAGCTCGTACTTGCCGATCGGCAGCACGACCCTCAGCAGCACCTTGCCCTTGGCATCTTCGTTGGCATCGATGGGCCTGTCAGAGAACCAGACGCCGGCAGTCTCGACGCGCGAAAGATAGTAGCCGGTCGCATCGCGGAACCCGCTGCTCAGGATGGCGTGGGCTCCGTCCGCCGTCGTGCGATGGTAGAGGATCACGGCAGCTCAGTATCGCGGGAAATACTGGGGAGCCGGCTGCGGCACGTAATAGCCGGGTGGCTGGACATAGACGTAGCTCGGCGGCTGGTAGAAGACAGGCGGCGGCGGTGCATAATAGACCGGTGGCCTCGGCGCGTAGTATGCCGGCTGCTCGTAGTGTGGCTGGGGCGGGTAATAAAGCCGCTGCTGGGGATAATAGCCCTGCTGGCCGTAGGACTGTCCATAGGACGGCTGGCTGGCGTAACTGCCGCCGAGGTAGCCCAGCGCGCCGCCGAGCACGCCGGCCGCTGCCAGTGCTCCAGCGTCGTTGCGGACCTTGGCTTGAGCGCTTCCGACGACGGCTATGGACAGCGCGGCGGATAGAAACATGGATCGCGTGTGCATGGCTTTGTTCCCCCGATTGTTGTTTTAGTGATGGGCAGTCGGCTCAGGCGTCATCTTGACGATCGGAGCATACCGGACCCCATCGGCATCGACACGCACGCCGTCTGCACGGCATAGCAAAGCGTTCCCCGCCAGCCTTATGACGTCGTATGACGGAGCACGGGCGTAGGCCACGGCCTGATCCAGCCCTACGCCGAGCACGAAGGCCCCGCCGATCGCCGCGCCAATCCAAAGAACAGTCCGCAGATTATGGGCGCGAGCCAGGTCCGCCGCGCGCCGGTCAGCTCCGCGGATGATCGTCGATTGCAGCCGGTTGAACTCGTCGTCGCTGATCGGCCGCTTCATTCCCGCAGCAATGGCCTCCATGCGCTCCACAAGGGGCGGGAACACGCCGACGGTCGTGGACAACGCCGCCATCGGGTGACGCAGGGGATCGTCGCGCCACCCCGCGCGCTCGACCCCCTGCGCTATGTCAGCCTGCGCCGCGCGCACCTTTGCAGCGAAGTCGTCTCCCGGCTTGTCAGCCGGGACGCCGGCCAAGTCGTTCACGGCATCCACGATGCGACAGGGGCGAACTCGTGCACCATGGCGTCCAGCCAGCGCCGGACCATGCTGCGCTTGAAGCCGCCGATCGGAGCGAACTTCGCGCCGGCCGGAACCTGTCCGTCACGGGCCTGTCCGAACGTCAGGCGCTTGCCCTCGATCTCGGCCGCGACTTCCGGCTCCAGGCGAGGCATCCACAGCACCGTCGCGCCACGGGCGACGGCACGGGTGAACGCCCCGTGCCGCAGGACCCGGGCGAAGGCTTCCTCGCGGGATAGCGTAGAATCGACGCGGCCCTCGTTCATCACGATCACCGTTGCGGCCGGCTGGAACCCGGCCCGTTCCAGCGCGTCCAGCGAGGCCAAATCCTCGACGCGCGGCCCGATCATGTAGCAGGCGACGGCGGTGACACCGGCCGCAGCCAGCACGGCATCGAGGTCCGGGGCTTCGTTCACCAGTTTGGCAAGCGCGGTGTCGCCGCCGCCGAAGTCGAGGATGGCAGACTCCATGCGGTCCATCGCGTGCTGCAGGAAGTCGCGGAGCCAGCGTGCCGTCTGCGTCCCGTCGTTATTGTCGGGCTGCATCACGTTGGAGAACCAAGTCGCGAGCGAGCGGTTCTGCGGGTCCAGCGCAGCCATCAGGACGGTTCTGCCCTCACCGGCGACGTTCCAGCCGATCCAGCGGGCGAGCGCTGTCTTGCCGCTGCCGTTGGGACCGATCAGAAACCAGACCTTCGGCTTGCCGGTCAGGTTGAGGGCAACAGGACCGAGCCGATCCCGACCAGCGACGGCGGTTGAGCTGGAGGCGGACGCCAGCGGGATTTCGCTTTCGTCATCGAGGCTTGCCCCGCGACGGAACGGGATAATCTCGGCAACCGGCTTGTTCTTTTCTGCCATGGTTCTTTCCTTGATTATTCGGGTTGAGGCTTGTGGCGGGTTTTGCCGAGCAGGCGCGCGACCACTTCGTCAACGTCCTGCACAGGCGGGCGCAGGACAGGCTCTGGCGGCTTGACCAGAGGCGGGGCTGGCGTGTGTCCACGCAGCGTGGCAGGGCCGGTGAACCGAAACCCCGACGTCGGCGGTTCGTCCACCATGGGCGCATCGTCCATCATGGGCGGCTCGTAAGCCAAGGGCTGAACACCGTGCGCAACCTCTCGGCCCCGTGCCGCGGGGACGGGCTTGCGCACGACGCGAGGGGGTTGCTTCTTCATGTCCTGGCCCAATCGGAACCAAGTCTGCTTGACCGCCGCACCAGAGAACGGTTCGCCTTTCCGGTTCACAATGCCGGAGGCGGCGAGGGCTGCTGCGAAGTCCTGCCAGTTGATGCCATGGTCGGCAATCTGGCGTTCAACCTGGGGCCGGTTCCGCCGCAGCCAGAGATAGGCTGTAGAATGCCGGGACCGACCCGGCTTGCTTAGTGCGGCTACCACGTCTTTGAAAGCCGGTGTTGTGGTAGGCTTCTTCGGCATCTGGGTAACGCTCTCCGTAACGCCCTAATAACACGCTGGCTACGGCTATGATATGTGTCAATAGCGTTCTGTTATGATGCGAGGACGGCTCAGATATTTTTGATGTTTAATACACCATTGCATGGCTATGCCATGCGCCTTAGACACAAATCAGGCTCGGGAGGATGGCGATGAATGACACTCTAGCTACGAAGATGCTGGCAGCAATCGCCCAAATCGAGCAACGGCAAAAGGTCTGCGAGGTCGTGATGGGACGCGTTCTGGACAGCCTCGACGTGCAGCTCGAAATGACCAAAAGGCTGATTGCGGAGGTCCGGGGCGAAAATGGGGGCAACGCGATCACGTCGGCGATTACTGAAATCCGGGACAGCTCTAACCGCCAGGTTGAGCTTCTGGAGAGAATTTACGAGGACACGCTTGTGCCGGATTACAGCGACGACCGGCTGGCAGCCGCGGAGGAACTGGCGGACGAGGCCGATATAGCAGCGGCTGGCATCCCCTTGCCCGTGCGGTGATCTGTGCTCAGCTTCCGCAAGGGCTCGTCCGGGGCGACCAGCGCGGCGGCTGCGATGTCGTCCTATCTCTCCGAGCAGGCGATGCCGGCCGAGATGCGGGAGATGGCCGACTACTACCTCCGCGGGGTCCAGCGGTCGGAGGCCGAGGGGACGGCCGCGATCCCGCGCCAGGACATGCCGATCCACATCGCCGAGGCGTTGGGCCTGGACCTGAACCGGACGGCGACGCGCGACCAGGTGACGAACCTGCTGCGCGGCCTGCGTGCCGACGGGGCGGAGATCGAGGGCAAGCCGCACTACAAGACGCAGGCGGGCAAGGATCGCATCTCGTATGTCGATTTCACCTTCTCCGCGCCCAAGTCGGTCAGCGTGGCGATGGCCTTGGCTCCAACGGAGGCCGAGCGGTACATCATCGTCGGCGCGCACCGGGACGCTTGGATGGCCGGGATGGCGCACCTGGAAAGCATCATCGGGCACGCCAGGAAAGGCGACGGCGGGTCTAAAGGCAGCGTCCCCGGCAAGCTGGCCTGGATCAGCTTCGACCACTACACCGCGCGCCCCACCATCGAGATCCCGCACACCGAGGCGGACGGCACGAAGACGACGCTGCTGACGATCGTCCACAACCCGAAGGTCGCGGCGGACATGCAGCTCCATACGCACGTCGCGACGCCCAACGTCGTCTTCGCCAACGACGGCAGCGTGGGCAGCATGGACATGCTGGCGCTGCACGACCGGGTGCATGAGGTCGGGGCCTACTACCAGGCCCATCTTGCGACGAACCTCCGGGCGTACGGCATCGACGTGGTGCTCGATGAGAAGACGGAGACGGCACGCCTGACCGCCGTTCCCGAGCCGATGTCCGACCTGTTCAGCAAGCGGTCGCGGGACGGCGAGGTCGAGGCGCGCAAGATGGTCGCCGGCATGGGCCTCGATTGGGATGCGCTGCACCCGCTGGAGCTGGCCGGCATCATGACCCGGGGCACGAAGTCAGTCCGTCAGAGCAAGATGTTGGGCGGGACAGAAACCGGCGTATCCGACATGGCGGCATGGCGAGCGCAGGCCAGCGCTGCGGGCTACGAGCACCGCAGCGTCATAGACCCGGCGATGAAGGGCCAGCCGCCGCTGTCCGAGCAGGAGCGGCTGTTGCAAGGCTACCAGGCGGCGTTGCCGGTCCTGGAGCGGCAGCTCACCAGCCGGGCGACGATGTATGGCACGGTCGCGCGGACGGCGGCGGCGCGCGGCCTGATCGCCTCAGGTGTCGAGAGCGCGAAGGACATCGACCGGATCACCGCGGCGATGCGGGAGCACGGGGTCAAGCACGACGGCCAGGTCGTGCCGCTGGTATGGGCCAACGTCGCCACGGTGAACGAGGACGGCGCGGGGCCGGGACGCACCAACCGGGTCAAGATCACGACCACGCTGCACCTTGAGCAGGAACGCGAGGCGATGGGGCTCGCGGCCAAGGCTGCGGCCGACACGAGCGGGGCGTTGGCGCCGGGACAGATCGACCGGGCCGTGCGCGATGTGACGGCGCGGGACGGGTTGGACTTTACCAGCGAGCACGGCCTGCAGCAGCGCGCGATCATCGACACGCTCGGCACGTCCGGCCGGCTGGCCGTCGCGATCGGCGTTGCCGGCGCGGGCAAGAGCACCTTGCTGCGCCCGCTGGTCGAGGCGTGGACTGCGCCGACCGAGCACCAGGGCAACGAGCGCACGGTATACGGGACGGCGCTGGCGACCCGGCAGGCGGTTGCGCTGGCAGACGCCGGCATTGAACCGCGCAACACGATGCCGATGGCGGCACTCCTGGCGCGCGCGGCGGACGGGCGGATCGCCCTCGACAAGCGCAGCGTCGTCGTGGTGGACGAGCTGGGGCAGATCGGGACGAAGCAGGTATTGGGACTGCTGCGCCTGCAAGCAGAGCGCGGCTTTTCCATCGTCGGGATCGGCGACGATCGGCAGGGGCAGGCGATCGACGCCGGCAGTTCGATCCATCTCGTGCAGAGGGCGCTGGGCGCTGACGCGGTGCCGGAAATCGACAGCACCGTGCGGCAGCTCCGCACGCGGGACCAGGCCACGTCGCTGCTGTTCCGCGAGGGCAAAGCGGCGGCGGGGATCGACCGGTTGAACGAAGACGGGCACACCGTTCTTGTCCAGGGCGGCAGACGGCAAGCGGTCGAGGCGACGGCTGACCTTTGGGAGAAGCGGCACGCAGCCAACGCCGGCCGGGACGTTTACACGCTGACCGTCAGTGCGCCGACCAACGAGGACGCGCGGGCCATCGGCGCCGCGATACGGGAGCGGAGGCGGGAGG
Organism: Rhodospirillales bacterium; assembly: GCA_025351925.1. Lineage (GTDB taxonomy): Bacteria > Pseudomonadota > Alphaproteobacteria > Acetobacterales > Acetobacteraceae > CAHJXG01. The sequence goes on along the minus strand of JANXVC010000132.1, from coordinate 1,853 downwards.
CGGGCCAGGTCGGGCCGGACAAGGTCGTCATCCAAGCGTCCGACCAGAATGGGGCACAGTACGAGCTGCCGTTGGCAGTCGGGGATCGCGTCAGGCTGTTCGCCAGCACGCGGGCGAGCTTCGCTGGCAAGAAGGCGGGGAACCTCGGAAACAACGGGTCGGTCGTCGAGGTCGATCGGATCGAGGACGGCGGGCTGCAGCTCCGCAATCATCTTGGCAACTCCGGGTTAGTCCGCTGGGACACGTTGCGAGATAAGGAGACCAACCGCATCCGGTTGACCTATGGCGATGTGCTGTCCATCGACGCGATCCAGGGCAACACGAGCACCGAGCATATCGACGCGATGCCGAGCGGGTCGAGCGCCGTCAACAGCTTCAAGAGCTACGTCGCCAAGTCGAGATCGCGAGAAACGACTTGGCTCGTGGTGGCGGACGGCCAGGAGCGCCGCGAGATCACGGATCGCCGGGCGCTGGGCGCCACCCTGCCGATCACCGAGGCGGACGTATGGGCGAACGTCGCGCGCAACCTGTCCAGGCAACCGGAAAAGGAGCTGGCGACTGACTTGATCGAACGTTCGGACGGATCGAATACCGGATGGGTGCGGTCATTGGCGACGGCCTTCCAGCCGGCCGAGCAACGTCAGGCGGACCCACGGACAGCGCATCCGAACGCCACGACCGCCAGTTCCCCGGGCAGTCCTCTCACACCACGACACCCCGGGCCCGGCCGCGACGAGACGCGCCAGGCTGTCCAGGCGGCGCGGCGGGCAACCCGTGCGCCGTCTCAACGTCCGAAGCAGCAGGCGCGGGACGTGCCATCCAAGAAGCCTGCGCTGTCCACCGTCGAGGTGCAGGCCGAGTTCGCCGAGGCGCTGCACCGCGCCGGTCTACGGCCCAAGGGGCCGCCGATCATGGACGGGCAGTTTCACCGCACAGAGGTTGACGGAGCCAAGCGGGGCAGGATGTCCGGGAGCTACGTCGGGCATTTGGACGGGATGCCGGCCGGCTTCCTCCACAACCGCAAGACCGGGCACAAGGAGACATGGCGTGCATCCAGCTCGCCGCGTGTGCAGACTTCGGCCGAGCGCGACCAGGAGCGGGCACGTGTCACCGAGGCGACGCTGGCCCGGATCGCGGAGCGCAACGTAAAGCAGACCGGGGCCGCGGCGAAGGCGGTCATCGCGTGGGACCGCGCGTCACCAGCGCCGGCATCGCATCCCTATCTCGAGCGCAAAAGAATCGGCGCACACGGCGCGCGGCGGGACGGAAAGGATCTGGCCGTGCCGATGCGCGACATCGACGGGAAGCTATGGGGCGTGCAGACGATCAAGCCCAATGGTGGCAAGCTGTTCATGTCGGGCGGGCGGGTGCAGGGGACGTTCGCGGTCATGGGCACGCTGCGGCCCGGTGAGCCGGTCATCATCGCGGAAGGGTTCGCGACCGCGGCTACGATGCGTGAGGCGACTGGGTTGACCGTGCTCGCGGCGTTCGACAGCGGGAACCTGCTGGAGGTTGCGCGGGCGGTGCGCGCCGCCGATCCGGCACGGCTCATCATCATGGCAGCAGACAACGACCATCACCTTCCGCGGCGGGCCGTGCCGCTGGCCAACGTCGGGGAGGCGAAGGCCACGGCAGCAGCGGCGGCGGTTGGCGGGGTCGTCCTGATGCCGAGCTTCACGGCCGCGGACCCTGGCACCGACTGGAACGACTATGCGGCGCAGCATGGCAAGGATGCCGTGCGGAAACTGGCACAGGACGCGCTACAGGACCGTGGGATTGCCTTGCCGAATGTTAGCCAGGCCCAACGCGATGCGGCCCGCCACCAGTCACGCAGCAAGCCGCATGGCGCAGAG
>JANXVC010000241.1 GCA_025351925.1 Rhodospirillales bacterium | reverse complement strand
CTCACGCATCAGCGCCGCCAGCTCGGCCTCGACCCTGGTTTGGCTCAGCGCGAGCACGCGGCTGGTGACGCGGGTGATGCGGTTCGTGTCGGCTTCATGAAGTATTCGAGGCTCGGCTGCCGGAAAGAACGGTCGAACGAGCACGCGTGCGGCATCGGGTCGCAGCACGATCGGCAGCCGGCGTAGAATGATATGTTGGGTTTTCACAGGGCCACCGCAGCAAATCCCTCGGGCTCGGGGGACAGAACGCGTTTGCCTATACGGTGGATGTGGAATTGCAGCAATCAAAAAAGCTCGTAAGCACTCGATTCGCGGCTCTGCGCTTAATCGTTTTGAACAATGAACACCAAAAAACTGGTATTTTCTAAGGTGACCAAGCGTTCGTCTGGATCGTTGTTTTCTTGGCTTCAGCCATCAATGCGGCGGTGCCTGGGGTAAGCGCATAGACGGCACCCTAAGCAGACATTTATCCCCGTGCTGGCACTTGAAACCAGCCCAGGGCTCAGGGTCCCTATAGGATCGGCGCGCAGCGAAGGGTTGTCGGCGCAACAGCGTCGGTTAGCACCTCCTGCCCAGCTGTCAGCAGCTTCTGCCCGGCTGCAAGCAGGCCAAACCGCCCACTGCGGCTGAACGGCAGGGTAACGCGTGGCGTATCCAGCGTGATGGACCCATGCACCCGGTACTCGACCGCTCCGGTGCTGAGGACATGAACGAGCTGGGGACCAAGATGGCGCACGGTGCTCACGACGGTGAACGGCACCAGTGTCGAGGATTGCGGCGACAGGTGCACCGGCGCTTCGCTGGTCCCCTCCGCCAATGGGCTGCCCGCGGTATCCAGCGTGACCTGAAGGCGGCGGAATGCCAGCTCCGAGGCGTTCGGGTTGGTGACGCACAGGGTAACACCCAGCGTCTGGTTAAGCAGGCCGATGCCGCGCAGCTGAACGTCGGCCACCTCGACCTGCGGCGGCGTGGCCGTCGCCAACGCGCAGCCGGTGCAAAGCAAGGCGGCCGCCAGCCAGGCGAAGGGCCGGCTCACGACACGGGCGGCTCGGCCAACGGCGAGCCGTCATAACGGGCGAGCAGGTCAGCCGGGTCCTGGTAGATCGCGATGCACCCGGCCTCCCACAGGCCGTCCCCCGGGAAGCCGCCGCAGAGCACGCCGATCGTGCGCAGCCCAGCCTTGCCCGCAGCCTCGGCGTCATAGGGCGTGTCGCCGACGACGATGACGTCCCGTGGGTCAGGGTTGCCCAGCCGTTTCAAGGCGGCCAGGAAGATGTCGGGATGCGGCTTGCTGCTGTCGGCGTCGTCTGACGAGGTCTGTTCGTCGATCAGGTCTTCGATATTCGCCGCCTTTTTATAGGTTTCGAGTTCGTCCTCCTTGGCCGACGAGGCGAGGGCGATGTCCATGCCTGCAGCCCGCAGGTGCTCAAACAACGCGCGCACGCGAGGGAACGCCTGAACTTTCGGCAGATAGCGCTCGTTCAGGATCGCGCCCCGGCGCTCCTCCAGCTCCTCGCCGAACGCCTCGATGTCGTCTTCGCTAAGAAACATCGGCAGCAACTGGTCGCCGCCCTTGCCGATCTGGCTGCGGATGTCGTCGAACGGGATGGTGCGGCCATACTCGGCGAATGCGTCCTGCCAGGATTTCGCATGCAGGTCCACGGAGTCGATCAAGGTGCCATCGACGTCGAAGATCACGGCTTTCGGCATGGGTCGGGTCTCCTGAAGCGGGAAGCAAGGCAAACGGCATGATAGGCGGCGAGGTAGGCGTCCACCATGCGGGCGACCGAGAAGCGTTCCGCATGGGCTCGCACGCCTGTGCGGTCGAGGGTGCCCAGGCGTCTTACCGCTGCTATGGCTTCTGCCTCGCTTTCAGACAGGAAGCCGCTCACGCCGTGCTCGATCAGCTCCGGCATGCTGCCGCGCCGATAGGCGATGACGGGCGTGCCGCAGGCCATCGCCTCGACGACGGACAGGCCAAAAGGCTCGTCGAAATGGATCAGGTGCAGCAGGCCGAGCGCGCCGCCCAGCAGCCGGTCGCGCTCGGCGGGGCCGGCCGCGCCGACATAGCTGATGCCGGGCGAGAGCTGCGGCTCAATCTCACGCTCGAAGTAGCCGCGGTCCTGCACGATGCCGGCCAGGATCAACGGCCGGCCAGCGGCGCGGGCCACGCGGATGGCGTCCGAGGCACCCTTATCGGGATGGATGCGGCCGAAGAACAGCAGGTACTCGCCGGCCCGCGGCTGAAAGGTGAACTCGTGGAAATCGAGGCCGTGATGAATGGTTGCGAGGTACGTGAGGTCCGGATGGCGGTCGGCGTCCGAGATGCCGATGTAATGCGTCCGGCCGTTGAAGGCGCGATACACCGGCAGGATGCGCTCGCTGGAGAAGCCGTGGATGGTCGTCACCATCGGGGTATCGACCAGGCTCGCATAGGTCAACGGCAGGAAGTCGTAATGGTTGTGGATCAGATCGAACTCCTGCGCCTGGCTGAAAGCGTGGGCAAGATGCAGGCCCTCCCAGACCTTGGCGTCCATGCCCGGCGTCTCCTCATACGGCGATGGCACGACGGCGCTGAGGCAGGCGGCGGTGATCGAGTCCGCTGTGGCAAACAGCGTGACATCCGCGCCGGCCCGGACCAATCCCTCGGTCAGCAGCGACACCACCCGCTCCCACGGGCCGTAGTGGCGCGGCGGCACCCGCCAGGCAATCGGGGCGAGCATGCCGATACGCAGCGGGCGGTCATGCCGTGGATGCCGGGCGAGAGGGTGCAATTCCGGGTGCCGCCCTGGGGCTACATCGTACGCCGGACTGCTTCGTTTACGGCCTCGCTGGCAACGCGCGGCACGGAGAGCTGGGCGGCCCGGTGGTATTCGGCCGCACTCAGCCACAGCGCCAGCGTGCTCTCGGCACCCTGGTTGCCGTTCAGGCTGTCGCGATGCAGCCCGTCCCGGCAGCCCTGCGTCTCCGGATCATAAAGCGGCAGGTCGAGGGCGTTGCGGCCCAGCAGCCATTCGAGTGCCCGCCGTGCGCCGGCGAGCCAGGCCGCATCCCCAGTCGCGCGGTGTGCCTCGAGATCGGCCGATACCGTCGCATACACCTCGATCGGCTGCCCGTCCCAGAGCGGCTGGGCCTCCCCAGCATGATATCGCCGCTCACTGCCGATGGGCAGGAACCTGCCATCCCTGGCGGTCTGCTGACGCTCCAGCCAGTGCAGCGCGGCAAGCCCGGTCGCCATCGCTTGCGGATGGCCGAACACCCGGCCATAGGCGATTAGTCCATGCGGCAGCTTGGCGTTGCTGTAGCTCAGATAGCGTTCGAACCACGGCCAGCACGGTGTTGCGGCCGCATCATAAAGCTGCAAAAGCCTACCGGCATAGGTATCCGCTAGGGCCGTCCAGGCGGGTTCGGGCGTTTCGTGCTCGGCGGCCTCGGCCAGGGCAATCAGCGCGATGGCTTGGGCACGCGGATGGTTTAGGCCATCGAGCGCCGGCCATGACCGGCGGAGCAACTCGCGGGCCGTGCGCCCCAGCATCCCATCGAGCCCATGCGCCGCGGCGACCAGGGCGCGCACGGCCCGGGCCTGCGCGTTCTCGCCGCCGTCCTCATCGAGCCAGCGCCGGTCATAGGCCATGAAGTTGCGGAAGCGGCCATTATCTGGGTTCAACGCGTGGTGCAGGAACGAGAGGGTGCACCGCGCGATAGCCGGGGCGTGCGGGTCCTGGCCCGCGAGGACCGCAAGGTGCAGCGCCCGTGCGTTGTCGTCCGTCGTGTAGCCTTCGGTCAGGTTGGGTATTCCCAAAACCGCGTGCTGGAAGATGCCGGTGCCGTCAACCATGGAGGCGACGTAGTCCAGCGTCACCGCCGGCAGCCGTATAGCCGGGGGAAGCGGGCGCCGCTGCCGGGCAACGTCGAACAGGGCCGCATAGCTGTGGGCGACACTCGGCCAATGCATCTGCTCGCCAAAGGTCCGGGCCTTCTGCTCCATCGCGGCGCGGCGTCCGGGATCGCCGAGCAGCTCGCGCAGGACGGTGCCGAGCGCTGCCGGCTCATGGAATGGGGTGAGGATGCCGCGCCCCTCGGCGAGCAGCTCCTCAGCGTGCCAGAACGGCGTGCTTACCACCGCCTTGCCATTCGCCACGGCGTAGGCCAGCGTCCCCGAGGTGATCTGCTCCCGGCTCAAATAGGGGATCAGATACACGTCCGCCGCTGCAAGGCAGCGGATCAGCTCCTCGCGGTCCACGAACTTGTCGTCAAAGCGCACGTGGCTGGCGACGCCGAGGTCCATCGCCAGGCGCATCAGCCCCTCGCGGTATGCCTCGCCGTGCTGCGCGCGGACGTTGGGGTGGGTCGCGCCGAGCACGAGGTAGGTGGTGTCGGGAAAATCGCGGATGACGTCCGGCAGGGCGCGGATGGCGGTGTCGATGCCCTTGTTCGGCGACAGCAGCCCGAACGTCAGGATCAGCGTGCGCCCGGCCAGTCCGAGCCGCGCCTTTTCGGCATCGCGACCGGCGTCCGTCACGGGAGCGCCGTGGTGGATGAATGCGATCTTGCTGCGCGGCACACCTTGGGCCACCAGAAAACGCACGGCCCGCTCACTCATGACGACGATCTTGGCCGAGAGCGCCGCCAGCTCCTCGATCACCGCCATCTGCTCGGCGTTGAACCGCTCCAGCACCGTGTGCAGCGTCGTGACGATGGGTGCGCGCACCCGGCGCAGCAAAGTCAGCAGATAGCTCCCAGACGGGCCGCCGAAAATGCCGAACTCATGCTGCACGCTCAGCATGCCAATCTGCAACGCATTGAGCGCGTCGGCCGCCGCTGCATAGGCGTCGAGGTCGTCCTGCTCAATGGTGAGCTGCACCCGGGCCGGATAGTCGTAGCTCCGACCGTCATTCATCGCGACCACCAGGACATCGGCGTCCGGAGTCTCGTGTGCCAGCGCCTGGGCGAGATCATCCGTGAAGGTCGCGATGCCGCATTGACGCGGGGAATGATTGCCGAGCACGGCGATGCGGCGGACAGGCATAGGCAGATACCTCATTCAGTAAATGGGCGTGTCCGACAATCTTCCGGCCGAGGCTGTCCGTGGCTTTCGCACGAGCCACGCGGCGAAGCGACGAAGGGTGCAAGCCGCGGACCATGTGGCAATCGATCAGCAACGCCAGGACTGCTGTCTCGGTTCGCTTCGGCCAATCAACTATCATACATTTGGCCGTGCAAAACATCGGAATGGACTGGCGAGCGCTGCCAATCCCACGAGAAAACTGCCTGATCAATTCGGAGCAAAACTCGCCCTGATGGAGTCAGGATACGGCAGTCGCGCCGAGCTCGTGCCACCAGCGCCCATGCTCTCGAAAGAGGTTGTGGTGCCGCTGGTGCGGCGGCTTTGATGTAGGCTCTACACTGACAGCACCCGCCAGGCGTATGACCCGGCTGCTACCGATCCGTGCACCGCTGACCCGACGCCAGCGACCCGTAGCTGAACCGCTGGCGACCGGCTTCGATAACCGCTGCGGTCAGTGCACCTGGCGCGCCATGACCGAGCGGCACGATGCCAGCCTCGCCTTCCTGCACGCCGGCAGGTCTCAGCAGGCTGGATGCCGCTGTGGTGTGTCCGATGGCCTTGAGGTGGGCGAGGGCGTCGGACACGAAGGTCTTCGCGGCGGCCTCCTGCATCAGCGCCTCTGCGCCCTTCTCGGTCATCACCAGCGCGATGGTATCAAACAGCGCCGAGGGGCCGCCGGCGAGCTCGAAATCTGCCTTGATGGCTTTGCTGTCGCTGCTGACCTTGGGCGCGACGATCTTGAGCTGCCCACCGGCGCTTTCCACCGCCCTGCGCAATGCCTGCACGACCTCCGCGTCGGCGTGATGCCGACCATCCTCGACTGGCTCGGCGCCGAGGTGCCTGAACCGCCCCGGGTTTCCCGGAGGCTCCAACCTGTGAGAGGACGGAGCCATGACACAGAAGACAGCAAAGCAGTTTTCGCCCGAGTTGCGCGAGCGCGCGGTGCGGATGGTGCAGGACCGGGAGCGCGAGGGTGGAACG
>JANXVC010000115.1 GCA_025351925.1 Rhodospirillales bacterium | reverse complement strand
CGCGAGGAGCTTCGCGACCTTGCCGGGCTGGTCTGTCGGCATCGTGCTGACCGTGCCGGACTTCCCCAAGGAGCAGCCCGGCGCCGACCCCGCCGACGATCCGCCGATCTTCTTCCATGCACCGCCGGACGATGCCGAGCTGCCGCACTATCACTTCTCCGACATGCGGCGGGAGAGCGGTCAGCTGTTCGCCCGGCGCCGGACCGGCTACGCCATGGTCGTGACCGGCACCGGCGCCACGGTGCAGCAGGCGCAGGCGCACGCCACCGCCCGGGCGCGCAACGTCATTATCCCCGACCTACGCTGGCGCACCGATATCGGCGACCGCTTTCTGGCCGGCGAGGGCGCACGGCTGGCGCGGCTCGGCTGGCTGGCGCCGCTCGGGATGGCCGCGTGAGTTTGGATCAGCCGATCGAGGACTGCCTGGCCGCGCGCATCTCGCCGGAGGTCGCTGTTGCGCGCCTGCTGCTGACCGGCGTCGCGACGGAGGGCATCGTGGCGGGCCTGGCGCGGCATCGCCCCAGTTCGGAGGATGCGCGCTGGGCGGCGATGGCGCGGCTGGTGGAGGGCCGCGGGGCGGCGCTCGACCGATTGGCGGCCGAGGTCACGGCGACGGGTGCCCAGCACGACGCGTCCGGCGACGACGGCCTGGCGCGGATCGCCGCGTTTTTCGACCGTGCCGTGGCGCACTCGCCCGAGGCCAGCGTGGCTCTGTATTCACTCGGCGACCCGGCCATCCTGGCCCAAGCAACGGCCGAGATCATCTCCTGGCTAGGATCGCAGCGCCTGCTGCGCGCCGACGCCGACGTGCTGGACCTCGGCTGCGGCATCGGACGGGTATCCGCGGCCTTGGCGCCGCTGTGTCGGTCGGTGCTGGGCCTGGATGTTTCGGCTGGCATGGTCGCTGAGGCACGGCGGCGCAATGCGGCGCTGGCGAACGTGCGGTTCGATCAGACCGCGGGCCGCGACCTCGACGCGCTGCCCGGCGGCGCATTCGACCTGGTGCTGGCGATCGACAGCTTCCCATACATCGTTCAAGCGGGACCCGACGTAGTGGACCGTCACGTTGCCGGCGCCGGCCGGGTGCTGCGGCCCGGCGGAGCGCTTGTGGTGCTTAATTTCTCGTATCGCGGTAACAGAGCCGCGGACCGGGCCGATGCCGCCGCACTGGCTAAGGCGCATGGCTTTATTCTGGAACGGGACGGAGTCGCGCCATTCAGCGTTTGGGACGGCACGGCCTTCGTGCTCCGCCGCTGATCCGCTGGACCGTTCTGCTGGCGCTGCTCGTTGCGCCTGCTGTGGCCCAGGACTCACCAGCCCAGGACCGGGCGGCCCTGATGCAGGCGCATCGCGGCGGCACCATGCGGCTGTTGGCCCATTCCACCGCTGGCACGATCGATCCGCAGGTGAACTACACCGCGCAGTTCTGGCAGGTCTTTTCGCTGGCCTATGACGGGCTGCTGGCATTCCGCAAAGTGCCGGGACCCCGCGGCAATGAGATCGTCGGCGACCTGGCCGAGGCCGTGCCGACGCCGGCCGATGGCGGCCTGACGTGGGCGTTCCGGCTGCGCCCCAGCATCCGCTTCTCCGACGGCGCGCCGGTCCGTGCCAGCGACGTCGCCGCCTCTTTCCGCCGGCTGTTCCGCATCTCGAGCCCTACCGCGGACAGCTTTTACGGCGCGATTGCCGGCGCCGAGGCCTGCCTGCGCACCCCCGCCACCTGCGTGCTGGACGGCGTGACGGCCGATGACGCAGCCGGCACGGTCACCATCCGCCTCTCACGGCCGGACCCCGAGTTCGCGATGAAGATCGCTCTGCCGCACGCCAACGTGCTGCCCGCGAGTACACCCGATACGGACACCGGCACCGTCCCGCTTCCCGGCACCGGCCCCTACCGCATCGCCAGCTACGACCCTGGTGACAGCCTGCGCCTGGTCCGCAACCCGTACTTCCGCGAATGGAGCGCGGACGCGCAGCCCGACGGCTACCCGGACGCGATCG
>JANXVC010000079.1 GCA_025351925.1 Rhodospirillales bacterium | reverse complement strand
CCAACCGACCCGCCGCGGAGACCCGGCTGGCGCTGCGGCGGGACGACCCCTCGGCTGCTGCCATGGCGGCTGCGCTCCCTGCCGTGGTGCGTACCGACCCGGCATTTATCCTTGATCTCGCCAAATGGCACCGCCGCGCCGGCCGAGACCAGGCCGCGCTGGCCATCTGGAGCAAGGAGGGCGCCGCCGCCGAGGCAGCCGCACCTGCCGAACGTCGCGCGGCGTTTTGGGACGAGCGCAACTTGCTGGCCCGGCGCCTGCTGCGGGCAGGCGATCCGGCGGCCGCCTACGCCCTGGTCAGCAGTCATCGCCAAACCGGTGAGGCCGCGATCGACGCCGAGTTCCTGTCCGGCTGGATCGCGCTGCGCCGCCTGCAGCAGCCGGGCACGGCGGCGCAGCACTTCCGGACGCTCGCCGGCCTGTCGCGCGCGGCGATCACCCAGGGCCGGGCGTATTACTGGACCGGCCGGGCAGCGGCGGCGCAAGACACGCCTACCGAGGCCCAATCCGCCTACGCGCAGGCTGCTGCCTGGCCCACAACATTCTATGGGCAGCTCGCGGCGCGTAGCCTCGGCGAGGACGACGCGACGCTTGCCGCCCGAATCCGCGGGGCGCGCGACCCGGTATGGAGCGCCGAGCAGGCCGTGACCTTCACCGGCCGTGAACTGACGCGCGCGGCGGCGCTGCTGGTGGCCTGGGGCGAGCCGCGGCGGGCCAAGGTCTTCCTGCAGCGCCTGAGCGAAACCGCACCGGACGACGCCGAGCGCACGATGGCGGCCCGTATGGCCCTGGGCCTCGGCCTGCCGGACCAGGCGGTGGCGATCGCGCGCCGGGCCGGGCGGGACGGGGTGATGCTGCCGGACGCCGGATGGCCCAACGCCGTGGAACCGCCGGACGGCACGGTCGAGCCTGCAGTGGCGCTCGGCCTGATCCGTCAAGAAAGCAGCTTCGACGTCCAGGCCGGCAGTCCGGCTGGCGCCCGTGGCCTGATGCAGCTCATGCCGGCGACGGCCGCCAGCGTGGCGCAGCGCCTGAACGAGCCCGTCAGCGTGCCGGCGCTGACGGCCGACGCCGCCTACAACATGCGGCTCGGCACGGCCTATCTGCAGGGTCTGCTGAACCAGTTCGGCGGCGCCTTGCCCCTGGCGCTGGCCGGCTACAACGCTGGGCCGCACCGGGTGCAGGACTGGCTCGCGGGCTATGGCGACCCGCGGACCGGCGCGGTTGATATGATCGATTGGATCGAGCTCATCCCGTTCAACGAAACCCGCAACTACGTGCAGCGGGTGATTGAAAATATCGTGCTCTATGGCGCCCGCCGCGGGAGCGCCGCGCCGCATCCTCTTGCGCTGTCAGGCGGATGAGCCGCCTGGTCGCGAGCTTTTTTGGCGTCGGTTTCTTCCCGGTTGCTCCCGGAACCGCGGGATCAGCCGTCGCACTGCTGATCGGCGCCCTGCTGATGCTCGGGCCGCCCTGGCTGTTGGCGTTTGGCGCGGCACTCGTGGCGGTGGTGGGCTATCTCGTCATCCCGCACGCCGTGACCGATCCGCACGCGGATCCTGGATGGGTGGTAATCGACGAGGTCGCGGGCCAGTGGATCGCGCTGCTGGGTTTGGCCGGCGTGTCGCTGGCTGGCTTGTTCCTGGCCTTCATCGGCTTTCGCGTGCTCGACATCTGGAAGCCCGGGCCAGTCGGCTGGGCGGACCGCCAGACGGGCGCCTTCGGCATCATGACCGATGACATCCTCGCCGGCGCCGTCGTAGCGTTGGCGCTGTCCGCCGCCCGGCAATTCGTCGTCTTCTGAGTAGGATGCCCGTGTCGATGACCAATCCCCGCCTGATTGAGGCCGCGAAGGACCTGCTCGCCGAATGTCGGGTCCGCGGTATGATGCTCGCGACCGCCGAGAGCTGCACGGGAGGGTTGATCGGCGCGGCGCTGACCGAGGTCGCCGGGTCGTCGGACGTGGTGGACCGCGGGTTCATCACCTACTCGAACGACGCAAAGATGGACATGCTCGGCGTGCCCCGGGACATGATCGAGGCAAATGGCGCTGTCAGCGGACCGGTCGCAGCCGCTATGGCGACCGGCGCGCTGCAGCGCTCAAAAGCTGCCCTGACGGTCGCCGTAACCGGAGTCGCGGGACCCGGCGGCGGCACTGAAGACAAACCCGTCGGGACCGTCTGGTTCGGCATCGCCATCCGAGGCGGCAACACCACAACAGAACGGCAAGTATTTTCAGGTGACCGCGCCTTCGTGCGCCAGGCGACCGTGGAGCACGCGCTGACGATGCTCAGCGCGGCAGTAAGGACCCAGGCGGGCTAATCCTGCACCACGTCACGGATCGCCGCTGCGGCCTCCATGACCTGCAGCGCCGTCACGTCGAGGTGCGTGCAGGCCCGCGCCCGGTACTTACCCATAACCGAGATCAGCACCCCCGCCGCCCGCACCCGGGCCGCAAGCTCCTGCGCTGTTAGGCCGGCCGCCTCTGTGTCGAAGAACACCAGGTTGGTCTCCGGCAGTTCGACCGACAGTCCCTGAATCTGCGCCAGGCCGCGCGCCAGGATGAGCGCGTGCTCATGGTCGTCAGCCAGCCGGTCGATGTTGTGGTCCAGCGCATACAGGCACGCCGCCGCGCATATGCCGCCTTGCCGCATCGAGCCGCCCATCCGCTGCTTCCAGCGCCACGCCGCATCGATGAATGCGGTCGAACCCGCCAGCACTGCCCCGAGCGGCGCACCAAGCCCCTTGGTGAAATCGAGCCAAACCGTATCGTAGCCCGCCGCCATCTCCGCCGCCGGCACCCCGGCCGCGACCACGGCATTCAGCAGCCGCGCCCCATCCATGTGGGTGACCATCCCGTGCGCATGGGCAATCTCGGCTACCGCATGCAGGGTCTCCAGCGGCCATATGGCGCCGCCGCCCAGGTTCGCCGTCTGCTCAACCTCCACCATGCGCTGCGCCGGTGAGTAGCGGGATATGGGCCGAATAGCGGCGTTCAGCGTATCGACCGAAAATATGCCGTTGCGGCCGTCGAGCGACGCGACCTGCACGCCAGCCAGCGCCCAGGGCGCGCCGCCCTCCGACGTCGCGATATGCGCGGTATGATGCGCGAGGATCTCGTCGCCGGCTTGGCACTGAGTCAGTATGGCGATCTCGTTGCACATGGTGCCGGAGGGCAAGAACATCGCCGCCTCCTTGCCCAACATCGCCGCCATGCGGTCGCACAGCGCAAGCACTGTGGGGTCGGAGCCATGCTGCTCGTCGCCGACCTCGGCCTGCATCATCGCCTGCTTCATCGCGAGGCTCGGCTTGGTCTGCGTGTCCGAATACAGGTTGACCCGCACCGGAACCGTGAAGTCGAACCGCGGCGGCGCGTAGGTCATGGCGGTCGATCCGCCTCAGGACTTGGCCGGCATGGCCGCGGGGGTCACCGCGATCGTCGCCGAAGGGGCGCCATAGACCTCGCGCGCGCGCTTCAGGAATGCGTTCACCATCAGCTTTACCGCGTTGTTGAACACCACGCCGATGGCCGCTTGCAGCATGCGGCTCTTGAACTCGAAATCGACATAGAACTTGACATTGCAGCCTTTCGGGTTTTGCTCAAACGTCCATTGGTTATTTAAATACCGGAACGGCCCATTCTCATATTTGACCTGAATCTGCCGCGGCCGGTCGAGCTGGACTCGGCTGGTGAAGCTTTCGCGGAACGGCCCGAACCCGATGGTCAGGTCGGCCACCAGTTGCGTATCCGTCTGAGACTTTACCCGCGCCTTGGCGCACCAAGGCAAAAACAGCGGATATTTGCCGACATCCGCGACCAGGTCGAACATCTGCTCCGGGCTATAGGGCAGCACCTTGTGTTCAGCGTGAGTCGGCATGCCTAGACTGCCACCAGCGCGAGCTGCCTGGCCCGAGCCGCACGCAGCTGCTCGAAATCCGCGTCCGCGTGATAGGAACTGCGGGTGAGCGGCGTCGCGCTGACCATCAGGAAGCCTTTCGACCGCGCCATTGCGGCATACTCGGCAAACTCGTCCGGCGGCACAAAGCGGTCCACAGCCGCATGCTTCACGGTGGGCTGCAGATACTGGCCCAAGGTCAGGAAATCCACGTCGGCCACCCGTAAGTCATCCATAACCTGCATGACCTCAGCGCGTTGCTCGCCCAATCCCAGCATCAGGCCAGATTTGGTAAAGATCGTCGGATCGACCATTTTCACCCGGTCCAATAGCCGAAGCGATTGGTAATAGCGCGCGCCAGGCCGGATGGTCGTATAGAGCCGTGGAACCGTCTCAAGATTGTGGTTGAACACGTCCGGCCGTGCCTCCGCGACCACCTCCAAGCCGCCGGGCTTGCGCAGGAAGTCGGGGGTCAGCACCTCGATCGTCGTGCCCGGCGCCGCTGCACGCAGAGCGCGGATCACCGCGGCGAAATGCGCAGCGCCGCCGTCGCGCAGGTCGTCGCGATCCACTGAGGTGATCACCACATGGCGTAGCCCGAGCTTTGCCACCGCATCGGCCACCCGACGCGGCTCATCAGCGTCAAGCGCCTCCGGCTGACCGGTCCGCACGTTGCAGAAGCTGCAGGCGCGGGTGCAGGTGTCGCCCATGATCATCATGGTGGCGTGGCGCTGTGACCAGCACTCGCCGATGTTGGGGCAGGCCGCCTCCTCGCAGACCGTCACCAGCCGGTTTTCACGCATCAGCGCCCGGGTCTCGTGATAGACTGGATGGTTGGGCGCCTTCACCCGGATCCAATCCGGCTTGCGCTGGATGGGATTGTCCGGACGGTTCGCCTTCTCCGGATGCCGGACGGCGCCCAAAACCGGCACGCCCGAGCGATGATCGACCACAACACGCGACGCCATGCGGACTCCCGGCACAGAAACTGAGACGCTCAAGTGGATGGGACGAGGCCGCCCGTCAAGCAACGCCTCAGAAGTGGATGGCCCGGCCATAAGCGTCCAGCACCGCCTCATGCATCGTCTCGCTTACGGTCGGATGCGGGAACACGGTGTGCATCAGCTCGACCTCAGTCGTCTCCAGGGTGCGCGCCACCGCATAGCCCTGGATCATCTCGGTCACCTCGGCGCCGATCATGTGCGCGCCGAGCATCTCGCCGGATTTTGCGTCGAACACCACCTTCACCATGCCTTCTGGTTCGCCCATCGCGATCGCCTTGCCGTTGCCGATGAACGGGAAGCGGCCCACCCGCACCTCGTGCCCGGCCTCCTTGGCCCGCGTCTCAGTCATGCCGACGGACGCGATCTGCGGACGGCTGTAGGTGCAGCCGGGGATGTTGCCGATGTTCAGCGGCTTCACGTCATTCTGCCGGGCGATGCTTTCGACGCAGATCACCCCCTCATGGCTCGCCTTGTGCGCAAGCCATGGGGCTCCGGTCACGTCGCCGATGGCATACACGCCGGCCTCCCCGGTGCGGCAATACTCGTCGATGACGATGTGGCTGCGTTCCACCTTTACTCCGGTGCCCTCCAGCCCCAGGTCTTCGACGTTCCCGACAATACCCACGGCCGAGATTACCCGGTCCACGGTGATCTCCTGCGTCTTGCCGCCGACCTCGATGGTGGCCGTCACGCTATCGGCGTTCTTCTGCACCTTCGTCGTCTTGGCAGAGGTCAGGATCTTGATGCCCTGCTTCTCGAACGACTTGCGGGCGAAGGCGCTGATCTCCTCGTCCTCGACCGGCAGGATGCGGTCGAGCATCTCGATCACCGTCACCTCGGCGCCCATGTTGCGGTAGAAACTCGCGAACTCGATGCCGATCGCGCCGGAGCCGATCACCAGCAGCGACTTCGGCATTGCCGGCGGCACCATCGCCTCGCGATAGGTCCAGATCAGCTTGCCATCGCCCTCCAGCCCCGGCAGCTGCCGCGCCCGCGCGCCGGTTGCCAAGATGATATGCGGCGCGGTCAGCGTGGCGACATCCTTGCCGTCTTTGGTGACGGCCAACGTGTTCTTGCCGGCCAGCTTCGCCACCCCGTCGAACACCGTCACTTTGTTCTTCTTCAACAGATGCCCGACGCCGCCGGCCAACTGCTTGGCCACCTTGCGCGACCGCGTCACGATCTTCGGCAGGTCAAACTGGATGTTATCCGCGCTGAAGCCGAACTCGCCCATGTTATGCAGCAGATGGTTGATCTCGGAGGAGCGCAAAAGCGTCTTCGTCGGGATGCAGCCCCAGTTCAGGCAGATGCCGCCAAGATTCTCCCGCTCCACCACCGCGGCCTTCATGCCAAGTTGCGCCGCCCGGATGGCGGCCACATAGCCGCCAGGTCCACCGCCGACGACCACCAGATCGAATTCGGATTCCATGATCTATCCTAAAGCATTGGGCCTAAAGCACTGGGCCTAGAGCATAAGGCTGAGCGGGTCCTCGACAATGCCCTTGAACACCGCCATCCATTCGGCGCCGAGCGCCCCGTCCGCCACCCTGTGGTCCACGCTCAGCGTGCACGTCATGACCGTCGCGACCGCGAGCGCACCGTCTTTCACCACCGGGCGCTTCTCCCCGGCCCCCACCGCCAGGATCGCAGCCTGTGGCGGGTTGATGATCGCGGTGAACTGCTTCACGCCGAACATGCCGAGGTTCGAGATCGAGAAGCTGCCGCCCTGGAATTCTTCGGGCTTCAGCTTGCCGGACTTGGCGCGGGCGCCGAGGTCCTTCATCTCGTTGCTGATCGCAGCCAAGCCCTTCTGATCCGCTTTGCGCACGATCGGCGTGATCAGCCCGTCCGGCATCGACACGGCCACGCTGATGTCGATGTCGTCATAAAGGATGGTCGCATCCTCGGTGTAGCTCGCATTCACCTTCGGCACCCGGCGGAGCGCCGCCGCGGTAGCTTTGATGACGAGGTCATTCACCGAAAGCTTGAATGCCCCCGGACCGTCCTTCGGCGACCGCGCATTCAGGTCAGCGCGCAGCTTCAGCAACGCGTCGATCTCGATGTCCATCGTGACGAAAAAATTCGGCACGAGCTGGTGACTCTCCAGCAGGCGCTTTGCGATGACCTTACGCATCGTTGAGTTCGGCACGAGTTGATGCGGCGCGGTGACCGGCGCGGCTGCAGGCTTCGGCGCCGGCTTGGCCTGCTGCACTGGAGGCGGGGGAGCCTCGGTCTCGCGAGCACCCGCCTGCGCCTCCACGCTGGCCGGCTGCCGGGCACTAGACGACTGTTTCGCCTCGATGTCGGCGCGGACAATGCGCCCGTTCGGGCCGGAGCCCTTCATCGACGACAAGTCGATGTTGGCCTGCTTGGCCATCCGGCGCGCGAGCGGCGAGGCAAAAATCCGGTCCGTGTCGTGTCCATTTGCCATCAGCGCGGGTGCCGCCGCCATCGCAGGCGCTGGCGCAGGTGCTGCGACCGGAGCCTGTGCGGCAGGCGCCTGGGCCGGCGGCGCCTTCGAGGCCGGGGCAGCAGCCTCCTCGCCATCCTCGGTCAGCACAGCGATCGGGTCGTTCACCTTCACTCCGGCCGTGCCGTCCGGCACCAGGATCTTGCTCAGCACGCCCTCATCGACGGCCTCGACCTCCATGGTCGCCTTGTCCGTCTCGATCTCCGCAATCACGTCGCCGGCGCGGACCTCGTCGCCTTCTTTTTTCAGCCACCGGGCCAGCGTGCCCTCAGTCATCGTCGGCGAGAGCGCCGGCATCAGGATATTCGTCGCCATGCTGTGTGCCCCTCAGACGATCTTTTTCACCGCGTCCACCACCCAGGAGGGCTGCGGCAAAGCAAGCTTCTCCAAGTTGGCCGCATACGGTAGCGGCACATCCAGCCCGTGCACCCGCACCGGCGGGGCGTCGAGCCAGTCGAAGCAGTGCTCGATCACCTGCATCGCGATCTCGGCGCCGATGCCGGCGTAGGGCCAACCCTCCTCGACCGTTACCAGCCGGCTTGTCTTTTTTACGCTTTCCACGATCGCCGCAGTATCTAGCGGGCGCAGACTACGCAGGTTGATCACCTCCGCCTCAATCCCCTGCCCAGCCAGCGTCTCCGCCGCCTTCATCGCCACGCCGACCATCACGCTATAGGCGACGATCGTCACATGCTGGCCGGTCCGCTCGATCTTCGCCTTGCCAATCGGCACGATGAAGTCCTCGTCGGTCGGGCACTCGAAGGTCTGCCCGTACAGGATCTCGTTCTCCAGCACGATCACCGGGTTCGGGTCGCGGATCGCCGAACGCAGCAGGCCCTTCGCGTCAGCTGCCGACCACGGCGCTACGACCTTCAGTCCCGGGCAGTGCGCATACCACGAAGCATAGTCCTGGCTATGCTGCGCCGCGACCCGCGACGCCGCGCCGTTCGGACCGCGGAACACGATGGGGCAGCCCATCTGACCACCCGACATATACAGCGTCTTCGCCGCCGAGTTGATGATCTGGTCGATCGCTTGCATGGCGAAGTTAAACGTCATGAACTCGACGATCGGCCGCAGCCCGTCCATCGCCGCACCCACCGCCATGCCGGTAAAACCATGCTCGGTGATCGGGGTGTCGATGATCCGGCGCGGCCCGAACTCGTCCAGCATGCCCTGGCTGATCTTGTAGGCGCCCTGATACTGCGCCACCTCCTCGCCGATCAGGAACACGCGGTCATCGGCGCGCATCTCGAGCGCCATGGCGTCGCGCAGCGCCTCACGCACCGTGGTCGGCTTGGTCGGGCCCCAGTCGCGCTCCGGCGCAGTGGCGGTCGAGGCGGCCGGGGCCTGTGCCGCCGCAGCCTTGTCCGCGACCACCTTGTGGTCCTCCAACGGCTCCGGCGCCGGCTGCTTCGCCGTCACAGGTGCCGGGGCCGCGGGTTCGGCCGCTTTCCCATTGGCGACCTCGCCCTCGCTGGCAGCGTCACCCTCCACCGAAAGCACCGCAATGGGCGTGTTGACCGCAACGCCGTCCGTACCCTCTTCGACCAGAATTTGGGACAGCTTGCCCTCGTCCACGGCCTCGACCTCCATGGTCGCCTTGTCCGTCTCGATCTCCGCGATCACGTCGCCGGCGCGCACGTCTTCGCCGACCTTTTTCAGCCAGCGAGCCAGCTTGCCCTCGGTCATGGTGGGCGACAGCGCCGGCATCAGAATCTGTGTGGTCACACCCTCAGCCCTCGACCAAAATATCGGTCCACAGCTCACGCTCGTCCGGCTCCGGACTGCTCTGCGCGAAGTCGGCGGCCTCTTGAACGCGGGCCTTCACCGCGACATCGATCGCCTTGAACTCCTCCTCGCCCATGCCAGCCGCCTCAAGCGTATGCCGCGCGGCCTCGATGCAGTCGCGCTCGGTACGCATCTTCTGCACCTCGTCGCGGGTGCGATACTTGGCCGGGTCCGACATGGAGTGGCCACGATAGCGATAGGTCTGAATTTCCATCAAATACGGCCCGGCGCCCGACCGGCAATGCGCCACCGCCACGTCCGCCGCCGCTTTCACCGCAGTCACGTCCATGCCATCAACCTTCGCACCCGGAATGCCCCACGGCGCCCCGTTGATCGACAGGTCGTGCGAAGCCGTCGCGCGCTCCACGCTGGTGCCCATGCCGTATTTGTTGTTTTCAATGACATAGATGCACGGCAGCTTCATCAGCGCCGCCAAATTGAAGCTCTCATAAACCTGGCCTTGGCTCGACGCCCCGTCGCCGAAATACGTCGCGCACACCCGGTCGCTGCCGCGATACCAGTTCGCCATCGCGAGCCCGGTGCCGAGGCTTACCTGCGCACCCACGATGCCATGTCCGCCGAAGAAGCGCTTCTCCTTGCTGAACATATGCATGGAGCCGCCCTTGCCCTTGGAGTAGCCGCCGCTCCGCCCGGTCAGTTCCGCCATCACGCCGCGCGGCTCCATGCCGGTCGCCAGCATGTGGCCATGATCGCGATATGACGTAATGACCTGGTCACCATCCGACAGCGCCGACTGGATGCCGACGACGACAGCCTCCTGTCCAATGTACAAATGACAGAACCCGCCGATCAGGCCCATGCCATAGAGCTGGCCGGCCTTCTCCTCGAAGCGGCGGATCAGCAGCATGTCGCCATACGCCTTGGCGAGCTGCTCCCGGGTCATGGACTGATTGGTGCCGCCCGGATGCGCCGCCTCCGGCATCTGGACAGACTCTGATTCCTGGACGATTTCAGGGTCCTTGCCGCGCTTCCGTGTCTCGGCTGCCTGCGCCATGCGCGTCGCTCCTGTCGGACGTAGGGTATGTCGCCAACACCTAGCGCCCGCATTCGATCACGACAAGGCCGCTGACCGAAGAAGTCTTTATTGTGCAACGCAATAGAGCCTGTTGTTCAACGATGTCGTAACAAAACGCGGCAGCGTCCGCCTTGATCAGAACAGGCGTTTGCCCGGGCCGTATGGCACGACGATATCGGACGGGTCGGCCACATTGAGCATCGCGCGCGCGCGCTCGTCCAGCGTGTCGGGATCAAGCCGCTGGGTCCGCAGGCCAGCGACCCGGCGCTCCCACATGTCGCGCTCGGTAGAAACACGGGCCAAGTCGGCCTCGACCACGCCAAGCTGCTCCTGCCGGACCGCGAACGCCTGCGAACCCCGCGCACCCTGGGTGGCGTTCCAGCCGAAATAGCCGGCCAGGCCTAAAAAGACCGTCGGCGCGATGGCCGCCACCGCCTGCCGCCGCAATGCTTGTGTCCAGCTCATAACACGTGCCCCCAATCCGCCAGCAGGCTACTTCGTTTCGATTGCAGCCGCGACCCCTATCCGTGCCGCAGGATCGTCCGCCCGGCATATCGCGCCGCCGGGCCCAGCTCTGCCTCGATGCGGATAAGCTGGTTGTACTTTGCCGTCCGGTCGCTGCGGGCCAGGCTGCCGGTCTTGATCTGCCCGCAATTGGTCGCCACCGCGAGGTCGGAGATCGTGGTGTCCTCCGTCTCTCCCGACCGGTGGCTCATCACCGCGCTGAACCCAGCCCGCTGCGCCAGTTCCTTCGCCTCCAGCGTCTCGGACAGGGTGCCGATCTGGTTGACCTTGACCAAGATCGAGTTGGCTGTCCCTGTCTCAATCCCCCGCCGCAGCCGCTCGCTGTTGGTCACGAACAGATCGTCGCCCACGAGCTGCACCCGGCTGCCCAGCACGTCCGTCAGGTGCTTCCAGCCATCCCAGTCGTCCTCGGCACAGCCGTCCTCCACGGAGACGATGGGATAGCGGCCAACCAGGTCGGCGAGATAGGCGACCATCCCGGCTGCGTCGAACCGCTTGCCCTCGCCGTCCAGGCGATACTCTCCATCATGAAAGAACTCGGTACTAGCACAGTCGAGCGCGAAGGTGACGTCCTCGCCGGGCCGGTAGCCCGCCTGCTCGCAGGCCTGGGTGATGAACGTCAGCGCCTCGTCGGCCGATTTGAGACCGGGGGCAAAGCCGCCCTCGTCCCCCACGTTGGTATTGTGCCCGGCGTCGTGCAGTTTCGACTTCAGCGCGTGGAAGATCTCGGACCCAACCCGGACCGCATCAGCGAAGGTCGGCGCACCGACCGGCTGGATCATGAACTCCTGGATGTCGATCGGATTGTCCGCGTGCTTGCCGCCATTCACGATGTTCATCATCGGCACCGGCAGCGTGCGGGCGAACACGCCGCCGACGTAGCGATACAACGGCAACCCCAGATCGGCCGCCGCCGCCTTCGCCACTGCAAGCGACACCGCCAGAATGGCATTGGCGCCCAGCCGCGCCTTGTTGGGTGTGCCGTCCAGATCGATCATAAGCTCGTCGAGCCGCACCTGATCGGTTGGGTCCATGCCGCCGATCGCGTCAAAGATTTCGCCCTCGACGCTGGCGCAGGCGGTGCGCACGCCCTTGCCGCCGTAGCGCGCTTTATCGCCATCGCGCAGCTCAACCGCCTCATGCGCGCCGGTGCTGGCGCCGGACGGCACCGCGGCGCGCCCCATGGCACCGCTGTCGAGCACGACGTCCACCTCGACGGTCGGATTGCCCCGGCTGTCCAGGATTTCGCGGGCGACAATATCGGCGATGGCGCTCATGGGGGCTCCGTCTGATCTTCGGGGTTGGCGGCTTTGCAGAAATCATCCAGCGCTTTGAGACGCGCAATCAGCGCCGGCATCGCATGCAGCGGGATCATGTTCGGCCCGTCACTCGGCGCCCTGTCGGGGTCACGATGCGTCTCGATGAACAGCGCCGCAACGCCGACCGCCAGTGCCGCACGGGCCAGCACCGGGGCGAACTCGCGCTGCCCCCCCGACGAGCCGCCGTGCCTGCCGGGCTGCTGCACGCTATGCGTCGCGTCGAACACCACGGGATAGCCGGTCCGCGCCAGCACGGGCAGGCCGCGGAAGTCAGTGACCAGCGTGTTGTAGCCAAAGCTGACGCCGCGCTCCGTCAGCAGGATGCTCTCATTTCCGGTCTCGGCGATCTTAGCGGCGACATGCGCCATGTCCCAGGGCGCCAGGAACTGACCCTTTTTCACGTTCACCGTGCGCCCGGTCTCGCCAGCAGCGATCAGCAGGTCGGTCTGCCGGCACAGGAAGGCGGGAATCTGCAGGATATCGACCGCCTCGGCCGCCGGCTCGCACTGATCGGCGCCGTGCACGTCGGTCAGCACGGGGATGCGGAACCGCTCGCGCACTCCAGCAAGGATCTTCAAGCCGTGGACGATGCCCACGCCGCGCGCGGCGCCGGCGCTGGTGCGGTTGGCCTTGTCGAAGCTCGACTTGTAAATGAGCGGCACCCCAGCCGCATGCGCGATGTCGCGCAATGCCTCGGCGGTCTCGAACGCGTGCGCCTCCGACTCGATTTGGCACGGCCCAGCAATCAGCACGAACGGCAAGTCGTTGCCGATCTCGATATCCCGGACGCGGACAATGCGCGTTTCGGGCCGCGCCTCGGTGGAGGATTGGGTATCAGACAAGGCGCGACTGCTTCACGGCCGCGGCGATGAAACTCGAAAACAGCGGATGCGGATCGAGTGGCTTCGATTTCAGCTCGGGATGGAACTGCACGCCGATGAACCAGGGATGCGACGGCAGCTCGACAATCTCCGGCAGGATCCCATCGGGCGACATGCCGGAAAACCGCAATCCCGCCGCCTCAAGCTGCGCCCGGTAGTGCACGTTCACCTCCCAGCGGTGCCGGTGCCGTTCATGGATCATCGGGGCGTCCCCATAAACCCGCCGCACCAGCGAACCCGCATCGAGCCGCGCCGGGTAGGCGCCGAGTCGCATAGTGCCGCCGAGGTCGCCGCCCTCGGCCCGCCGCTCGACCTCGTTGCCGCGCGCCCATTCGGTCAATAAACCCACCACCGGGCTATCGCACGGCCCGAACTCGGTGGACGACGCGTCCGGCAGCCCGGCCATGTTCCGCGCGCACTCGATCACCGCCATCTGCATGCCGAAGCAGATGCCGAGAAACGGCACCCGGCGCTCCCGGGCGAAGCGCACCGCAGCGATCTTGCCCTCGGTGCCGCGCTCCCCGAAGCCGCCGGGCACCAAGATGCCGTGCACGCCATCCAGCTGAGACACGGCGTCTGGCTGCTCGAAGATTTGGCTGTCCACCCAGTCAAGCTCGACGCGCACCCGGTTCTTGATCCCGCCATGGGTCAACGCCTCGCCCAGGCTTTTGTAGCAGTCAAGCAGGTTGGTGTATTTGCCGACGATGGCGATCCGCACCTCGCCGTCCGGGCCGCGCACGATATCGACGATGCGCTGCCAAGCCGATAGGTCGGGCTCGGTCTCGAACGGCAGGTCGAAGTGCCGCAGCACCTCGCGGTCCATGCCCTCGGCGTGGTAGCTGATGGGCACGGCGTAGATCGTGTCCACGTCCAGCGCGGCGATCACCGCCTGCGGCCGCACGTTGCAGAAGCTCGCGATTTTGCGGCGCTCGGCGTCGGGAATTTGCCGGTCGCAGCGGCACAGCAGCATCTGCGGCTGGATGCCGACGTTCAGCAGTTCCTTCACCGAATGCTGCGTCGGCTTGGTCTTCAACTCGCCCGCCGACGGGATGTAGGGCACCAGCGTCAGGTGCACATACATCGTCCGCTCGGGGCCGAGGTCGTTGCCGAGCTGCCGGATGGCCTCCAGGAACGGCAGCCCCTCAATGTCGCCGACCGTGCCGCCGATCTCGATCAGCGCGAAGTCGAGGCCCTCGGTGTCCCGGGTAATTGCCTCCTTGATCGCGTCGGTAATGTGCGGAATGACCTGCACCGTGGCGCCGAGATAATCGCCGCGCCGCTCCCGGGCGATCACGTCTGAGTAGATGCGCCCCGTCGTCGCATTGTCGGTCCTCGCCGCATGCACGCCGGTGAAGCGCTCATAGTGCCCGAGGTCGAGGTCGGTCTCGGCGCCATCATCCGTGACGAAAACCTCGCCGTGCTGATACGGGCTCATGGTCCCGGGATCGACGTTTAAATAGGGGTCGAGCTTGCGCAGCCGCACCGAATAGCCACGCGCCTGCAGCAAAGTGCCAAGGGCTGCCGAGGCGACACCTTTGCCTAAAGAGGAGACCACGCCGCCGGTGATGAATACGAACCGCGTCATGGGTGGTTTTGATAGCGCGGAAACGACCCAGCCGTGAACCCCCTCAAACGCAGGTCAGTTCGTCGGCACCGTGGGACCCTTGGGTGCCGGTGCCGGCGTGGGTGTCGTCTCGCCGCTGGTCGCCGGGGCCGTCACCGGCGGGCTGTCCAGCAGCGAACGCCCGCCGCCGGCCGTACCGCGGTTCAGCAACGCAAGCGTCAGCGACAGCGCGAAGAACGCCGTGCCCAGGATCGCGGTCGTGCGGGTCAATAGGTTGGTGGTGCCGCGCCCGGACATGAAGCCGCCCATGCCCTGCGTCGTGCCGATGCCAAGGCCGCCGCCCTCGCTGCGCTGGATCAGCACGACGCCGATCAGGGCCAGGGTGACGAACAGGTGGATGAACAGCAGGACTGTGGTCATGCGGCGCTTTCTAACGGTGTGTCACGAGATTGAACAGCCGGCTGTCAGCTCGCTGCGCGAATGATCGCCAGGAAGTCTGCTGCCACTAGGCTCGCGCCGCCTACCAGCGCTCCGCCAACCTCGGGCAGCGCCAGCAGGGCCGCAGCACCGGCCGGCTTGACCGACCCGCCGTACAGGATGCGCAGCCCGGCCCCGGCCTCGCCCAAGGTCTCCACCAGCTGACTGCGGATGCAGCGATGCATCGCCACCACGTCGTCCTCGGACGCGGTCCGGCCCGTGCCGATGGCCCACACCGGCTCATAGGCGACCACCCCCGCGAACCCGGCCGGCACGCTGCCATCGATCTGCGCCGCCACCACGGTCTCCGCATTGCCGGACAGCCGCTGCTGCTCCGTCTCTCCCACGCACACGATCGGGGTCAGCCCGGCGGCGACAGCGGCGCGCACCTTCTCCCGCACAAGGGCGTTCGACTCGCCGTAGCCGAGCCGGCGTTCCGAATGTCCCAGGATTACCCATCCGGCGCCAGCGTCCCGCAGCATCGGCGCCGACACATCGCCGGTGCAGGCGCCTGAAGCGTCAGTGTGGCAGTCCTGCCCGCCCGTCATCACAGCGCTGCCCGCCAGCGCCTCCGTTACCGCGGCCAGCACGGTCGAAGGCGGGCATACCAGCACGTCGCACCCCGCGTCGCCGTGCAGCTCCGCCGCCAGCGCCGTCGCCAGGGCAATCGCATCGGCCCGCAGGCCGTTCATCTTCCAGTTTCCGGCGATCAGCTGGCGCAACTCGGCTCCCCCATCAGCAACGTGGAACGCTTATAATCCCGGCGACGCAAGCCGAAAGGCCGCATCTGGCAAAAATCCCAGCGCGTCCGTATGGTATCGGTCCGTTCCTTGGATGCCCGCCGCATGCTCTCCCTGTTCCGCCGTTTCCTCAATACCTGGGCCGCCCGCGCCTTCTTCATCGTGCTGATCGCCTCGTTCGGATTGTGGGGTATCGCCGACGTCGTGCGCAACGTCGGCCATGACAGCGCCATCGCGACCGTCGGCGACCACAAAATCGAGGCGCCCGAGTTCCAGGAGGCCATGCGCACTCAGCTCGCCCAGGTCAGCCGCATGCTGGGCGGCAAGACCGAGCCGACGCCCGCCATCCGCCAGGCCGTCGCCGGGCAGGCGCTCGACCGCCTGATCGTGCAGGCTGCCATCCAGAACGAAGTCAGCCGCCTGGGCATCGTGGTACCGGACGACGCAGTGCGCGCGGCGGTGTTCGACGTCAAAGCCTTCCAAGGCAAAAGCGGCGCCTTTGACCGGGCGACATTCGAGTCCGTGCTTCGCAACAACAATCTGACCGAACCGCGTTTCCTTGACCTCATGCGCTCCGACCTCGGACAGCGGCAGCTGATGGAAGCGGTGCAGGTCGGCGCCGTCCCGCCCGACGTGGTCACCCAGCAGGTATTCGCCTTCCAGCGCGAGACCCGGGTCGCCCACTATGTCGAGCTGCCGTTCGCCACCGCGGCCGAGCCGCCCGCGCCGACCGAGGCCGACCTGCAGCGCGCCTACGACAACAACGGCGACCGCTACAGCGCGTCGGAGTTCCGCCGCATCAAGGCGGTGATCCTGTCGCCCGAGACGGTCGCCCGCGACATCGAAATTCCCGACGCCGATATCAGCGGCTACTACGAGCAGCACCAGTCCGAGTACGTGACGCCGGAGAAACGCTCCGTCGAGGTCGTCGTGTCGCAGAACGAGGCCCAGGCCAAGGAGATCGCGACGACCTGGATTGCCGGAGTCGGCTGGGACGCCGTGCAAAAGGCGGCCACCGCCACCGGGGCGTCCTCGGTGTCACTCGACGACGCAACAATGACCGAGTTCCCGGCGCCCGAGCTTGGCCAGGCGGTGTTCGCGGCACCGGCGGAGGTGATCACCGGACCAATCCAGTCGGCGCTTGGCTGGCAGGTGTTCCGCGTGACCAAGGTGACGCCGGGTACTAATCGGCCGCTCGACCGGGCGAAGGATGAAATCCGCATAAAACTCGCCCGCGAACGCGCGGTGGACCAGGTCTATTCCCGTGCCAACAAGCTGGAGGACGCGCTGTCAGCCAGCGGCAGCCTAGACGACCTGCCCGGTGACCTCGGCGTCGCCGCGGTGACCGGCACGCTGAACGCCCAGGGCAACACGCCCGCCGGGGAGCCGGCCCCGCTCCCTGGCTCCCCGGCGCTGCGCCAGGCGTTGCTGACCGCGGCCTTCGCGCTAGGCAAGAATGAGCCGGCGCGCATGGCCGAAGGGCCCGACCAGTCCTATTTCGCCGTGACGGTCGAGGACACGACGGCCGCAACCCGCAAGCCCTTTGCCGAGGTCGAGGGGCAGGTGCGCGAGGACTGGGTGCGCGACGCCCGGCGCAAGGAGCAGGAGCGCGCCGCGGCAAGCCTGCTGACGGCCGCGCAAACCGCTGGTTCCAGCCTGGACGATGCCGCGACGGTCGCCGGGCTGCGGCTGCAGCGCACGCCGCCCGTGCTGCGGGCGCAGCCCACCCCCGGCGTGCCGACAGAGCTGACCGAGCCGCTGTTCAGCCTGAAGCCAGGCGAGACCACGATGATCGAGGTGCCCGAAGGCTTCTACGTCATGGCGCTGGGTGAGATCGCCACGCCTGATCCGGTGGCCGACCCATTGGGCACGGGCCAGATCCGCACGGCGCTGACCCAGGCGATCGGCCAGGACATCGAGCTGACGGTTGCCGCCGCCCTGCGCGCTCGGGCTAACCCGCAGGTAAACCGCGTCCTGCTGAACAGCATGATCCAACCTTGAGCACTCCAGCATGAACGCCGCCGCCTCGCCGTCGCAGACCGCCTTCAGCACCGCCTACGACGCCGGGCGCGGCACGCTGATCTGGACCACCGGGGTCGCCGACCTCGAAACGCCGGTCGCGGCCTACCTGAAGCTCGCCGCCGGGCGTGCCAACGCTTTTCTGCTGGAGAGCATCGAGGGCGGCTCGGCTCGCAGCCGCTACTCGATCATCGGCATGGAGCCGGACCTCGTGTGGCGCTGCCGGAACGGCCGGGCCGAGGTAAACCGGCACGCGCGCTCGGCGCCGCACGCCTTCGTCGCGGATCAGCGCCCGCCGCTCGACAGCCTGCGGGCGCTGATCGCCGAGACGCAGCTTGACCTGCCGGACCACCTGCCGCCAATGCTGGGCGGGCTCGTGGGCTACCTCGGCTACGACATGGTCCGCCTGATGGAGCGCCTGCCGGACAAGAACACGGACGCGCTGGGCCTGCCGGATGCGATCCTGCTCCGGCCGACCATCTTTGCCGTGTTCGACAACGTGCGGGATGAGCTGACGCTTGCGGCCCCGATCTACCCGCAGCCCGGCGTTTCCGCCCGGCAGGCGTGGGAGCTGGCACAGTCCGCTTTGGCCCAGGCCGACGCCGCGTTGCTGCGTCCCCTACCCCAGGCCGCGCCGCCGGTCGCGTTGCCGCCGCAGCCGGAGCCCGCGTCCAACATGACGCCGGGCGAGTTCATGGCCATCGTCGAGCGCATGAAGGAGTACATCGCCGCCGGCGACGCCTTCCAGGTGGTGCCGAGCCAACGCTTCTCCGTGCCGTTCGCGCTGCCGCCGTTCTCGCTGTATCGCGCTTTGCGCCGCATCAATCCGGCGCCGTTCCTGTTTTTCCTGGATTTCGGCGGCTTTGCAGTGGTCGGCAGCAGCCCAGAGGTGCTGGTCCGGCTCCGCGACGGCATCGTCACCATCCGTCCGCTCGCCGGCACCCGGCCGCGCGGCGCCACCAAAACCGAGGATGAACGGCTGGAGGCCGACCTGCTGGCCGACCCCAAGGAGCGGGCCGAGCACCTGATGCTGCTCGACCTCGGCCGCAACGACGTGGGCCGCGTGGCGGCGCTAGGCAGCGTGCGGGTAACGGACAGCTTCAGCGTCGAGCGGTTCAGCCACGTCATGCACATTTCATCGACCGTCGAGGGCCGGCTGCAGCCAGGGCTCGATGCGCTCGATGCGCTGATCGCCGGGTTCCCGGCCGGCACGTTGACGGGGGCTCCGAAAATTCGCGCGATGCAGATCATCGAGGAGCTGGAACCGACGCGACGCGGCATCTACGCCGGCTGCATCGGCTATTTCGCCGCCAACGGCACGATGGATACCTGCATCGGGCTGCGCACCGCCGTGGTGAAGGACGGCACGATGTACGTGCAGGCCGGCGGCGGCGTGGTGGCGGACAGCACGGCTCTGGGCGAGTATGAGGAGACCCGGCAGAAATCCCGCGCCTTGTTCCGCGCCGCCGAGGAGGCGGTCCGCTTCGCCGCCCTGAAAGCCTGATGCTATGATCCTGCTCCCATGATCCTGCTCATAGACAACTACGACAGCTTCACCTTCAACCTGGTGCACTTCCTGGGCGACCTGGGCGTGTCCTGCATAGTGCGGCGCAACGACGCGATCTCGGTCGATGAGGCGCTGAGTCTGGCGCTCGAGGCCATCGTAATCTCGCCGGGCCCCTGCACGCCCGACGAGGCCGGCATCTGCCTGGACCTGATCAAAGCTGCAACCGGACGTGTCCCAATGCTGGGCGTCTGCTTGGGACACCAAGCTATCGGCCAGGCATTCGGTGGCCGCGTCATACGGGCAGGCCAACCCATGCACGGCAAGCTGAGCCCAGTACAGCATGATGAGACGGACATCTTCGCCGAACTGCCGAGCCCGTTCCAGGCGACGCGCTACCACAGCCTCGTGGTCGAGCCAGGCACGTTGCCGGAAACGCTGATGCCGACCGCCTGGACGCAGGACGGCGTCATCATGGGCCTCCGCCACCGCACGCTCCCGGTATTTGGCGTGCAGTTCCATCCCGAGAGCATCGCTTCCGAGCATGGCCACAAAATCCTGGCGAACTTCGTGGCGCTGGCCCGCCGGTCAAATGCACCCGCCTGTGCCGCCTGACCTCCGCGCTGCATGCCCAGCCTAAAGCCGGTCCTGGCCCGTCTCGCGTCCGGCTCCACACTGACGGCGGACGAGTGTGAGGCGGCGTTTGGCACCATCATGTCCGGCGAGGCCACGCCCGCACAGATCGCCGGGCTGCTGATGGCGATGCGGGTTCGGCGGGAGACGGTGGCGGAGCTGACCGGAGCCGTCCGAGCCATGCGATCCCGCATGACGGCGATGCTGGCGCCGCCGGGCGCGATCGACGTCTGTGGCACGGGCGGCGACAGCGTCGGCACCCTGAACGTATCGACCGCGGTGACGTTCGTGCTGGCGGGCTGCGGCGTGCCGGTCGCCAAGCACGGCAACCGCGCGCTGTCGTCCCAGACAGGGGGCGCCGACGTGCTGACCGCATTGGGCGTCAACGTGGATGTGGCTTTGGACCGCTTGCCGGACGTGCTGGCCGCCGCAGGCTGCGTGTTCCTGTTTGCGCCTCGGCACCACGCGGCGCTGCGCCACGCCGCGGGTCCGCGGGTCGAGCTCGGCACGCGCACGATCTTCAACTTGCTGGGTCCGCTCGCCAATCCGGCCCGGGTGCGCCGACAACTCACCGGTGTTTATGACGCCGCTTGGGCGCGCCCGATGGCCGAAGCCCTGCATGCGCTCGGCACCGAGCGGGCCTGGCTGGTGCACGGCCAGGGCCTTGATGAGTTGACCGTTGCCGGAGAAAGTCAGGTGGTCGCATTGGAGGACGGCGCGTATCGTGAGTTCCGCGTGACCCCAGAGGATGCTGGGCTTGGGCGTTCGCCAATCGAGGCAATCCGCGGCGGTGACGCCGCGATGAATGCCAACGCATTGCACGCGTTATTGCAGGGACAGGTCGGGCCCTACCGCGATACCGTGCTCCTGAATTCGGCCGCTGCGCTCATTGTCGCCGGGGTTGTGTCCGACTTGCGATCAGGAGCGGCTCGGGCAGGGATAGCGATCGACAGCGGTTCTGCCGCTGCGGCTTTACATAATCTACAGCTGGCAACAGCATGAACTTACGGAGTACTTCGATGGACGCCGCGGTCCCGGACGCATTGGCCCAGATCTGCGCCGAGACGCTGAGCGAGGTCGAACGACGTCGGGCGGAGATGCCCATCGCGACGCTCGCCAGCAAATTAAACCTGCGGCGCAACCCGACCCGCAGCTTCGGGCGCGCGCTCAAGGAGACGGTGGCGAAGGGCGGCTACGGCCTGATCGCCGAGATCAAACGGGCGTCGCCATCCGCAGGGATCATCCGGCCAGATTTCCATCCCTCGTCGCTTGCCCGGGCCTATGCCGATGCGGGCGCCACCTGCCTATCAGTACTCACCGATGGCCCATACTTCCAGGGTTCGCCCGACCACCTGAAAGTGGCCCGCGCCACTGTGGCTCTCCCAGTGCTGCGAAAGGATTTCATACTGGACTCTTGGCAAGTCTATGAGAGCCGGCTGATGGGCGCCGACTGCATCCTGCTGATCATGGCGGCCCTGACCGATCAGCAAGCGCGCGAGCTAGAGGAACTGGCCCGGGCGCTTGATATGGACGTGCTGGTCGAGGTGCATAACCGGGCGGAGCTGGACCGCGCATTGGGACTACAGACTTCATTAATCGGCATAAATAACCGTAATCTTAAGACCTTGCAGACTGACTTGGAGACAACGGCAGAGCTTGCGCCGCACGTGCCATCCGACCGGTTCCTCATCGCGGAGAGCGGCATTCACAGCCATGCCGACGTGCTGCGCCTGGCGGAGGCCGGGGCGTCGTGCTTCCTGGTGGGTGAGAGTCTGTTGCGACAGCGGAACGTAGAGGCGGCGACCCGCGCGCTGCTCGGCAACGCAGCGTAATGGCGGCGCTGACGCACTTCGATGCCGAGGGCCGGGCGGTCATGGTGGACGTGTCGGCCAAGGCCGAGACCAACCGTGCCGCAACCGCGCAGGTCACCGTCGTGATGCAGCCGGAGACGCTGCGGGTTATCCTCGCGGGCGAGGCCAAGAAGGGTGACGTGCTGGGCGTGGCTCGGATCGCCGGCATCATGGCGGCAAAGCGCACCGCGGACCTCATCCCGCTCTGCCACCCGCTGCCGCTTGCCGCGGTGACCCTCGACCTCGGGCCATCGTCGTCCAGCGTCGGCATCGACATCGCAGCCACGGTTCGCACGATGGGCCGCACCGGGGTCGAGATGGAGGCGCTGACGGCCGCGAGCGTCGCTGCGCTGACCGTCTATGACATGTGCAAGGCGATCGATCGCGGGATGCGGATCGACGGGCTGCGCGTCGTCCACAAGTCCGGCGGCAAATCTGGCGATTTTCGGCAGGATTGAGGCGATGCTGTCGGTCGATGAGGCCCGCGCGCGCATCCTCGCGCCACTCCGTCCCACCGCGTCCGAGATCGTCGCGCTGCCTGACGCCTGGGGCCGTGTGCTCACGGGTCCGATCCAGGCACGGCTGACCCAGCCGCCGGCCGATATGTCCGCCATGGACGGCTATGCCCTGCGTGCTGCCGACGGCGGGGCTGGCGCGCGTCTCGCTGTCATCGGCCGTGCACCGGCCGGACGGCCCTTCGCGGGCCAGATTGGCGCCGATCAGGCCATCCGGCTGTTCACCGGCAGCGTCCTGCCGGACGGCGCCGACTGCGTGCTGCCGCAAGAGGACGTCGAGCGGGACGGCGACTGGATCACGGTGCGGGAGGCGGCCCAGGCGGGACGCCACGTGCGCCGTGCCGGCCAGGACTTTTGCCGGGGCGAAGTCTTGATGCCCGGCGGCGTCCGGCTGGGTGCGCGGGCAATCGGGCTGATTGCGGCGGGGAACCATCCATGGGTTGCGGTGCACCGGCAGCCGCGTGTCGCAATCCTCGCGACCGGCGACGAGGTCGTGATGCCCGGCGAGCCGCTGGCCGACGGGAGCATCGTCAGTTCCAACGCGCATGCGCTTGCGGCGCTGGTTCGCGCCGGGGGCGGTGTTCCCGTGGTGCTGCCGATCGCACCGGACGACCCGGCGGCCATCGCCTCGGTCGCCGACCATCTCTCAGGCATCGACCTTCTGGTGACCACCGGCGGCGCCAGCGTCGGCGAGCATGATCTGGTGCAGGCCAGCCTGGCGACGCGCGGATTTGCTCTGGACTTCTGGCGCATTGCAATGCGGCCGGGCAAGCCGCTGCTGTTCGGCCAGCTTGGCGGCGTGCCGGTTTTGGGACTGCCCGGCAATCCGGTATCGGCGTTTGTCTGCGCCCTATTGTTCCTTTCGCCCGCTCTGGCCCGTCTCGGCGGGCTGCCTGACCCGGCGCCATCAGCCGTCGAAGCGCGGCTGGCCGCCCCGGTTGCCGCCAACGACCATCGGGCCGACCACCTGCGCGCGGCGCTGGCGACCGACTCGGCCGGCGGTCTCATTGCAACGCCCTTCGATCGGCAGGACTCCTCGTTGATGCAGGTGCTGGCCACCGCCGGATGCTTGATTGTTCGTGCGCCGCACGCACCGGCGTTGTCGGTTGGTGCAGCGGTCTCGGTGCTGCGCCTGGATGGCCTCGGCTTGTAGGAAATTTAGCTCGTGATGCGAAACTGTTGACGTCGAGTGGCGAACCAATATAGAACAAATGTGGTTGCCTTTTTGTTCTAGACCTGTTTCAATTTGTTCGGTTGTCCCACCGGGCACGAAAGAGCACTGCCATGTTGACGCGCAAACAGCACGAATTGCTGACCTTTATCGACGGACATCTCAAGTCCACCGGTTTCTCGCCAAGCTTCGAAGAGATGAAGGAAGCCCTGCAGCTTCGGTCGAAGTCCGGCATCCACCGGCTGATCTCGGCACTTGAGGAGCGTGGCTTCCTGCGCCGCCGCCATCACCGGGCACGGGCGCTTGAGGTCGTGCGATTGCCGAACGAGGTCGGACGGGAGCTTGCGCTGCCAGCCGCTCCGGCGCCATTCGCCCCTAATGTCATTCGCGGCGACTTCTCGGGGCGCTTCCCCGGCGTGCGCGCGGCGAATGAGGCTGCGGCGGTGCACCTGCCGCTTTATGGCCGGATCGCGGCCGGGCTGCCGATCGAAGCGTTGCGCGACCAGGGCGCCCAGATCGAGGTGCCGCTGGCCCTTCTGGGCAACGGCGAGCATTACGCGCTTGAGGTCGCTGGTGACTCGATGATTGAGGCGGGGATCCTCGACGGCGACACGGTCGTGATCCGCAAGGGCGACTCGGCCGAGAACGGCCAGATCATCGTGGCGCTGATTGATGATGCGGAGGTGACGCTGAAGCGACTGCGGCGGCGCGGCAACTCGGTCGCGTTGGAGCCGGCGAACCAGCGGCACGAGATACGCATTTTCCCGGCCGACCGGGTGAAGGTGCAGGGCAGCCTGGTGGCGCTGCTGCGGCGTTACTGATCACTCCGCCACTGCCGACGGCAGCTCATCCGGCGTCGCCATCGGCAGGTTGGGCACGGAGCGGCGCGGGGTAGGTGGTCCCGGCACCCAGGGCCGGTCGCCGCGATACGCACGGTCCGACACAATGCGCGGGCCGGCCTCTGTCAGCCAGATGGCAATAGCGCCGTCCCGCCATACGCTGAATCGATCCACGTAGGGGACCCCGGCGGGGCATTCGCCTCGAGCGGGCTCGGCGGAGACCAGCAGATCGACGCCTGCGCAGTCGGGTTGTACTCTGGTGCGGAGTATAAGGGTCTGGGTTTCGCCGCGCAGAAGCCGGCAGAAGTCGGGACCGCATGAGGCGGGCTCGCCGGTCCGCAATGGCAGTAGCGGACCGGCCGCAAGATGGCTTTGCCAGGCCTCCCGAATGAATTTCGACGCGCCCGACTGTGATATGAGGTAAGTGCGCTCGGCTCGCATGGCGATCAGCCGCGCTTCAGACGAGATCAGGATATCGGGCGCAGGCGCGACAATCGGCGACAGCAGACCGATCAGCATCACAGGGACGCCAGCAAGACGCACGCGCGACCGCCATAGCCCGAGCCAGGCGAGGCCCAGGCTGAATACGCATAGGCCCCAGGCCGGCATGTGCGGCACTGCCAGCGTCGCCGAGGGCCAAGCCGCTACTGTCCGGCCAATCCACAGGATGCCCTCGATCCCCCAACCCATTGGAACCAGCGCCAGCGGCTCGATCCCGAGCGGCATCAGCACCAATGCGATCAGGCCGAGCGGCATCACCCAGAATGCGGTCAACGGCACCGCGGCGACGTTGGCAATGATGAAATACAGCTGAAAATGGCCGAAATAATAGGCGCCGAACGGTGCGGACGCGCTGCCCGCCAGCATGCTGGTCACGGCAAGCGCCACGACGTGCGACAGGAAGCGCCGGCCCCAGCCATCGCCGTGCAGCCGGGCCAGCAGCGGCCGCAGCGCCTCGTAGCCGGCAATCAGCGCCAGCACGGCAGAAAAACTCATGCCGAAGCTCACTCCCACGACCTCGTTCGGCGCCAGCAGCATCAGCGCCGCGGCCGCGAGTGCGAGCCCGCGCAGCGACAGCGCCCGGCGGCCCAGCACGAGGCCCAGCGTCACCAGGCAAGCCATGGCAAAGCTGCGGATGATCGGCAGGTGCGCCCCGGTCAGCAACAGGTAGGCTCCGCCGACCGCCAGAGCTGTCCCGGCGGCGATCGCCTTGGTCGGCCAGTGCAGCGCAGTGCGCTCGGACAACGCCAGAGCCAGACGGGTGGCGCCCATGACCAGGCCCATGACGATGCCGATATGCAGGCCGGCCACGGCCAGCAGGTGCGCCAGGCCGGAGTCGCGGAATGCCTCGCGGTCCCGCTGCGGGATCGCCGTCGTCGTGCCGGTCAGCAACGTCGCCGCGACCGCGCCGGCTGGACCCGGCAGCCCCGCCATAGCACGGCTCGCGATCCAGTCGCGCACGCCCTGTAGCATCGCCGTCCCGCCGCGTGGAGGCGCCCGCTCCAGCATCTCGGACGGGTTCAGCGCATAGCCGGACCCGCCCAGCCCGGAAAAGAACGCGTCCCGCTGCAGGTCCCATCCGCCGGGGTAGGCCGGCGAGGATGGCGGCCGGATCAGCGAGCGCACCCGTATCCGGTCCCCCGCTCCCAACGGCGCCAAATCCGCCCGGTGCAAGCGAACCCGTATCAAACGCGCCAATGGCGGCTTGTCGGGCTCCAGCCGTACTTCGGCCAGGGTCACCCGCCGGCCCTCCGGCAGCAGGTCAACGCCGCGCACCACGCCAGTCAGGACGACGGCCCGCGTCGGCAATGGTTCGATCGGGAGGGCTCGCGCGGTAGCAGCCTGTCCCGACAGGAAGCCAAGCGCCGCAGCGAGGCCCGCCAGCGCCACGGCCCGCATGACGGGCGCGCGCCAGCCGGCGACGCAGGCCAGCAGGGCGACCAGCACCGCCGCAACCCCGGCCCAGCCGTTCGGCTCGGCCGGCAGGTCGAAATACGCTACCACGCCCAGGCCCATGCAGACCGACAGCCAGGGGACGAAGCGTCCCCGCTCCGCCTCGATCCAGCCATCCCATTGGGCGAGCAGCCAGGTCACCCGCAGCGCGCCAAACGTCGCAATCGCCTGCTGCACCGGACCTCCTTGCGGTATCGTATAGATACGCCGCTCTCGACGCCACCTTCCAGCGTGTTAGACACCGCTCATGCCCGTCCGCACTCGTTTCGCCCCCAGCCCCACCGGCCAGCTTCACATCGGCGGCGCCCGCACGGCGCTGTTCAACTTTCTGTTCAGCCGCCACCACGGCGGCGAGTACCTGCTGCGGATCGAGGACACCGACCGCGAGCGCAGCACAGCCGCCAACACGCAGGTCATCCTCGACGCGCTGGACTGGCTCGGCCTGTCACCCGATCAGCCGCCCGTGTTCCAGTCCGCCCGGCAGGCGCGTCACGTCGAGGTGGCCCAGCAGATGCTCGACCGCGGCCATGCCTATCTCTGCTTTTGCACCCCGGACGAGTTGCGCGAGATGCGGGAGCGCGCCGTGGCCGAGGGCCGCGCGCCCCGCTATGACGGGCGCTGGCGGGACCGCGACTCGGCCGAGGCGCCGCCCGGCGTCAAGCCCGTCATCCGCCTGCGCGCGCCGCAGACCGGCGAGACGACTGTGGACGACCTGGTGCAGGGCAGCGTCCGCGTGGCCAACAGCGAGCTCGACGACATGATCATCTTGCGTAGCGACGGCACGCCGACCTACCTGCACGCCGTCGTCGTGGACGACCACGACATGGCGATCACCCACGTGATCCGCGGCGACGACCATATGACCAACACGTTCCGCCAGATCCAAATCTATCAGGGCATGGTCTGGGAGCTGCCCCGCTTCGCCCACCTGCCGATGATCCACGGCGCGGATGGCGCCAAGCTGTCGAAACGGCACGGCGCCGTTAGCGCGCTGGAGTTCCGCGACCAGGGCTTCCTGCCCGAGGCGATGTGCAACTACCTGCTGCGCCTCGGCTGGGGCCATGGCGACTCCGAGATCCTGGACCGCGACGAGGCCGTCCGCCTGTTCGACCTGGACGGCGTTGGCAAGGCTGCGAGCCGGATGGATTTTTCGAAGCTGCTGCACATCAACGGCGTGTGGCTGCGTCAGGGCGATGACGACCGGCTGACGCGCGAGGTGATCCAGCGGCTCGCGGCCATGCATGGGCTGCACGCGGACGCCATAGGGGAGACGCGCATCCGAGCGCTGATGCCAGGGCTGAAAGAGCGGGCGAAGACATTGGTGGATCTCTCTGAAAGTGCTGCATTCTTGCTTCGGGCCACCCCGCTGCAGTTCGAGCCGAAAGCTCTTGCTTTGCTGACGCCCGAGGGCAAGGCGACGCTGCAGCTTGTCGCTCCGGTCCTCGCCGCGACCGATTTCACCGCGCCAGCGCTCGACGCGGCGCTGCGGCGGTTTGCCGAGAACGCCGGGCGCAAGCTCGGCCAGGTCGCGCAGCCGCTCCGCGCCGCACTGACCGGCAGCACCATGAGTCCCGGCATCGATGAGACGCTCGCCGCTTTGGGCCGCGACGAGGCATTGCACCGCATTGCTCTCGCGGCCGCATAGTGCATTATCCGCACCGCCATCTGCTGGCGATCGAGGGGCTGCATCCGCCGGAGATCGCCTATCTGCTCGATCTCGCCGAGAGCTACGTGCTGCTGAACCGCTCCGGCAAGACGCAGCGCGACCTGCTGTGCGGCCGTACGCTGATCAACCTGTTCTATGAGGACAGCACCCGCACGCGCACGAGCTTCGAGCTCGCCGGCAAGCGGCTTGGGGCGGACGTGATCAACATGTCAGTCTCGACCAGCAGCGTGAACAAGGGCGAAACCCTGCTCGACACCGCGGCGACGCTCAACGCCATGCGCTGCGACCTGCTGGTAGTGCGGCACGATCAGTCCGGCGCGCCGAACCTGCTCGCCCAAAAAGTGTCGTCCGCGGTGATCAACGCCGGCGACGGCACGCACGAGCACCCGACGCAGGGGCTTCTGGATCTCCTGACCATCCGGCAGGTGAAGGGCCGGATCGAGGGCCTCCATGTCGCCATCGTCGGCGACGTGCTGCATTCCCGCGTCGCC
>JANXVC010000061.1 GCA_025351925.1 Rhodospirillales bacterium | reverse complement strand
ACGAGCCGTTCAGCGCGCTCGACGTGCTCACCGCGGAGACGCTGCGCACCGACCTGATCGACCTGTGGAGCGAGGGCAAGCTGCCGGTGAAGTCCGTGCTGATGGTCACGCACAACATCGAGGAGGCGGTGCTGATGTGCGACCGCATCCTGGTGTTCAGCTCCAACCCCGGCCGGGTCGCGAGCGAGCTGCGGGTGCCGTTCGTGCATCCGCGCAACCGGCACGATCCGGCGTTCCGCCAGATGGTCGATGACATCTACGCCCTGATGACCCGGCGCGCGCCCACGCTTCGCACCACCGCGCCGGTCGCGCCGACCCTGGCGATGCAGCTGCACCCGGTATCGACCAACCTGCTCGCCGGCCTGGTCGAGACGATGGCGGCGCCGCCGTATAGCGGACGGGCCGACCTGCCGGCGCTGGCGCAGTCGCTGCAGCTCGAACTCGACGACCTGCTGCCGATGGGCGAGGCGCTGCAGCTGCTGGGCCTTGGCGTGCTGGAGGAGGGCGACCTTCGCCTGCTGGACCGCGGCCGGGTGTTCGTCGAGGCCGACACCGATGCCCGCAAGCAGATCTTCGGCGAGGCGTTGCGGGCCAACGTGCCGCTGGTGGCGCAGATCCGCCGGGTGCTGGACGAACGCCCGAACCATCGCGCCTCCGCTGTGCGCTTCCGCGACGAGCTGGAGGATTTCATGTCGCCGGACTACGCCGAGGAGACGCTGGGGACCGCCATCAATTGGGGCCGCTACGCCGAGCTGTATTCGTATGACGAGGAGGCCGATCAGTTCTTTCTGGACGAAGAGGAGTAGCGGACTGCATCGTGGCGCGGCCCGTCCCGGAGTTTGCCATGCCCAGCCGCCGCGCCCTGCTTGCCACGCCGTTGATCTGGGCCAGCGCGTTCGGCCCTGCCTTCGCCGACACGCCGAAGGACACCGTCGTAATGGCAAAGCGCATCGACGACATCATCAGCCTCGACCCACAGGAGAGCTTTGAATACTCGGGTGGCGAGATCTGCGGCAACGTCTATGACAAGCTGGTCAACCCGGACGACGACGATCCCACGCGGATCAACCCCATGCTGGCTGAGCGCTGGTCTGCGAGCGACGACGGCCGGACCTGGACGTTCCACCTGCGCGGCGACCGCAAATTCGCCAGCGGCGCGCCGGTCACGGCAGAGGACGCGGCCTTCAGCCTGCAACGTGCGGTGATCCTGAACAAGCCGCCGGGCTTCATCATCGCGCAATTCGGCTTCACCCGCGACAACGTGGCGGCCCGCATCCGTGCGACCGACGAGAGGACGCTGGTGATCGAGATCGCCGAGCGGCAGGCGCCGACCTTCCTGCTGTATTGCCTGTCGGCGGCGGTGGGCGGCGTAGTGGAAAAGCGGGTGGCGCTGTCCCATGCAGTGGGGGACGATTTGGGCAATGGCTGGCTTCGCACCAACAGCGCCGGCTCCGGACCGTGGGTGGTGCGCAGCGCACGGGCCAGTGAGGTCGTGATGCTCGACGCCAACCCTTCATATCCACAGCCGCCGCGCGCCAGGCGCATGGTCATCCGTCACGTCGCCGACCCAGCGGTGCAGCTCCTGCTGCTGCAGCGCGGCGACGCCGACATCGCGCGCGACCTGCTGCCGGAGGGGGTCAAGGCCGCCCGCGCCGACCCGCGCTTTGAGGTGCTGGCCGAGGCGAAGGCCAGCCTCGTGCACCTGTCGATGAACACCCGGCACCCCGCTCTCGCCAAGCCCGAGGTGCGGGAGGCGCTGCGCTGGGCGATCGACTACCAGGGCATCGGCGCCAACCTGGTGGCCGACACGTATCGCGTGCACCAGGCGTTCTTGCCCATGGGCTTCCCGGCCGCCGTCGCCGACACGCCGTACCGCTACGACCCGGCGCGCGCCCGGGCGCTGCTGGCCGGCGCGGGTTTTCCGGACGGGATCGACCTGACATTCGACCACGCCTCCAGCTCGCCGCGGGCTGAGATCGCGCAGGCGCTGCAGGCGCAGATGCGCGAGGCCGGCATCCGGCTGACGCTGCAGGCCGGGGAGGGGCGGCAGGTGCTG
Organism: Rhodospirillales bacterium; assembly: GCA_025351925.1. Taxonomy (GTDB): domain Bacteria; phylum Pseudomonadota; class Alphaproteobacteria; order Acetobacterales; family Acetobacteraceae; genus CAHJXG01. The sequence goes on along the minus strand of JANXVC010000061.1, from coordinate 41,665 downwards.
ACGAAGGTTCGGGCGCGGCAGTATGAGCTCGCGATATCGCTGTGGGGGGCGGACTACCTCGATCCGCACAGCAACGCGCAGACGTTCTGCGTCAATGAGGACAACTCCGACGCCTCGACCAACCGTACTTCGGCGTGGAACTGCGCCTGGGCCGACCCGGACCTGACGGCGCGGGCGCTGGCGGCGGTGAAGGAGGCCGATGCGGCAAAGCGCATCGCGGAATACGAGGCGATGCAGCGCGACGTGATGACCCGCGGCCCGTTCGCGATCATGCTGCAGGAGATCGGCATCGCCGCGCTGCGCCGTCCGTTGACCGGGTTCCGGCAAGGGCCATTGGCGGACCGCACCTCGTATGCGCCGATTGCGAAGGGTTAGGGCGCTGGCTATCTTTCCGGTATCGATTGGAGAATTGACATGACGCTGAACCGACGCACCCTGATTGGCGCCGTGGGCGCGGGCCCGCTGCTTTCCTTTGCCGCCCGTTCGGCGCTGGCGGAGACCCCGCGCGATGTGATCGTGATGGCCCGGCAGATCGACGACATCGTGAGCCTCGACCCGCAGGAGGCGTTCGAGTTCAGCGCCAACGAGTTGGTGGGCAACGCCTACGACCGGCTTATTTTGCCGGATCTCAAGGACCCGACCGACATCAAGGGCGATTTGGCCGAAAGCTGGATTACCAGCGCTGACGGGCTGACCACCACATTCAAGATGGCGCAGGGCCGCAAGTTCGCCTCCGGCAACCCGGTGACGGCGGAAGATGCGGCGTTCACGCTGCAGCGCGCGGTGATCCTGAACAAATCGCCGGCGTTCATCATAAACCAGTTCGGCTTTACCAAGGACAACGTGTCCGAACGCATCCGAGCGACGGACGAGCGTACCTTGGTGCTGACGGTGGCCGAAAAGGGATCGCCCAGTTTCCTGCTGTACTGCCTGTCGGCGCTGGTGGGTTGCATCGTGGACAAGAAGACCGTCATGGCCAAGGCGGCCGGCGACGACATGGGCAACGCTTGGCTGAAAGCCGGAAACAGCGCCGGATCGGGACCGTTCCAATTGCGGCAGTGGCGCGCCAGCGAGAACGTGACTATGGAGCCGAACCCCAATCATCCAAGCCCGCCGAAGCTGCGCCGGCTGATCATCCTGCACCGTCCCGACACCTCGGCGCAGCTTCTGGGTCTGCAGCGCGGCGACATCGACATCGCGCGCACCCTGGCACCCGACCAGTTGGCGACGCTCGGGGAGGACCCAGCCTACTCCCTCCTGACCGCGCCGAAGTCGTATGTCAACTTCCTCGCGCTGAACCAGAACCACCCGGTGCTGTCCAAGCCGCAGGTACGCCAAGCGTTCAAGTGGGCGATCGACTATCAGGGAATCGCGGCCAGCATTACGCCCAAAACCTATGAGCCGCATCAGGCCTTCCTGCCCAAGGGCTTTCCTGGTGCGCTGACCGACCTGCCGTTCAAGAAGGACACCGCGAAGGCCAAAGCGCTGCTGGCGGAGGCCGGGCTGCCGAACGGCTTTGAGGTCACGCTCGATCACTATACGAACGCGCCCTTTGCGGATGTGGCGCAGGCGATCCAGGCAAACCTGGCCGAGGCCGGCATCAAGGCGACGTTGATCGCTGGCGAGCAGCGCCAGGTCATCACCAAGACCCGCGCCCGGCAGCACCAGGTCGCGATGGGCATCTGGGGCTCCGACTATATGGATCCGCACAGCAACGCCGAGACGTTCAACATCAACACCGACAACTCCGAGGCGCAGAAGAACCGCACCCTTGCTTGGCGCAGCACCTGGAAGGATGACGAGTTCACCACCCGCGCGATCGAGGCTCTGAAGGAGCCGGACGCCGCCCGCCGTGTGGCACTGTATGAACGTCTGCAGCGCGACCACCAGGAGCGTAGCCCGTTTGTCATCATCTCTCAGCAGGTCGAAGTGGCAGCGATGAAGAAGGCCACGACCGGCCTCGATCTCGCGCTGCTGGGGGACCGTACGCGCTACGCCGGCTTGACCAAGGCGTAGTTCCACAGCGTGAGACGCTACCGGGCGCTTGCCGCCACCCTGGCCAGCGTGCCGATCACGCTGTTCGGCCTGATCCTGATCACCTTCCTGATCGGCCGGGTCGTGCCGATCGACCCGGTGCTCGCGATCGTCGGCGACCGCGCGCCGCAGGACGTGGTGGCCCGCACCCGCTTGGAGCTCGGCCTCGACCGGCCGCTGCCCGAGCAGTTCATCCGCTATGTCGGACAGCTCGCCCAAGGCGATTTCGGCCGATCGGTGATGACCAGCAACCGGGTCAGCACCGACATTGCGCGGTTCTTCCCCGCGACGCTCGAGCTGGCGACGGCGGCGCTGCTTGTGGCTGTGCTGCTCGGCGTGCCGCTCGGCGTCTATGCGGCGGTGCGGCAGGGCAGTTGGGTCGATACGGTGATCCGCGTGGTCTGCCTGTCCGGCTACTCGGTCCCGATCTTCGTGCTGGCGCTGCTGGCGCTGCTGGTGTTCTACGCGACCCTGCAATGGGCGCCGGGGCCGGGGCGGCAGAGCGTGATGTTCGACGGCATGGTCGAGCAGCGGACCGGCCTGCTGCTGGTGGACGCCGCGCTCGCCGGCGAGTGGGAGGCGTTCCGTGACGCCGTGAAGCAGATCACGCTGCCCGCCTTAGTACTGGGGCTGTCCAACATGGCCTATATCGCGCGCATGACCCGCGCCTTCATGCTGGAAAGCCTGCAGGGCGAGTTCGTGGTCACGGCCAAGGCCAAAGGTCTATCCGCTGCCACGGTGATTTGGCGGCATGCTTTCAGCAACATCCTGGTGCGGCTGCTGACGGTGATCGTACTGACCTACGCCGGGCTGCTGGAGGGCGCGGTGCTGACGGAGACGATCTTCAGCTGGCCGGGATTGGGCCAGTATCTGACCGGCAGCCTGCTCAACGCCGACATGAACGCGGTGCTCGGCGCGACCTTGGTCGTCGGGCTGACCTACGTCGTGCTGAACCTGCTGTCCGATCTGATGTACCGGGTGCTGGACCCCCGCGTGCGATGAGGGGCGTGCGATGATCGTCACCCGCGACTGGCTGCTGACCGAGACTCCGGCCTCGCGCGGACAGGCAGCCTGGGGCCGGCGCTACCGGCTGTGGCTGCAGTTCCGCCGCAACCCGCTCGCCATGGCGGGGCTGATCGTGGCGCTGTCACTGATCGTGCTGTCGCTGCTGGCGCCGGTGCTGGCGACGCATGACCCTGGCGTGCAGGAGCTCAGCAACCGTCTGGCCCGGCCGTCCGTGGCGCACTGGTTCGGCACGGACGAGCTCGGCCGCGACGTGTACTCGCGGCTGCTGTACGGCGGGCGGATCACGCTCGGCATGGTCGTGGCGGTGGTGCTGCTAGTGGCGCCGCTGGGCCTCGCCGTCGGCTGCGTCGCGGGCTATGCCGGCGGCATATGGGACCGGCTGCTGATGCGGGTGACCGACGTGTTCCTGGCGTTCCCGCGGCTGATCCTGGCGCTCGCCTTCGTAGCCGCGCTGCGCCCCGGCGTGACCAGCGCCGTCGCCGCCATCGCACTGACCGCCTGGCCGCCCTACGCGCGGCTGGCCCGGGCCGAGACGCTCAGCCTGCGCCGCACCGACTTCATTGCAGCGGTGCGGCTGACCGGGGCCGGGGCCGGACGCATCGTGCTGCGCCACGTCGCGCCGTTGTGCCTGCCGAGCCTTATCGTGCGCGTCACGCTCGACATGAGCAGCATCATCCTGACCGCGGCGGGCTTAGGCTTTCTCGGTATGGGAGCGCAGCCGCCGTCGCCGGAATGGGGCGCCATGATCGCCACCGCCCGGCGCTTCATCCTCGAGCAGTGGTGGGTGCCGACGATCCCCGGCCTTGCCATCTTCATCGCGAGCCTGGCGTTCAACCTGCTGGGCGACGGTCTGCGCGACGTGCTCGACCCAAAACAGGACGGCTGATGCTGGTCGAGATCAAGAATCTACGCATCGCATTCTCCACCCCGACCGGCTGGGCGGAGGCGGTGCGCGGCGTCTCGTTAACGCTTGGGAAAGAGAAGCTTGGTATCGTCGGCGAGAGCGGCTCCGGCAAGTCGCTGACCGCGCGCTCTCTGCTGCGCCTGCTGCCCGGCAATGCCCGCGTGCAGGCGGACCGGCTGGCGTTCGACGGGATCGACGTGCTCGCCGCGAGCGAGCGGCAGATGCGGGCCATCCGCGGCAAGCGCGCCGGGCTGATCCTGCAGGACCCGAAATACTCGCTGAACCCGGTGATGACCGCGGGTGACCAGGTCGCCGAGGCTTGGCGGGCGCATAAGGGCGGCAGCAAGCGTGCGGCGGCGCAGGCGGCGGTGGACCTGCTGGCCCAGGTGCTGATCCGCGACCCGGCCCGTGTCGCCGGGTCGTATCCGCACGAGCTGTCCGGCGGCATGGGCCAGCGCGTGATGATCGCCATGATGCTGGCGCCCGACCCCGAGCTGCTGATCGCTGACGAACCCACCAGCGCGCTGGACGCGACGGTGCAGGCCGAAATCCTGCGCCTGATGGAGGATTTGGTCAGCCGCCGCGGCATGGGACTGCTGCTCATCAGCCACGACCTGCCGCTGGTGGGGCACTTCTGCGACCGGGTGGCGGTCATGTATGCCGGCCGTGTCGTCGAGGAACTGCAGGCGGGCGAGCTGACCCACGCCAGGCATCCCTATACAAGGGGGCTGCTGAACTGCATGCCCCGCCTGTCGCATCCCGAAGCCCGCCTGCCGGTCATGGTGCGCGACCCGGCTTGGCTCGCGCCATGAACGCCCCATGATCGCAATCGACGGCCTGCGTGTCCGGTTCGGCCCCAACGAGGTCGTGCACGGCATTTCGCTCGACGTGCCTCGCGGCAGCAGCTTTGGGCTGGTGGGCGAGAGCGGGTCCGGCAAGAGCACGATCCTGCGCGCTTTTTCCGGGCTGAACCCGGACTGGACCGGCAAAATGCGGCTGGACAATGTGCCCCTCGACCGTAAGCGGGACCGGGCGTTCTTCCGCCGGGTGCAGATGGTGTTTCAAGACCCGTATGGCTCGCTGCACCCGCGGCAGACCGTGGATCGGGCGCTGAGCGAGCCGCTGATCGTGCACGGGCTGCAGGACCGCGACGCCCGTATTGCCCAGGCGCTGTCGGACGTTGCGCTGCCGAATAGCGTGCGCTTCCGCTATCCGCATCAGCTCTCGGGCGGGCAGCGCCAGCGGGTGGCTATCGCCCGGGCACTGATGGCCGAGCCCAATGTGCTGCTGCTGGACGAACCCACCAGCGCACTCGATGTCTCAGTACAGGCGGAGGTGTTAAATCTGTTGCGCGATCTGCAGCAGCGTCGCGGCCTGACCTATCTGTTAGTCAGCCATAACTTGGCCGTTGTGGCACATCTGTGTCCAATAATTGGCGTGATGCAGGGCGGAGATTTGGTTGAGACTCTCTCAACCGATGATCTGCGCGCCGGCCGTGTGCATCACTCCCATACCGCTCAGCTTCGTGCGCTGACCGTAGAACTTGAGGACGGTGGAGAGGCGGCCGCACGGGCGTCTGCGTAGCGCCTGCGGCCGCCGATGTGCATTCCTGGACGAGCTACGTCGTGCGCGTTCCCATATCGATGCCGGCGCCGTCAAACGCGCCGCCCTCGCCTTCAGCGGGCACTTGACCTTGCGGCGTCATCTTGTCCACGGCATGCGGCAGGTATTGGGAGAGCTGTGACAGCAGATCGTGCTTTGGCATGCCGGACTGCTGCGACCACTGGTTGACCTGCTCGTCGCCGAACACCTGGTGCAGCTGGTCCGGGGTGACCTGCTGGTTAGGACCGCTGCCGACCCAGGACTGCGCGACGTTGCCCAGTCCGGCCTGCTGGAACTGGCTGAGCAAGCCGCCCAGTCCACCCGCCGCGCCGCCACCGCCCAGCATGCCGCCCAATGCGCCGCCCAGCCCGCCTTGCTGGGGCTGACCGCCCTGCTGCGCCTGGCCGCCTCCTAGCATCGAGCCGAGGATCGATTGCAGCGGCGATGCGTTGCTGTTGCCACCGAGCAGGCCGCCCAGGATACCGTCAAGAATGCCCATAACTCACTTCCTCCAGATTTGGTTCGTTCCCGTGTCCGACGGCAACGTGGTCGCATACCGTAACCCAAACAACCTTGACCGGTTGCAAACGGCGGGGCGCGTATGATCCGGAAGCAGCGTACTAATCCTCGCGGCTGGCCGTTGCCGCCGCGGTTGGCCCCGGCCTGGACAGCGCGCCGGGCAGTTTGGTGGCTGCGGCTCATGCAGGCTGGGAGGGTGCATCGCGTGCACGGCGACCTGATGGCACTGGCCCGGCGCCGGACCGGATCACGGCATGCCGGCCTGTTCGACTATGGCAACGCCCTGCGGCAGGAGTGGCGCACCCGCACCGAAGCCGGTCCAGCCGGCCCGGCACTCGCGCGGGCCGATCATCCGAACTATCTCGGCAGCCTCGCCGTAGTGCGGAGCCTGGTTGACGGCTATATTGCTCTGCTGATCGCCCGCGCCGGGGGGACGGTGCCGCACGTGGCCTGCGAGGCAGAGATGCGTCGCCTGGCCGGCATCTTTGCCGGTGAAGACCCGGAGTTTGCGCCCATCGGCGGCTGGAACAGCCGGGAGCAATTGGGTGAGACCGCAATCCGGCGTGTGCCGCTGGACCCAAGCGTAATCCAGGCTGCGTCACTCGATGCTGTACTGCAGGAGACGTTTGCCGCGATCGGCCTGGCAGCGCTCCGCATCCTGCGCGCCGCCGAACGCTACGACATCGGCGCGGATGCGGCGCTGGGCCGGCTCTCCACATTAGCCGAACGCACGGCGGCTTTGCTGGTGGGGGCAGCGGACAGTCAGCCTAGCTCGGAGACGGTGCTGGCCGTGGTGGCGGACCTGCCGGACCTCGCAGCCTGATCAGACGTTGAAGCGGAACAGCAGCACGTCGCCGTCGCGGACCACGTAGTCGCGGCCCTCGATCCGCATCTTGCCGACCTCTTTGGCTCCGGCCTCGCCCTTGAAGGCGATATAGTCGTCATAGCCGATCGTCTCGCAGGCAATGAAGCCACGCTCGAAATCGTTGTGGATCACCGCCGCCGCCTGCGGCGCCTTAGTGCCGCGCACAATGGTCCAGGCCCGCGTCTCCTTCGGCCCCACGGTAAAATAGGTGACCAGTCCCAACAGCGCATAGCCGGCGCGGATCACCCGGTCGAGCCCGCTATCCTGCAGCCCGAGTCCGTCCAGAAACTCGCGACGGTCATCCTCCGCCAGTAGGCTGACCTCCGCCTCGATCGCGGCGGACACCGTCACCACGCCGGCGCCTTCGGTTGCTGCACGCTCGGCCACGCGAGCCGCATGCGCGTTGCCGGTCGCGGCGGCACCCTCCTCGACATTGCAGACGTACAGCACGGGCTTGCTGGTCATCAGCTGCAGGCGCTTGGCGGCTTCGACCTGGTCGGGCGGGATTGCGGTCCGCGCCGGCAGTCCGGCCTGCAGCGCCACGACGATCGGCTCCATCAGCGCGACCAGCGCTTGCTGCTCCCGATCGCCGCCGCGAGCCTTTTTCTGTGCTGCCGGCAGCCGGCGCTCCAGGCTGTCGAGGTCGGCCAGCATCAGCTCGGTCTCGACCGTCTCGGCGTCGCGGATCGGGTCCACGCTGCCCTCGACATGCGTCACGTCGCCGTCCTCGAAACAGCGCAGCACATGGATGATCGCGTCCACCTCGCGAATGTTGGCGAGGAACTGGTTGCCCAGGCCCTCGCCGCGCGACGCGCCGCGCACCAGCCCGGCGATATCGACGAACTCGAGGCTAGTCGGCACCGTCGTCTTGGACTTGCCGATAGCGGACAGCAGGCCCAGCCGCGGGTCGGGGACTGCGACGCGGCCGACGTTCGGCTCGATGGTGCAGAACGGGTAGTTCGCCGCCTGCGCCGCCGCCGTCGCGGTCAATGCGTTGAACAGCGTGCTTTTGCCGACGTTGGGCAGGCCGACGATGCCGCAGTTGAAGCCCATCTACTTGGTCCCTTCAGCCTGCGTGAGCAGGGCCACGCGCGTCATGAAATCCTCCGGCCGCCCGCCCGCCAGCATCGGCGCAGCATCCGCCACCGCGTCCAGCAGGTCAGCGACCCAGGCCTGGTCGGTCTTATGGAAGTCGCCCAGCACATGGCCGTGCACACGCGCCTTGTCGCCGGGGTGCCCGATGCCCAGCCGCACGCGCCAGTACTCCGGAGTGCCCAGGCAGCGGTCCATGCTGCGCAGCCCGTTATGCCCCGCCGCACCGCCGCCGCGCTTCACCCGGACCTTGCCGGGTGCCAGGTCGAGCTCGTCATGGAACGCCGTGATCGCCTCGGGCGGCAGTTTATAGAATGCGGCCGCCGGCTGCACGCTCTCGCCGCTACCGTTCATATAGGTGCCGGGTTTCAGCGCGATCACCCGCTCGGTCCCAACGCTGCCCTCGGCCACCAGACCGCGAAAACGCTGCCGCCACGGGCTGAACCCATGGCGGCGTGCGATGGCGTCGATAGCCATGAAGCCAATGTTGTGACGCTGCCGGGCCATCCCGGGCTCAGGATTGCCCAGGCCGACCCATAGCAGCACGACAAATCTCTACTTCTTGTTAGCCGGCTTGGCAGCGGCCTTGGCCGGCGCCGCTTTGGGAGCCGCCGCCTTGGCCGGAGCCGCACCCTTGGCACCCTTGGCCGGAGCTGCCGCCGCAGCCGGCGCATTTGGATCGACGACGGGCTCGGGCAGCTTCGAGGGCGACGCGACCGTCGCGATGACGAAGTCGCGCCCGGCGATTACCGGGGTCACGTCCGCGGTGCCGGCGAGGTCGGACCAGCGCACGTTATCGTTGATGTCAAGAAGCGCGAGGTCGGCCTGGAACGCCTCGGGCACGCTGTCGGGGTCGGCCAGCACTTCGACGGTATAGCGCACGACGTTCAGCACGCCGCCACGCTTCAGGCCCGGCGAGGTCGCCTCGTTCTGGAAATGCACGGCGACCGAGACGCGGATGCGCTCGCCGGCGGCCAGGCGCTGGAAATCGACGTGAATCGGCTTATCCGATACCGGGTGAAACTGCACCTCGCGGATCAGCGCGCGGGAGGCGGCTCCGGCGACGTTCACCTCATAGAGACGCGACCGCCAGCCGCCGCGCTGCAGCTCACGCACCACGAGGCGCGGGTCGAGCTGCACGAGCGTTGGCGGCTGCTTGGCGCCGTAGATGACGGCCGGCACCATGCCAGCCCGACGAGATGCGCGTGCCGCCCCCTTACCAGCCCGCTCGCGCGCCTCGGCCTCAATTGTCACGTAGTTGGCCATGGGTTGCTCCTAACAGGTATAACGCCGGCCTCCAGGGGTGCCAGCGCGGCGGGCGGTGTAGCGGATTGGGGGGGATTGGGCAAGGCGTAAAGGTTGTCCGCCTTTGGTAAGATTGCTAAAGTCCCCGATTCTAGCCCTAAAACCTTGCCTCGTATTTTCGCAAAATGCGAGTGAGGATGGCTCCGTAATCCATCTGAGTTTTGAATTCGTCAACCCAGTCGAAAAGATAGGGCGGTTCATTTCCGGCTCGGAAGCGAAGGATCAGAAACTCATCAAACTCCGCAGCCACGTTGGCACGTAACCTGGCTTCCGCGTCGGCTGCCTCCTGGATCGGATGTTTATGACCAGACGCGCCAGTCGGCCATTTAACATTGCCTCATAGGAAACGTAGCTGGATGCTTGATTGATGCCGACAATTCCGACTGTGACCGGATTACCTCCAGCCGCCTCAAACTCTCGCCTCTGGTTTCGAAGGTCAGTAATGACGCGATCGATCTGTTTGATCATCGCCTTCGCCAAAATTTTGACCTCGCTACCAATCTCTACTGTAGCGACCGCCCCGCGAGCAACGACAGAATCAGACATTTCGAATGCGACAGCCTGGGGAACGATTTCGCCAAACGTTCCATCTCCCCGTCTTGCTTTGACTCCACTCACACGATTTTCCACGTTTACAACGCACCGCCTTGTATCAATTCGCGAGTTGAATTTTCTGGATCCATGAAGGCCATACAAGTCATCAGGTAAGCACTGTGCAACCGAGTCACCCAGGCTTGAGTCGCGATGGCGATATCGGACTCCGTCAAAAAGACTACGGAAACGGTCCAGCAGCAGGTAGGCCAATGCTATCCACCTTCGTTGAAGCGCATTTAGCAATCACGTCAACAACTATGTTGGCCCGGGCCGTGCCAAACAAGCGCTTTTGGTTGCCAGAAGCTAATAAGCGTGTAAGGGCAATCTCTAAATAGCTGCTCTCAATTTCCACTCCGACTGAGTTCCGACCGGATTCAAGTGCAGCAAGGTTCGTACTCCCGGTTCCTGCAAATGGGTCGAGCACAGTATCTCCTGCAAAGGAGAACATGCGAATAAGACGTTCCGCTAACTCGACAGGATATGGCGCTGGGTGCCCTGCAAGAGTCGAGGCACCCTTAATATCCAGCCATATGGATCGCCACCACGCCTGCATCTCTTGTTTGGTCAGCATGGAAAGCACCTTCTGCTTAGGCGAAGGCGTTCGGTAACTTCCCCCTTTTCTCATAAACAAGATATATTCGATATCGTTCTTTATTATAGCGCCTGGTTGATAGGGTTTGCCGTAAAAGCCGGCTCCGTTACCCGCAGCTTCCGTTGCCCCATTCGCTATCTTGTGCCACAATATAGGTGTAAGACAGTCTAGCCCGATAGCTCGGCATCTTACTTGAATATCGGCGTGTAGTGGCATAACATAATGGCGCCCGGCTGTCCTTCGCGGTAGACAAACGTCGCCAACAACACAACAAATGCGTCCTCCTGGCACCAAGATGCGGTAGCACTCAGTCCAAACTTTATCAAGTTCTCTTAAAAATATTTCGTAATCTTTGATTGAACCCATCTGTTTATCGTTCATCGCATAATCCTTCAAGGTCCAGTAAGGAGGCGATGTTACGACAAGGTGGATAGACTCATCTGGAATCCATGAGAGATCCCGCGCGTCTCCCGAATGAAGACGATGACTAGTTTCGTCAAACGGAGCAGGCCATGGCTTCTCCCGATATTCAGCATTAGCTTGCCGCAGGCGCGTGAGGCCCTCTGGCGTAGCATCATTGAGCACAGTCGTGGAGTCACCTTGCACCGGAAGACATTTCATAATCTAACTCAACTTGTTGTAAACCACTACACTCAGGCTCAATCCTGATTTCTTTATCCATCAAACAGCCCGATCAACTAGTCCCCCCATAAAATAATCCAGATGCTGACTGCAATGCGTCCCACCCCGTCCAGCATCCCACCTGACGGCTCAAAACGCTCGGGTTAAATTGCATTCATCAGCTAGATTTACACAATTCTTGCAACCACTACGGCCTTGTAGTCCGCCGCGGCTCCGGCGCAGATCGCTTCAAACCGCCGCGTCACCTGCGCCCAGCTGAACTGCCGCACGACAAGCCCCCGCGCCTCCGTCGCTATCGCCGACCGCCGTCCAGCATCATCCAGCAATTCCAGAATCGCCCCTGCAAATGCCGAGGTCGTGTCGGCCGCCAGGTAGTCAGCGCCGTCCGTCACCGCCAGCCCTTCAACCCCCAGCGCCGTCGAGACGACAGGGCAGCCCATCGCCATCGCCTCGAACACTTTTATACGCGTGCCGCTGCCGACGCGGAGCGGAATGGCATAGACGTGGGCACGCGCGACGAAGGGGCGCACGTCGTTCACGAACCCGGTGAATTCCCACGCCAGGCCGCGCGCCCGCGCCTCCGCAACCAGTGCCGCCGCCGGGTTGCGGCCGACGATGATGGCGCGCGCCTGCGGCCGGCGCTGCAGCACCAGCGGCCAGACCTCGTGCATCAAGAATGCCACGCCCTCGATGTTCGAACGCGAATCCATCGATCCCGTGAACACCACCGTGCCCTCCGTGGGTCCAAACGGTGGTGCGTCCGCGGGCGGATGGAACGCGTAGTAGTCCACGTCCACCCCGGTCTCGACGGGCTCGACCCGCTGCAGGCCATACGCATGGCGCAGCGCATCGGCGTCGCGGACCGAGACGGCGATCACGGTGTCGAAGCGCCGCAGCGTCTCCGCCTCAAACCGGCGCATCTTGCGAGCCTGGTCCTGCCAAACCAGGCGCATCGGCATCCGGGCCACCTGGGCGTGCCGGGCGAAGATTTCGGCCTCGACGTTGTGGGTGAACATCAGCGACGGCACGGCGAGTCGGTCGGGCAGCAGCACCGCCGCGTGCGGGAAATCCACCAATACCGCGTCGGGCCGCACTGCCAACTCCGCCGCAACCAGCGCCCGCCCGGCCGCCGAGGCGTCCGTCGCCACCGCGACCGGCAGCCGCCCGGTCAGCGCCAAAACGCGGCCCAGCCGGGACATCGGCGCCTCGGGCCATGACAGAAAGCGGTCGCACAACGCCGCGGTCTGCTCGGCATAGCGTCCGGCGTCCAGCGGGGCGGGCGAGACCAGCGTGATGTCGAACGCGCCGCCCTTCATGTGGCGCAGCGTGTTGGCGGTGCGGATGCGCCCGCCCTGATCGAGCGGAAACAGGAACCTCGGCGAGATGACCAGCAGCCGTGGCCTCACCAGCACAGCCCCTGGTAGGCGATCCCCGGCCGGTCGCGAACCTCCGCGATGCCCGCGAGATCGAGCACCTTGTGCGCGCGCAACGCCCCCAGCAGGGCCGGGCGGTCGTCACGGCCGATATGCCCCAGCACCGCCAATCCGGCGCCCTCTAGGGCCGCCGCCGGGTCCGGCGCCAGCAGCCGCTCCAGATGCGGGATTTCGCGCTCGATATAGGCGCGGTTGCTGCCGGTCAGCCGCGCGACCTGGACCGAGCGGTCGAAGATGCGCAGGTCGTAGCCGCGGCCAAGCAGGCGCTCGGCCAGGATCACGAAGGGGCTCTCGCGCAGGTCGTCGGTGCCCTGCTTGAACGCCAGCCCGAACAGCGCGACCGGCTGCCGGCCATGCGCGACGATCGCCTCGAAACTGCGCTCGATGATCGCCCGGTTGCTCGGCAGCACCTGGTTGAGGAACGGTGCCGGCACGTTGGCTTGGTCGGCCAAAGCCAGCAGGCTGCGGATGTCCTTGGGCAGGCACGAGCCGCCGAACGCGAAGCCCGGCGTAAGATAGGCCGGCGAGATGTTCAGCACCCGGTCCTCGCAGAACAGCCGGAACGCCGCCCGCGCGTCCACGCCCAGTGACGCCAGGATCGCGCCCCCCTCATTGGCAAAGGCCAGCTTCACCGCATGGTAGGCGTTGGCGAGGTATTTTACCGACTCCGCCACCCGATACGGCGCGACGTGCACAGCGCCGCCCACGCCTGCGTAGATCTCGCGCAGCACCGCCCCGTCATCGCCCGGCGCCGCGCCGATCAGCGTGTACGGCGGCGCATGGAAATCGCGCACGGAAGAACCCTCCCGCAGGAACTCCGGGTTCGAGAAATAGGCAAAGCCCGCGCCGTGCCGCTTGCCGCTGGCCTGCTCCAGCATCGGGATCACCCGGTCCTCCGCTGTGCCGGGCGGCACCGTGGAGCGCATCACCACGGTGTGGACGCTGTGTTTGCCGCGCATCTCCCGGCCAATCGAGGCCACGACCTCGTCCACCGCCCGCATGCTGACGCTGCCGTCGGGGCCGCTCGGCGTGCCGACCGAGATGAACGAGACCTCGGTGTTCGCCACCGCGTCGGCGATGTCGGTGGTGGCGCGCAGCCGGCCACCGGTGACGCCCTCGGCGATCAGGCGGTCGATCTCGTCCTCCACGATCGGCGACTGCCCGCGCGCGAGCATCTCGACCTTGTCGGGCGCCACATCGACGCCTACGACCTCATGGCCGAATGAGGCGAGACACCCGCACGAGACTGCGCCGACATAGCCGATACCCAGGACTGATATTCTCATGGGTTTGAAACAAACAGTATTCAGCCGCCGGCAACAAGTGCCCGGCCCCATACATTTACATTACGATGCAGGCGTGAGTGTCCAGGGCTCGCCGGGCTCACAGAAAAATGGCACCGCGTTGGGCGTGCGCACGTTGGGCGGCAGGCCCATCTCGGCCCGCAGCGCACGGAACAGCGCGCCATGCGCCACCACGAGCACCGGCGCCGGCCGGGTCAGCGCCTGGTTGATCACCGACACCGCCCGGGCGCGCAGCACGTTGAACGGCTCGGCCCCCTCGGGCGTGAATTTGCCCGCCACCCAGTCGTCGAACCACTCGGCCATCGGCTGGCCCTCCTGCACGCCGAACGCGACCTCCCGCAGCTCATCCTCGACCTCCAGCGGCACGCCGATGCGCTCGCCGACGATGACCGCGGTGTCGTAGGCGCGGGACAGCGGGCTGGTGACGATCGAGCGGATGCCGCGGGTGCGCAGCACCTCCGCCGCGGTGCGCGCCTGGGCGAGGCCGACCTCGTTCAGCGGCACATCGACGTTGCCCTGTGATAGGTTGCGCGCGTTCCAGTCGGTCTCGCCGTGGCGCAAGAACCAGAACGCGCGCTCGTTCAGCATCAGACGGAAATGCCTTCCTGCTCGAGCATCCGCTGCACGGCCGGGCGGGCGAGCATGCGGTCCAGATGCGCGCCGACGTTCGGCGGCAGCGTCATGCCCACGCGCTTGCCGCCCCAGAATGCGACGTAGAACAGCGCGCTGTCGGCAATGCTGTAGTCGCCAGCCACCCACTGCTTGCCGGCCAGCGCCTTGTCCATGATGGCAAAGCCTTTCTCGGCCATCTCGCGGCCCTGTGCCTTCACCGCGTCGTGCCCAGCCTCGTCCGGATTGTAGTTGGACGGGCGGAACATCCGGGCGAAGCCCTGCATGTGTATGGTGGCAACGCAGTAGTCGATCGCCTCCGCCGCGCGCAGCTTGGCCTCGTCCGACTTCGGCAGCAGTCCGGCCTCCGGATTGGCCTTGGCGAGGTGGTATGCGATCACCGGATACTCGGTCACCACCGACCCGTCGTCGCGCACCAAGGTAGGCACTTTGCCCTTGGGATTGAGCTCGCTAAACGGCGGACGGTGGTTCTCGCCGCCGCGAATGTCGAGCTTGCTCAGCTCATACGGCTTGCCGATCTCCTCCAGCAGGACGTGGATGCCCATCGAGCAGGCGCCGGGCGCATAGAACAGCTGCATGGCCTTCTCCTTTTCAGTCGAACAGCGAGCTGACGGAACTCTCATCCGAGATTCGCTGCATGGCCTCGGCGAGAATGGGGGCGATCGAGAACAGCCGCAGGTTGCCGGCCTGGCGCACCGCCTCGGTCGGCAGGATGCTGTCGGTGATGGTCATGCACTCGATCGGCGACGCTGCGATGCGCTCGGCCGCGTTGCCGGACAGCACGCCGTGGGTGATGTAGGCGCTGGCGGACCGCGCGCCGTTGCCCATCAGCGCCACCGCCGCGTTGCACAGCGTGCCGCCGCTATCGACGATGTCGTCCACCAAAATACAGTCCTTGTTGCGCACGTCGCCGATGACGTTCATCACCTCGGACACCCCGGCCTGGTCGCGGCGCTTGTCGATGATCGCGAGGTCGCAGTTGAGCCGGGTGGCGATGGCCCGCGCGCGTACCACGCCGCCCACGTCCGGCGACACGATCATGATGTCGCGCCCGGCAAAATGGCTGCGGATGTCGCGGGCGAACATCGGGGCGGCATACAGGTTATCGACCGGGATGTCGAAAAACCCCTGGAGCTGCCCTGCGTGCAGATCGAGGGTCAGCACACGGTTTGCGCCAGCCTGGGTAATCAGGTTCGCCACTAGCTTGGCGCTGATGGGCGTACGCGGCCCGGCCTTGCGGTCCTGCCGGGCATAGCCGAAATACGGGATGACCGCCGTGATGCGCCGGGCGGAGGCGCGGCGCAGCGCATCGCAGGTGATCAGCAGCTCCATCATGTGGTCGTTGGCCGGGAAGGACGTGCTTTGGATCACGAAGACGTCCTCGCCGCGTACATTTTCGTGAACCTCGACGAAAACCTCCAAATCCGCGAACCGGCGCACCGACGCGTCCGCCAGCTTGAGGTGCAACGAGGCCGCGACTGCCTCGGCCAAGGGCCGGTTGCTGTTGCAGGCAAGGATTTTCATGCGGCGGAGGCCCCGGAAATGCAGCGGATTGCAGGCGGCAGGGTTTTAGCAACCACGGCCCGGGCTGTCACGACGGACCTCATGGCCTACTTGGCCGCCCGCGCGCCGCCCGCGTTCAGCACCACGTCGCGCACCCCCCCGGCGGCCTCGTCGGCAACCACGACCGCGACATCGCCCCAGTAGTGGTCCAGCGTGCCCGGCGGCACCTCGTTGAGCTGCACGATCCGGCCGCGCTCGGCGCCTTTGTTGTCCGACACGATCCATTGCAGCTCGATGCGGGTCGTGCCTTTGGCGCCCAACGCCGTCTGCACCTCGCCGGCCAGGGTGAAGTCGGCGCCGCCGGCCGCGTCCTGGATCACCAGGCCCAATGCGCCGAGCTTCGTGCGCATCTGCGTCGGCAGGCTGCTGTTGCCATCGCCGGGCGCGCCGGTCACGCCGGAGAAATACACGCGGGTTGGGCGGTTCAGCAGGCTGTTCGGGTCGCTCTGCCGGCGCGCGGCCTCGATCCGGTTGAGCAGCGAGGCGATGCCCGGCGCGGCTTGTTCCGCCGCCGCCTTGAGCACCGCCGGGTCGCCGCCGGCCCAGGTGGCGGTCGAGACCGGGGCGCCCTCGGAAAAGCCCTGCGACTCGCCGGACGGGTTCTGCACGGCGTAGCTCGGCACCACCTCGGCGCCGCGCACCTCGGCCGACAGCACCAGCATCCAGTCGCCGCGCCGGTGCTTCCCGTCGGTGGTTGCCGGCACTTCTTCGGTCCGCAGCGCGTCGGCGACGGCGCCAGCCCAGGCGTCGGCGCTGTCGGCGGGCAGCAAAGACTGTGCGGGCGACAGGACCGCGAGCCGGGAGGGCGGCGGCTGGGACAAACGCTGCGCGGTGGCACCCGGCCGGCCCAGGAACGGCTGCGGCAGATCCCCGCATCCGGCCAGGGCGAGCAGTGCAATGAGCCAAATTCTACAGGACACAGCTCACCAGGCCGACCGCGAGGAACATCAGGATGAACAGTAGGAAATACGGTCCCATGGCAGCGCCTATAGCATGATCGCCGAGATCTGGTGCCCGATCGGCCCGCCGCCAGCGAGGGTGCGGCGGCGATGGCTGAAGAACCGGTCGGCGTCCGCCAGGGTATCCGCGTCGAGCACGTCCACCTGGGCGATGCCGGCGAGGCGCATCCGGCAATATCCGGCGAGGTCGAACTGCCAGCGGTTCCGGCGGACGCCGTTTGCGAAGAACACGGCGTGACCGCCGTCATGCGCCAGCACGGCATCCCGCAGGTCCGGGCCGACTTCATAGGATTGCTGCCGGATGCACGGACCGATGGCCGCCGCGATCGATGCTGTCTGGGCGCCGAGGCGGACCATGGCCTCGACCGTCGCCTCCAGAACGCCGGCGACCGCGCCACGCCAGCCCGCATGCACCGCGCCGATCACGCCGGCCTGCCGGTCCGCCAGCAGGACGGGGGTGCAGTCCGCGGTGATAATGCCGAGCGCTACGCCCGGCCGGTCCGTCACCATCGCGTCCGCCGGTGGCCCGGCGCCATATGCCCAGGGTGCCTCGACGACCGCCACCGCGGCGCCGTGCACCTGGGTCAGCCCGACCAGACTCTCCGGCACCGCGCCCAAATGCCGTGCCACGAGCGCGCGGTTCTGCCGCACCGCTTCGGGCGCGTCCTGACCGGACAGGCTGCAGTTCAGGCTGGCATACGGCCCGTTGCTGACGCCGCCGCGGCGGGTAAAGAAGCCGTGCGGGCAGCACAGGGCAGCGCTGGTGATCGCCTCGGGCGTCATGGCTCGAACCCGGCGGGACAGGGCAAAGCGGGGTGGCAGATCGCCAGCGCCTTGAACAGCCGGCCCATGCGGTCGGGTTCGGCCAGGCGCTGCGCCGCCTGCACCAGCGCCGCCGCGCGCAATGGCGGCTGGGTCTGCGCCAGACGGCCGGTGCGCTGGAACAGGCCGAGCCGCGTCAGGAACAGGCCCTGCGGCACCGGTCCGTGCACAGCCGCGCCGCCGGCTCGCGCCGCCCGGGCGAGCGCCGCAAAATCGACATGCGCCGTAAGGTCCGCGTTGCCGGGTTCCACGAGCGGACTGCTGGGCCGTCCGGCCTGCAGCGCCTGCAGGCTGTCACCCGGCGCGCTCTCGGCGGGGCCATAGTCCAGGAACAACGCGGCCCCACCGTCGCGGACCACCCGGCGCGCGACATGCTCCGCGACGGCACGAGCGGGCTCGCACAGCTCCATGACGGCGCCTTCATCGGCGTGGATGGTGTCCAACTCCGGCAATGCCGCGGGTTGCTCGGCAAAGTCGCCGCCATCGACGAAGCGCTCCATCCAGCCAGCGCCGCGGCGGATGAACTGACGGATGGGCAGGGCGTCCAGGAATTCGTTGGCCAGCAGCAGCATCGGCCCCGGCGGCACGTCCTGCAGCGCATCGTGCCACTTCGCCTCCGGCACCCGTGCCGACTGCTGCGCGCGCAGCCTCGGCGACGTCTCGACCAAATGCACCTGCAGCGCCGCCCGGAACGGCGCCGCCACGCCACCTGCGGCCCGCAGTGCGTCGGCCATCAGGGTGCCGCGGCCAGGTCCGCACTCCACCAGCAGCACCGGGTCCGGCTGGCCCATCGCTTGCCAAGTGACGGCTGCCCAAAGCCCGAGCAGCTCGCCGAACACCTGGGTGATCTCGGGCGACGTGGTGAAGTCGGCATAGGGATCGTGCGTCGCGTAGTAGGCCGCGTTGGCGCGCGCCATGAAGGCGTCGAGACGCTCTATTTTAGGCAGACCGGCCATTCTATGCAGGCTGCGCGGCCGGCTGGGCGCGGGCGATCAGCCAGGCGCCGGCCAGGATCATCGGCAGCGACAGCAGCTGCCCCATCGTCGCCCCGGCGAACAGGAAACCGAGGAAGGCGTCGGGCTGGCGGAAGAATTCTCCCACAATGCGGGCGACGCCGTAGCCGACCAGGAACACGCCGGTCAGGGTGCCGAAGCGGGCGCGGACGGCGGGGCTGCGGCACAGCAGCGCGAGCACGATCAACAGGATCGCACCCTCCATCGACGCCTGATATAGCTGGCTTGGGTGCCGCGGCTCCGGGCCGGCTGCGGGAAAGATCATCGCCCAGGGCAGCCAGTCCGGCGCGATGCGGCCCCAGAGCTCGCCGTTGATGAAGTTGGCGATGCGGCCCAGGCCCAGTCCGATCGGCACGACGACGGCCAGCCGGTCGGCGAACCCCAGCAAAGGGATGCGTTGCTGCCGGCAATACAGCACCAGCGCCACGACCACGCCTAGAGCACCACCATGGAAGCTCATGCCGCCCTGCCACACCGCCAGCGCGCCGAGCGGGTTCTGCAGATAGTGCATCGGCTGATAGAACAGCACGTAGCCGAGCCGCCCGCCGAGCACGACGCCGAGCGTCGCCCAAGTCAGGAAATCGTCGGTCTGCTCCATGGTGGCGACGGGTGGCGATAGCCGCACCAGGCGCCGCATGATCCGCCATCCCAGCACCAGGCTGCCGATATAGGCCAGCGCATACCAGCGGATGGCGAGCGGCCCGACCTGGATCAGCACCGGGTCGAAGCCGGGGAATAGCAGGACGGGAATCATACGTAGCGCTCCGGCCCCGCAAGGTGGTCCTGCACGTAGCGGCGCACGCCCTCCTCAAGCGGGGTGAACTGCCCTGGGTAGCCGGCGGCGCGCAGGCGGTCCATGCGGGCTTCGGTGAACGACTGGTATTGGCCTTGCAGCGCCAGGGGCATGTCGATGAACTCCACGGACCGGGGCCGTCCCGCCGCATCGCACACGGCATGCGCCAAGTCGAGGTAGCTGCGCGCCGTACCGGTGCCGAGGTTGAACAGCCCGGTCACATCCGGCCGGTCCAGCAGCCACAGCATCACATCGACCACGTCGCCGACCCAAATAAAGTCCCGCCGCTGCGCCCCATCCGCCAGCCCGGCTTGATCGGAGCGGAACAGGCGAGCCGGCCGCCCGGCCGCGACCTCGTCGTGCTTGACCTTCACGACCGAGATCATTTTGCCTTTGTGGTATTCGTTTGGTCCGTAAACATTGAAGAATTTCAGCCCGGCCCATTGAGCCGGCGCCGGGTCGCCTGCCGCCAGTGCCGCCATGACCTTCAGGTCGAAGGCGTGCTTGGTCCAGCCATACAGGTTGAGCGGGCGGAGGCCATGCAGCGACGCCGTGTCGTCGTCGAAACCGGACGCGCCATCGCCGTAGGTGCTGGCCGACGACGCATAGACGAACCGCGACCCATGCTCGGCGCACCATTGCCAAAGGCGCCAGGGCAGCGCGACGTTGGTCGCCCACACCAGATCGCCGTCGGTCGCCGTCGTTTCACTGACGGCGCCGAGGTGGAACACCATGGAAATCGCCGGGCGTGTCGCGAGAAAGCCGTCGAGCGCGTCCGGATGGATGACCTGCGCGGGCGGATGCCCGGCCAGGTTGCGCCACTTGCCATCGCTGCCGAGCCGATCGGCCACGACAGCGTCTTCGCCGCGCCGCGCCAGGGCAGCGTGCAGGTTTGAACCAATAAAGCCGGCGCCGCCGGTGACCAGGATCATCGCCGTGCGTTATAGGCACGCTGGACGGGCTGACATAGCCCCTCAGCGTGTGCATGTATCGACTTCGAGCAACCAAGGTGGAGTGCCATGACAGAACGACCGAAGTTCTTCGACGACCTGGCCGGCGTGGCCGGCGGCGCGTTCTCCGCCCTGGCCGGCATCCGCGAGGAGGCCGAAAGCATGGTCCGCGCCCGCGTGGACGAGGCGATCCGCAAGCTGGATTTGGTCCGGCGCGAGGACCTGGACGCGGTGCAGGAGATGGCGGCCAATGCCCGCACCGGCCAGGAGAATGCCGAGGCCCGGCTGGCGGCGATGGAGACCCGGCTTGCTGCACTTGAACGTTTGGGTACGCCGTCCGCTGCCGCCCAGCCGGAGTTCGATCCCTCCGACGCTGGTGCGTCTGAAGTAGCGCCGGGCGCGATGCCG
This sequence comes from Rhodospirillales bacterium, assembly GCA_025351925.1. Classification (GTDB taxonomy): domain Bacteria; phylum Pseudomonadota; class Alphaproteobacteria; order Acetobacterales; family Acetobacteraceae; genus CAHJXG01. The sequence goes on along the minus strand of JANXVC010000061.1, from coordinate 20,615 downwards.
CCGGGCTCGAACGCGCCGGGTTCAGTGATGCCGCCAGCGTCGCCGGACGGCGTCGCCTGAGTCGCGGCGTATTGCTCCGTCCTGTTGCCGTTATGTGACGCCGCAGCCGGCGCGTGAAGATCGTTTGCCGTCCGTGTTCTAGGCCCGTTAGTCTAGGCCTTGGCGCGAGTCGCCGCCCTCTATACCAATGGTAGGGCGTCCGGTTCGCGTGTTGGCCCGGCCTGCCTCTAACTGGGGAGACCCCGCATGTCAGCCCTTAGTACCTATGCCGCCGAGACCGCGGCCAATCCACTCGACATCATCGAGCAAGTCATTGCCGCCAATGACTGGGCGTTCGACCGCCGCAACGACTCGGAGATGGCCGCCGAGGCGCCGGGCAAGTGGTGCAACTACGGCCTGTATTTCAGCTGGTCGCGGGAGATCAGCGCCATGCATTTCACCTGCGCCTTCGATCTGAAGGTGCCCGAGAAGCAGCGTTCGGCGCTATACGAGCTGTTGGCGCTTGCCAATGAGAAGCTCTGGATCGGCCATTTCGGCATGGACGCCGATGACGGCATGCCGCTGTTCCGACACAGCGTGCTGCTGCGCGGAGCCTCGGTTGCCAGCGCCGAGAGCCTCGAGGACATGGTGGACATCGCCATCACCGAGTGCGAGCGCTTCTACCCCGCGTTCCAGTTCGTGCTGTGGGGCGGCAAAAGCCCCGCCGACGCCATGCAGGCCGCCATGCTGGAGTGCGTGGGCGAGGCGTGATGGATACGCTGCCGCCCATCCTGCTGCTCGGTGGCGGCAGGATGGGCGGTGCCATGCTGGCCGGTTGGCGCGAGCGCGGCCTGGCACCGTCTTTCGTCGTCGATCCAGCCCCCACGGCAGCCGCACTGGCGGGCGGCGCCGTCCAGGTGGTCGCCGTTGCCGATGACCTGCCGGCCGAGTTCAACCCTGCCGCCGTCGTTCTTGCTGTAAAGCCCCAGCAGGCCGGCGCCGCACTGCCGGGCCTCGCGCGCTTTGCTTCGGCTGGCGCGGTGGTGCTGTCCATCATGGCGGGCCGCACTGTCGCCGGGCTGCGGGCGCTGCTGGGCGCCGATGCCTCGATCGTGCGCGCCATGCCGAACACTCCCGCCGCCATTCGGCAGGGCATCACCGTCGCCTGTCCCGGCCCAGGCATCACATCAGCCCAGCGCGGCTTGTGCGATAGCCTGCTGACTTCGGTCGGCGAGGTCGCGTGGGTTGATGACGAGGGCCTGATCGACGCGGTGACCGCGGTGTCCGGCGGCGGACCCGCCTACATCTTCCTGCTCGCGGAATTGCTGGAGCGTGCCGCCGTCGAGCAGGGCATCCCCGCGGCGCTGGCTCGTCAGCTGGCCCGCGCGACCGTCGCTGGCTCCGGCGCCTTGCTGGCCGCCAGCGCTGAGGACGCCTCTGTCTTGCGCATCGCCGTAACCAGCCCGGCCGGCACGACCGAGCGGGCGCTGGCGGTGTTGATGGCCGATGCGGCCTGGCCCGCCCTTGTCTCACGAGCGATTGATGCCGCCACCCGGCGGTCCCGGGAGCTTGCTGGCTAAGTCCACGGCAAAACCCCTCGACACATTCCATGTCGTGGCCCATGTCCCGGACATGGAAGACCAGCAACTCGACCAGACCTTAATTGCCGCCGTATTCAGCCAGGCCGCCCTGCGCGGCTGGTCCGATGTGAACATCGCGGAGGCGGCGCGCGACGCCGGGCTGCCGCTCGACCGAGTGCGTGCCCGCTTCCCCGGCCGCGGTGCCGTGCTGCTGCGCTTCGGCGTGATGGCGGACCAGGCCGCGCTGACGGCTGGGTCGAGCGAGCCAAGCCCGCGTGAACGGCTGTTCGACATGGTCATGTCGCGGTTCGACGCGCTGCAGCAGCACCGGGCCGGCATCCTGCAGCTGCTTCGCGCCATGCGGACCGATCCGGCGACCTCGCTGCTGCTGTATGGCGCCACGCTGCGCAGCATGAAGTGGCTGCTGGACGGGGCGTCGATCCCGTCATCCGGCATCGTCGGCGGCCTGCGGGTGCATGGGCTACTCGCGTTGTGGCTCTATGCCTTGCGCGCCTGGGAGTCGGATGAGAGCCCCGATCTATCCGCCACCATGGCGGCGGTGGACCGTGGATTGGACCGGGCGATCCAGGCCGAAAACATGCTCCCAGGCCGCTCTCCCGCCGAGGAGGCCGCTGCGGTGTTCACCGATGCGGGCCTCATGGATGATGAGCCATCTGTGGAAGCCTCCTCGCCGGAACCCATGCCGCCCAAGCCTGAGACGCCCCCGCCTGAGACGCCCCAGTCTGGCACTCCGCCGCTCTGACGCGCTAAGGGCGGTATGCCTCAAGCGTGCCCTGTGGTAGGCTTTTCACATAAAGAGGAGATACTACGATGACCGACGACCCGGCCACCCGCATGCAGAACGCCACCACCCAAGCCGCCGAGAACGCGACCCAGATGGGCCGCAACGCCGTCGAGACAGGCATGGCGAAGATGGCCGAATACACACGGATGTTCAGCGACATGAAGGTGCCCTCGATGCCGGGCATGCCCGACATGGACAGTTTCCTTTCGCTGCATCGCAAGAACCTTGAGGTGCTGACCGCCGCAAACAAGGTGGCGCTCGAGGGTGCCCAGACCGTCGCCCGTCGCCACATGGAGATCATGCAGGAGACAATGCATGAGGTCTCGGAGACGATGCGCGACATGACGAGCGCCGAAAGCCCGCAGGCGAAGGCCGCCAAGCAGACCGAGAAAATGAAGGCGTCTTATGAGCGCGCCGTCGCCAACGTCAAGGAGCTGGCCGACCTGATCCAGCGCTCCAACGGCGAAGCGCTCAGCATGCTGCATCATCGCTTCACCGAGGCGATGGACGAGGTCAAAGGGTTGGCGGAGAAGGCCGGCAAAGCGCAGGTCTGACAGATCCCTGATCGACACTGGATCACCTCGACGCCGTCCCGAGCTGCAAGGCGTTTTCAGCGTCAGTCAGCCCGACGCTAAATCGGCAGTCGAAGCCTTGCGCGCAGGCCGCCCAGCGGGCTTTCTTCTAATATAATGTCGCCGCCATGCGCCCGGGCAATATCCCGGGCGATGGTCAGCCCAAGCCCGGTGCCGCCCAGCGCGCCGCTCTCGAATGGGCGGAACACGCTTTCGCGGCGCTCAGGGGCAATGCCGGGGCCGTCGTCGTCCACCACGATCTGCACGCCCCGCTCCTGCGGCTCTACCGAAAGCTGGATCCGTTGCGCGTGGCGCCGGGCGTTGTCCACCAGGTTGGTGACGGCGCGGCGGGCAGCGTCGGGCCGCAAATTCAGCATCAGCATCGGCGGGCAGTCCAGCTCCACATGGGCGCCGGCCCGCCGGGCGGCGCTCGCCACCTCCTCCAGCAGCGCCGTCAGATCGACCGGCTGCGCCTGCTCGTCGCCCTCGCCGCGGGCAAACGCCAGGTAGCCGCCGATCATGCGCTCCATCTCCTCGACATCGGCCGTCATGTCCGCCACGTCCTGCTGCAGGTCCGCCCGCGGCGGCAGCACCGCAAGCGCCAAACGGAGCCGGGTGAGCGGCGTGCGCAGGTCGTGCGATACGCCGGCCAGCATCTCGGTTCGCTGCGACAGGAAACGCATGATGCGCTCCTGCATGCGGTTGAATGCCCCGGCGGCCTGCCGAACCTCGGTGGCGCCCTCGGGCTTGATCGGGCCACGGTCGCGCCCCATGCCGAATGCTTCCGCCGCCTCGGCCAGTCGCCGGATCGCGCGAACCTGGTTGCGCAGGAATAGCGCCGCCACCGCGAACAGCAGCAGGGCCGAGCCCACCACCCACAGCACAAACAGGTAGATTGTCGTGGCATACAGGCGTTTGCGCGGCGCCTCGATCTCCAGCACCGCGTCGGGCAGCTGCACACGGACCAGCACGTCACGGGTGTCGGTCGTCCAGTCCATGGTGAACGGACGCCGGACCTTCGCCTCCAGGGCCGCGGCCAGGTCGTCGTCCATGGGACCCAGCAGGTTCACATGGGTGTGGGGCGGCAGGACGGCGTTCGGCACCAGGCGCATTGGGATTTCGAACTGCAGCCAGGCGGTGCGCAGCGTCCAGGCCTGGCTGGCCGGGTCGGGATAGCGGTCCAGCAGCTCGATGGTCTGCGCGACCTCGCCGGCGATGCTGCCCGACAGCCGGCGGGACACGATGTCGAGGTGGCTGCCGTAGAAAAAGGTGAACGCCACCGCCTGCAGCGCCACCAGCGGCACCAGCACGATCAGCAGGCTGCGGCCCAGCAATCCGCGGGGCAGCACGCTTTTGACAGGCCGGAGCAGGGCGCCGATCATCGGTCCAACCCTATACTCCAGGCTTCAGGACATAGCCGCGGCCGCGCACGGTGTGCAGGAAGCGCGGCTCACGCGGGTCGATCTCGATCTTGCGGCGCAACCGGGTGACCTGCACGTCGATGGCGCGCTCACCGGATTCGTCCATGCCCAGCGTCTCGACGATCCAGTCGCGGGACAGCACCTCGCCGGGCTTGCGGGCGAGCGCCTGCAGCAGCGCCGCCTCGCCGCCCGTCAGGTGCACGACGCCGTCCGGCCCGCTCAGCTCCGCACGTTCGACATCGAACACCAGGGCGCCGAGCGGCACCGGCCCGGCGGGTTCGGCCGGGAGCGGCGGGACCACACGGCGCAGCATGGCGCGCAGCCGCAGCACCAGCTCATACGGCTCGAACGGCTTGCCCAGGTAGTCGTCCGCGCCGGCCTCGAACCCAGCAATCCGGTCCTCCGGCGCGCCGCGTGCCGTCAGCAGCAGGATGGGCAGGTCGGCGCGCTGCGCCCGCAGGCTGTTGGTCAGCGAAAGCCCGGTCTCGCCAGGCATCATCACGTCCAGCACCAGCAGGTCCGGCTGCATGAAGCGCATCTGCTCGCGCGCCTCGGCGGCGTGCCCGGCGGTGGTCACGCGAAAGCCTTGCTCGGCCAGATAGCGCGACAGCAGGGCGCGTAGCCGGGCGTCGTCGTCCACTACCAGAATATGCGCCTCGGTCACCGGACGATCTGTGTATTGGGCTGGGTGCTGGGCCGGGCGGCGGGCCGGATGGCGCTCTCGGCCTGCTCCATGTAGGCGCGGGCGGCGGGCTCCATCACGCCGCGCATCACCCGGCGGAAGCCCTCGACCGCCGGGCCGCCGGCCTCCCGGTAGGCGACGGCCAGGCGCTCGCGCTGACGCTCGAACAGCCGCCGCTCCAGCGCCTGCCCGGCGTCGGTCAGGCTCAGCAGGCGCTGCCGGCGGTCGCTGCGGCCGGGCAGCTGCGCGACGTAGCCCTGATCGACCAGCGCCGTCAGCACGCGGGCGAGGCTCTGCTTGGTGATGCGCAGGATCGCCAGCAGGTCGCCGACCGTCATGCCGGGGGTGCGGCCGATGAAGTGCAGCGCGCGGTGATGGGCGCGGCCCAGGCCGAGCTCGTCCAGGATCACGTCCGCCGCCCCGGTGAAATCGCGGTAGGCGAAGAACAGCATGTCCTGCGCCAGGCGCATCTGCTCCTCGCGCAGGAACAGCAGGTTGGACCCGGCGGGACCGCGCGGATCAAGGCCGCCACTTACGGCGGGGCGCGTTTCGGGCATGGCAGGCATTCCTCATGCATACACAGATCATACGACAGGTTTGTTGACTTACCCAAACCTGGATTATACCGTTGGGCTTGCTGGGGCAACAATATTACTGTGGAGAGCGGACATGGCGCTAGTTCCTTTCGATGACCGCGATGGCCTGATCTGGATGGACGGTGCGCTCGTGCCGTGGCGCGACGCGAAGCTGCACGTCCTGTCGCACGGCCTGCACTACGCTAGCGGCGTATTTGAGGGCGAAAGATCGTATCTTGGCAATATCTTCAAGCTGCGCGAGCACACCGAGCGGCTGATCGCCTCCGGCCGCATCCTCGGTTTCGAGATCCCCTATTCGGCAGAGCAGATCGACGCGGCTTGCCGCGAGGTGCTGGCGGCGAACAACCTGGTTGACGCCTATGTCCGCCCGATTGCCTGGCGCGGCACCGAGCAGCTCTCCGTCTCCGCCCAGCAGACCAAAATCCACCTGGCGATCGCCTGCTGGGCCTGGCCGAACCTGTTCGGCGCGGACCGCATGAAAGGTGTGCGGCTCGGCATGGCGCCGTGGAGGCGCCCGCATCCCGAGACGGCGCCGACCGCCAGCAAGGCGGCTTGCCTCTATACGATCGGCACCCTTTCCAAGCACGCGGCTGAGGCGGCGGGCTTTGACGATGCGCTGATGCTCGACTGGCGCGGGCGCGTCACGGAGGCGACGGGCGCCAACATCTTCTTTGTCATGGACGGCGCCCTGCACACGCCGACGCCAGACTGCTTCCTGGACGGCATCACCCGCCGCACCGTCATGGCGATGGCCCGACGTCACCAGATGACGGTGATCGACCGGGTGATCGAGCTGGAGGAGCTGCCGCGGGCGACCGAGGTGTTCCTGGCCGGCACCGCCGCCGAGGTCACGCCGGTGCGGGAGATCGCCGGGCACCTCTATACACCGGGCCCGATCACTGAGGCGCTGCTGCGCGAGTATGACGGGCTCGTGCGCATGAGCCCGGCCGAGGTCTCCAGCCGGGCGGCGTAGGCCATCGGCGCCAGCAGGACCAGCCAGGCCAGGCGCGCCTGGTAGCGGTCGTGCGGACCGGACAGCGCCCCGGTGGCGAAGGCGTTGGCCAGCAAGGCGGCCAGCGCCAGCGCCGCCAGCCCAGCCAGCGCACGGTCCGTTCGCCAGCAGCGCAGCATGACCCCGACACTGCCGGCCACGCCGGCAATGAGCAGCGCGGCGTACAATATCGCGAATGGCGCCGCCGCGTCCCGCAGCCCGCCGCGTGGCTGTAGGGCGGCTTGGTAGCGGGCGATCTCGGCCAGCGGAAAATACGGCCGCATGCGTGGCAGCAATGCAATGTCCAGGTGGTCCGCAACCAGCGTGTCGCCGACCCGGATTTTCACAAGTTGGTGCAGCGTGTTCGCCGCCGCTGCCCGCAGCGTGCCGAGCGGATAGGCGGCGATGATGGCTGGCACCAGGCGCGCTGCCTCGGGCGCGAACCGCGTGGGGCCAAAGCCGTCCGCCCACATGGGACCCTGCGGATGCCACAGGAACTCGTCGCTGTCGGCAGACAAGCGGCCCTGCCACGCGCATAGCCGCAGGCTGGGGTCGGGGCAGACGCGGTCGAGATAGGCCCGGCCGGGTCCGTCTCCCACGAGACGTGCGAGCGCGAACACCGAGCCGTATGGCGAGATGCCCAGGACGCCGTTGCCGGCCGCGTTGGTCAGCAGCAGCATGGCCAGCGCAGTGGCGAGCGGCACGGCCGGGCGCCAGTCGAGGCGCCATCGTAGCAGCATAAGCACAGTCAGGCAGGCGGCCGCGAGGATCAGGTGCGCCAGGTGGGCCGCGATGGCGATGGCGCCGATGGCCGCGACGCAGGCCAGCTCAGAGCGAGAGAGCCGGTCCTGGCCGAAGCCCAGCATAAATAGGCAAAGCACGACAACCGGCGTCAGAAAATCGGGCATCAGCAATGCGGTGAACCACGGCGCGGCGCTGCCGACGGCGAGGGCGGCGCAGAGCGCGATGTGCAGCCGCATCCGCGTCTTGCCCAGCGTTTTCTGCGTGAGCCAGAGCACCCAGGACACCAATAGCCCCTGCGCCGCGAGCGGCAGCCACAGCGTCGTGCGCCAGTGGAACAGCGCGAGGAACGGGCCGTAGATCCACGGCTTGTCCCAGCCCATGCTCGGTTCCAGCCCCATCTCCAACAGGGCACCGGTGTCGCTGAACAGCAGCGGATAGCCGTTGTGCAGCGCAGGCCAGACCAGCAATAGGGCGCCGCAGCATACGGCAAGGACGGCTGACATGCGGCGGGAGTGCCAAAACTTTAAGGCAAAATTAGGCACGCCCTCCTGTCGTGATGTTGGCACGGCACTGGAGGCCTGCGATGCATCCGAGTTCCGCCACAGTTTGCACGAAACATCAATTGTCAGAAATATACGCAGCCGGAACTTTAAGCAAAATACGCTATGGGACAATGCAGTCCCTGCAGCCGTACACCCTGAGCTTACTCACCCAGTGATCATATGAAATTACTGCCTCGTCATGAATATTAATAATTCAGCATGCAGCGATAAATGATGCATCCGCTTCGAAAGCTCGCCCGTAACACTACCGCGTCATGAAAAACGTGCCGCTGGTCAGTAGGAAACAAGCTTCATGTCAGACAATCAATCGAACGACATCGCCGAGCCCAAAGCTGGTCTCGAACGCCGCGGGTTGCTGCGCGGAACCAGCTTTGGCGCGTTGGCGCTGGGCTCGATGGCCCTCGCCGGCGTTGCTGTCGGTAGCACGCCGGCCAAGGCTATTGAGATGACCGACGCGGCCATCCTGAACTTCGCGCTTAACCTGGAATACCTCGAGGCCGAGTTCTACATCCGTGCTGCGACGGGTGCGGGCCTGGATGCCTCGGACACCTACGGCCTTGGGGTGCAAGGCCCGGTCAATGGTGGCAACGCTGTCAGCTTCGACACCCCGGCCATCCAGCAATATGCCCAAGAAATTGCCAACGACGAACTGAACCACGTCCGCTTCATCCGCAGCGTGCTTGCTGAGAAGGCGGTTGCGGAGCCATGCATCGACCTCACCAACAGCTTCAACACGCTAGCGCAGGCAGCCGGTCTTGGCGACAGCTTTGATCCGTTTGCCAGCGAGGATGCTTTTCTGTTGGGCTCGTTCATCTTCGAAGACGTCGGTGTCACTGCTTATCGTGGCGCGGCGCCTTTGTTGATAAGCAAGGACGTGCTCTCGGCCGCTGCCGGCATCCTCGCAGTCGAGGCCTATCACGCGTCCGAGATCCGCGTGCTGCTGCTGCAGCGTGGGTTTGCGGAGCAGGTGCAGGCGATCTCGAACGTGCGCGCGGCCCTGTCCGGCGCGGCCGACGACCAGGGCATCCTGCTCAACGGCGTCGCCAACATCGTGCCGACCGACAGCAACAGCCTGGTGTTCTCCCGCACGACGCGGCAGGTGCTCAACATCGTGTACGGCGCGCAAAACGCCAGCAGCGGCCTGTTCTTCCCGACCGGCCTAAACGGCTCGATCACCGCCTAAATACGGGATGCGGCGCGGGGGAAACGAACCCTTGCGCCGCTCTCCCAACTAAAGCTTCATTGTGTCCCACCGGGCGGCCGCTGCGTCGTCGCCGCTATGCGCCTCCACCCAACGCGGGCCGCCCTCGGCCATCTCCTCGTGCTTCCAGAACGGCGCCCGGGTCTTCAGCCAATCGATCAGGAACGCTGTCGCATCCAGCGCCGCCTGCCGATGCGCGCTGGCAGTCAGCACAAGCACGATCGGCTCGCCCGGCAGCAGCCGCCCATGGCGATGGATGACGGTGCAGCCCTGCAGCTCCCACCGCGCCTCTGCCTCCGCCGCAATGGCGGTCAGCGCGCGCTCAGTCATGCCGGGGTAGTGCTCCAGCGTCATGCTCAGGATTGGCTGCCCGCCAGCAGTACCGCGCACGACGCCGACAAAACAGCCGATGCCACCCACGTCGGTGCGCCCGGCCAACAGCGCCGCAAGCTCCGCACCGGTGTCGAATGCCGGCGTTTGGACGCGGACCGTCGCCATCAGCCGCCGGTTACCGGAGGAAAGAACGCGACCTCGTCGCCGTCCTGCAGCGGCGTGCCAGGTGTGGCAAACTCTTGGTTCACCGCGGCGCGCACCATCGCCGGATGCGCGAAGGCGCCGGCGCCAGCGGCGTCACGCTGCTGCAGCAACGCGATCAGCCCACCCACCGTCTCGACGCCGGAGGGCAGCGGCAACACCTCCTCCGTGCGGCCCATCCGCTCGCGCAGCCAAGCGAAATAGAGGATGCGGGCCATCACCGCGGCGTCGGCACGGTCTGGATGCTGCCGTTCGGATTGATGATCGTGCTGGTGCCGTTGCCGTTCGGCACCATGATCGCGCCCGGTCCTTGCGGCGTTGTAAGCTGGCGGTAGCCGCTGGTGCCGCCGGCGTCGATCGCCGGGCCCTGCGGCGTCTGCACGACCTGGCCTTGCGGGCCCGGTCCGGGGACCGACGACTGCGGCGGCGGGGGCGGCCGTACGTTGGTCCGCGGCAGTGGCGCCAGCCCAGGCTCGACCGAGCCCGGCGGCGTCGAGCTGCCCCGCGTCGTGGGCCGCGGCTGCCGTCCTGCCGGCAGGCCAGGCTCGGCGCCCGGCACAGTGGTCGGCTCGAACCCCCGGTTATTTTCGGTGCCCGGCCGTTGCTGAACGTCGTTGAGAGTCGGGTCGGGCGCTTGCGGCCCGGGCCAGACGTTTCCGGCCTCCGGCGCCAGCGGCGTCACGTCAATGTCTTGGCCCAGCGAGCGCCGTACGTTCTCGCTGTCTGTCATCGGCAGGTTCGGGTTCTCGCCGGGCAGCGTGAAGGTGTGGTCGAGGAACGTGCCCAACCCCGTGCAACCAGGCAGGAGGACAAGCAGGCCGAGCGTAACGGTGCGCCGCATTTGGATGGAGGCTCCTGTAGCGGCCGGAGGGCCGTCGAGATTGTGCATGTGCGTTGAAAAATGCTCAAGGCCGGTAGCGTTTCGTTTGCGGCCCGCCCTTGAAAATGACGCTCAGGGACCCTGTGCACCCCTTGCATCCGCCCGGGGAACCGCCGCGTGCCGCAGCCCGGCGACCAGATAGTCCCATCCGGTCCACAGCGTCAGCCCAGCCGCGACCCACAGCATCGCCTCGCCGATCCCGGAAACCGGCAGGAACTGCAGATGCAGCAGCCTCGCCGACGAATCGCCCGCCAGCAAAGTGCCGAGCGCGCCCATTTGGAATCCCGTCTTCCACTTTGCCAAGGCGGTGACCGGCAAGCCGATCCGCAGGCCCGCCAGATACTCGCGCAGGCCGCTGACCAGGATCTCGCGCAGCAGGATGACGATCGCGGGATACAGGCCCCAGGCCGATAGCCGGTCCTGTCCGGCCAGCAGCATCAGCGTGGCGCCGACCAGCAGCTTGTCGGCGATCGGGTCCAGCATGCGGCCGATGTCCGACAGCTGCCGCCGCTCGCGGGCGATCCGGCCGTCGAAGTAGTCGGTGATCGCCGCGGCGGAGAACACGACGCACGCCAGGAAATCCGCAGCCGGCGTGCGGAACGCCACGATCGCCACCAGCAGCGGAATCGCCGCGATGCGGGACAACGTGAGCAGATTTGGTAGGTCGGTCAGCATGCCCACGCACCTTAGAGCCGTTTTGTGTTCCGGTCAGCCGGGCAATTGACGCCTGCAGCGTCGAGGTCAATAGGTCGCACGCCCGCCGCTGATGTCAAAGGTGGCGCCGGTGCTGAACGAGCAGTCCTCGGTCGCTAGCCAGCAGGCCAGGGCGGCGATCTCATGCACGTCCACGAACCGCTCCATCGGGATCTTCGACAGCATGTAGTCGATCTGCTGCGGCGACATCTGCGCGAAGATCTCGGTCTTGGCGGCGGCCGGAGTGACGCAGTTGACCAGCACGCCCTTGCCGGCCAGCTCCTTGCCCAGCGACTTGGTCAGCGCGATCAGCCCGGCCTTGCTGGCGCTGTAGTGCGAGGCGTTGGGGTTGCCCTCCTTGCCCGCGACCGAGGCGATGTTGATCACGCGCCCAAAGCCGCGCGCCACCATGCCGGGGATGATCGCCGAGCATACCAGGAACGGCCCGACCAGGTTCACCTCGACAACCCGGCGCCACGCCGCGGCGTCCAGGTTCCAGGTGGGCGCGTTGCCGCCGGTGATGCCGGCGTTGTTGACCAGGATATCGATCGCGCCATGCCGAGCGAGCGTCGCTTCTGCGGCGGCGCGCACGGCTTGCTCATCCGTGAGTTCGACGGCATGCGTGCTGATGCTGCCCTGCGTCGCCAGCTCGCCCGCGGTCTGCGCCATCGCCGCCGCGTCCAGGTCCCAAATCGCGACAGCGGCGCCGGAAGCCAGCATGCGTTCGGTGATAGCGCGGCCGATCCCCCGCGCGCCTCCGGTCACCACGGCCGTGCGGCCCTTCATGTCGAGCTGGTTCATGCCTGCCTTCTCCCGGTTTTCTTGTCGTCTCCAGGGAAGCCTATCCGGCTTCCCGTGCTGATCCCGGATGAAAATGCGCATAGATGCGCCGCGCTGTCTCGGTATTGATGCCGGGCGTCGCCTCCAAATCCGCAAGTCCCGCCGCCTTCACCCCGCGGGCTGAACCGAAATGATTCAGCAATGCGCGCTTACGGGCGCTGCCGACGCCTGGCACCTCGTCCAGCTCGCTGGTGACCAGCGCCTTGCTGCGGCCGGAGCGGTGGGTCGTGATGGCGAAGCGGTGCGTCTCATCCCGCACCCGCTGCAAATAGTACAGCACCGGGTCGCGCGGCGGCAGCTGGAACGGCGCGCGGCCATCGGTGTGGAACCACTCGCGCCCGGCGTCGCGGTCGGGGCCTTTGGCGATCGCCACCAGCGGGATCGTGTGCATTCCGAGGTCCTGCATGATGCCGCGCACCGCCGAGAGCTGCCCGGCGCCGCCGTCGATCAGCACGAGGTCCGGCAGCGCCGGCGCCTCGCCCTCGCCGGCGTCGCTGGCCGCCTGCTCCTTCAGCGCCCGGCCGAACCGGCGCTCCAGCACCTCGCGCATCATCGCGAAATCGTCGCCGGGCGCGATCGGGCCGCGTATGCTGTATTTGCGGTAGGCGTTCTTCTGGAAGCCATCCGGCCCCGCCACCACCATCACGCCGTAGGCGGCGGTGCCCATGATGTGGCTGTTGTCGTAGCATTCGATCCGGGCGGGTTGCGCCGCCAGCCCGAACAGCTCGGCGACCCCCTCCAGCAGCTTCGCCTGCCCTGCGGTCTCCGCCAGCCGGCGCTCCAGCGCTTCCCGCGCATTGGTCTCGGCGTGCAGCACCACAGCGCGTTTCTCGCCGCGGACCGGCACCGCCAGCGTGACCTTCCGACCAGCCTTCAGGGATAGCGCCTCGGCGACCAGCTCCTGCTCCGGCACCGGATGGTTCAGCAGCACGGTCTCCGGCGACGGCTTGTCGTCGTAGAACTGCGCGACGAAGGCGGCCAGCACGGCATCCAGCTCCATGTCGCGGGCATGGGTCGGGAAGAACGCCCGGTTGCCGTTGTTGCGCCCGCCGCGAATGAAGAACACCTGCACGCAGGTCTGCCCGCCGATCTGGTGCCCGGCGATGATGTCGGCGTCGGTCAGGCTGGCCGGGTTGATGACCGCGGTGCCCTGAACATGCGTCAGGCCGCGGATGCGGTCGCGGATCGCCGCCGCGCGCTCGTATTCCAGGCCCTCCGCCGCCGTCTCCATCTCATGCGCGAGCTCCTGCTGCACGGTGCTGGCCTTGCCGCCCAGGAAGGCGCGGGCCTGGCTGACGAGGTGCCCGTACTCCTCCGCGCTGACCCGGCCGACGCAGGGCGCCGAGCATCGGCGGATCTGATGCAGCAGGCATGGCCGGCTGCGGTTGGCGAACACGCTGTCCTGGCACGACCGCAGCAAGAAAACGCGCTGCATGGCGTTCACCGTCTGGTTCACCGACCACACCGAGGCGAACGGCCCGTAATAGCTGCCCTTCCGCGTCCGCGACCCGCGGTGCTTGACGATCTGCGGGAATGCGTGGTCCTCGGTCAGCATGAGCCACGGATAGCTCTTATCGTCCCGCAGCACGATGTTGAACCGGGGTTTCAGCCGCTTGATGAGGTTGGCCTCGAGCAGCAGGGCCTCGGCCTCGGTATGCGTCGTCACGATCTCCATCGAGACCGTCTCCGACACCATGCGCCGCAGCCGCTCGTTCAGCCGGGCGAGCTGGGTATAGGAATAGACGCGCTTCTTTAGGCTTTTAGCCTTGCCGACATACAGCGCCTCGCCGCGCGCATCCAGCATGCGGTACACGCCGGGGCTGAGCGGCATGGTCAGCAGCGCACGCTCGATCACGCCGACGCCTTTCGGCCCGGCTTCGACGGGCGGGGATGTGCTGACGGCCGAAATCTGGCCGATTTCGGTCACACCGGGAGGGACTAGGGAAGGATCGGCGTCGTGCATGGATTCCAATAGGGGCGCAAGCCTCTTGGCCTCAAGTGCCCATGCCGAGTCGGCCATTCTCTCAGGAAGATTTTCCATCCACGAAACCTGTGGACAAATCTGTGGAAGGCCTGCGGACGAAGAGTGTATCGAGGCGGATTTACAGGCGTTCGAAGGAATTGCCCAAAGTTTGAGCAAACAACATAACAACTTGTTTTAGCTGGCTTTCCGGTCGGCTCTGTTCCTCACGCTATGCGTTATCGCGCATGTCACTGCAATCATTGGAAATGCACAGCGCCCCGTGGACAACACCCGCACCGATACTACCGCACCGTGTCGCTGCGGCGTCGAATGATTGCCACGCCGGCTGCGGCAGCGTCAGGGAAAACATCGAGCTTTTCAACCATAACGTGTGCAAACTGCACCCTCGGATCAATCAAGCAGGCGTCAACGATCCGCTCGGCAAGCGTCTCGACCAGCTTCACATGCCCGGCCGCAACGATCGTCCTGATCGCCGTCGCCACGGTCTCATAGCTGACGACGCGTTTCAGGTGGTCGGAGGTGTCGGTGTCCTCCTCGACGCCTAGATCGACATTGATCCGGACGCGCTGCGGGATGCCGTGCTCGTGCGGATACCAGCCGATACTGGCCTGCAGCACCAAGTCACGCAGGAACACGTGGCGCACGCCCGGCCCGGCGATGATGTTCATTCTTCGACCCCGCTGGCACCCGACTGCCACTGCATGTGCTGGCCGCCGTCGAGCGCGATCATCTGCCCGGTCATCGACGGCAGCGAGAGGATGGCGAGCACGGCGCTGGCGACCTCGGCCGCGCTGGTGCCGTGGCGCAGTGGGACGGAGGCGCACTGGCGGGCGAACTGCTCCGCGGTCTGCCGGGGGCTTGGCAGGGCCGGGCCGGGCCCGACGGCGTTGACCCGGATGCGCGGCGCCAGCGCCAGCGCCATCTGCTGCGTCAACGCCCATAGCGCCGTCTTGGAGACGGTGTAGGAGACGAAATGCGGCGTCAGCGACCAGACCCGCTGGTCGATCAGGTTGATGACGGCACCGCTCGCCGCCTCCGGCAGGGCGCGGGCCATGGCCTGCATCAGCACGAACGGCGCGCGCAGGTTGGGCTCCATGTGCGCGTCCCAACTGCTGCGTGTCGCGTCGTCCCACTCGTCGCGCTCGAACGTGCTGGCGTTGTTGATCAGCACGCCGACCGGGCCGAGCGCCGCGGCGGCGGCGGGCAGCAGGCCGTGCACGGCGGCTTCGTTGCCGAGATCCGCGTGCACGACCGTCGCGCGGACGCCGCGGGATTGGACCTGCGCCGCCAGCGCCTCGGCCTCGGTGCCGCTGTTGCGGCAATGGATAGCGACGTCGAACCCGGCGTCGGCCAGCGCCAGCGCGATCGCGCCGCCTAGGCGCCGTGCGCCGCCGGTAACCAGGGCGGCGCGGGGAATAAGAGTGGGAATGGCGTCGTGCATGCGGCTGCGTAGCCGGACGCGGCGGCGGCGGCTAGTGGGGCTGTGCGGCGTCGTGGGCGTCGTTCGTCGCGGCCAGCATGAGGGCCACCGCTCAACGCTCGTCACGGAAATAAGGCACGCCGAGCGCTGCGGGTGCCATCAGCCGCTGTCCCGTGCGGCCGGCCAGCAGCGCCGGGACGATCATGCAGGCGATGGTGCCGAGATACGGCAGCATCGACAGGACAGCCGGCGGCACCGGCCAGTTGCGCGCCTGGCCCACGAAGCCCAGGGCGGTGATAACCCCAAACATAAACGCGCCCAGCGTCGCATTCAGCGGACGGAACCCGGCGAAGATCACCAGCGCCACCGCAATCCAGCCACGCCCGCCGGTGATGCCGTCCGACCAGGACGGCACGAACGCCAATGTAAGATAGCCGCCCGCTGCCCCGGCGAAGGCGGCGCCGGCCACGACGTAGCCGAAGCGCAGCAGCCCGACCTTCACGCCTGCCGCGTCCGCCGCCGCCGGGTTCTCGCCGACCGCGCGCAGGTTCATGCCGTGCCGGGTGCGATACAGCAGCCAGTGCAGCGCGAGCGGCAGCACGATCCAGATGACATAGACCAGCGGGTTCTGCGAGAACACCGCCCGCCCCAGCACCGGCAGCTCGGACAGGCCGGGGATCGCGACGCCAGCGAACACCGCCCGCGCCGGCTGACCGGAATAGCCGCGCCCGGCCGCCGAAGCGAGGCCCGACCCGGCGATGGTCAGCGCCAGGCCGCACAGCGTTTGGTTCGCCCGCAGCACCACCACGGCACCCGCGAACACCATGCCGAACGCCCCGCCGACGACGATGGCGGCCAGCAGTCCCGCCAGCGGGTTGGCACCGTGCGCCACGGCGATGATGGCGGTGACGCCGCCGAGCGCGAATAGGCCCTCAAGGCCCAGATTGAACACGCCCACACGCTCGGCCAGCACCTCGCCGAGCGCCCCCAGCACCAGCACGCCGCCCGCCAGCAAGGCGGTGGACAGCACGCCGGTCAGCAGATCGATCATGCTCGCATGGGGCGGGACAGCCGGTAGTAGGCGATGCGCTCGCCCATGGCAGTGAACAGCAGCACGAGGCCAGTCAACGCCAGCACCTCGTAGTTGGACACGCCGTAGGCCTGCAGCACCGTGCCGGCATTCAGGATCACCGCCATCAGCAGCGCCGCCGGCAGCACCGCAAACGGCACGCCCCCGGCCAGCACCGCGACCATGATGCCGAGGTAGCCGTAGTTGTTGGAAATGCCGCCCTGCAGGCGGTGCACGGTCCCGACCACCTCCAGCATTCCAGCCACCCCGGCCAGCCCGCCCGACAGCAGCAATACTTGAATCAGCCGCCGCCGTACCGGAATGCCGGCGTAGCGCGCCGCGTGCCGGTTGGCGCCGGACAGCCGGACCTCGTAGCCCCAGCGCGTGCGGGCGAACAGCACCGCCATGACGCTAACGAGCGCGACCGACCCGCCCAGCCCCCAATGCAGGTCGTCCAGCAGCGGCGGCAGCTCATAAGGAATGCGCGCGCTGGCGGAGGTCACGGCCTGGGCGGGGTCCCGCAGCGGGCCGGTGCAAAGGTAGTTCACCAGCAGCACCGCGACGAAGTTGAGCAGCAGCGTGGTGATGATCTCGTCGATGGCCAGGAACGCGCGCGCCAGCGCCGGCACCAGCACCCAGGCAGCCCCGCCGGCAAAGCCCGCCAGCGCTAGGAGCGGCAGCATGACCGGGGTTGGGCCGTGCAGGTTCAGGCCAGTCAGCGTGGCGGCGATGGCTCCTGCGTAGAACTGGCCCTCGCCGCCGATGTTCCACAGCCCGATGCGCAGCGCCACCGCCGCCGCAAGGCCGGTGAGGATGAGCGGCGAGAACAGCAGTCCCAAATCCTCCAGCCCGAACAGGCTGTCGAACGAGCCGCGCACCACGCTGCCAGCCAGCATGGGCACGTCGTAGCCAGCAACGGCGAACGCCGCCCCGCCCACCAGCAGCGCCGCCGCGACCGAGAGGACGCGCGCCGCCACCACGATCCAGGGCCCGACGGTCGAAACGCGCTGCAGCCGGATCAAGCCGCCTCCGCCCGGCCGCCCATCAGCAGGCCAATGCGCTCCGGCTCCGCCTCGGCTGTGGGAAACACGCCCATGATGCGCCCTTGGAACAGCACCGCCACCCGGTCGGCGATGCCCAGCAGCTCGTCGAGCTCCTCCGATACCAACAGCACACCCACGCCGCGGTCGCGCATCTCGGCGATGCTGCGCAGCATTGTGTCGATGGCGCCGATATCCAGGCCGCGGGTTGGATAAACCGCAACGAGCGCCTGGCCAGCGACGCGCATTTCCCGCCGCGCTACCAGCCGCTGCTGGTTGCCGCCAGATAGGTTACGCACAGGAGCGCGCATGTTGGGCACCAGCACCTGCGCGTCGGCGACGATGTGCCGCGCCAGCGTCATCGCAGCGCCCGGACTAAACAGGCCGCCGCGGGTCACCGGCGGGCGGCTATACTCGCGCATCACGGCGTTGTCCGTGACATTCATGGACGGCGCCAGGCCGCTGCGCAGACGGTCCTCCGGGATATGGCCGATGCCGGCGGCGAGAAACTCGGCCGGGTTGGCGTGATGCATGATCTGCCCGCCGATGCGGACCTGGCCCTCGGTCACCGGGCGCAGGCCGGTCAGCACCTCCGACAGCTCGCGCTGGCCATTGCCCGCGACGCCCGCCACGCCGACGATCTCCCCGCCACGCACCGCCAGGTCCACGTCGGCCAGCGCCTGCACGCCGCGCTCGTCGTTGGCCGACACGCCGGCAAGCTGCAGCACGATGGGGCCAAGCTGGCGCTTGCCGGCACTGTGCCGCTGCCCTGCGCCGAGCTCGCGCCCCACCATCAGCGTCGCCAGCCGGGCCTGGTCGCACTCGGCCGCCGGCAGGGTCGCGACCTTGCGGCCGGCGCGCAGCACGGTGATGCGGTCGGCGACCTCCAGCACCTCGTCGAGCTTGTGGCTGATGAAGATGACGGCGTAGCCCAATGCCACGAAGCCGCGCAGCGCCCGCACCAGCGCCGCCGCCTCCCCCGGCGTCAGCACCGCGGTCGGCTCGTCCAGAATCAATACGCGGGCGCCGCGCGCCAATACGCGCAGGATCTCCACCCGCTGCTGCTCCCCGGCCGACAGGTCCTCGACCCGCGCCTCCGGCCGGACCGCGAGGCCGAACCGCTCCGCCAGCGCGCGGGTGCGCCCCTCCAGCAACCCAGCCGAGGTGCGGAACGGCGTGTCCTGCCAGCCGAGGTGGACGTTCTCGGCGACGGTGAAGGCGCGGATCAGCTTGAAGTGCTGGTGCACCATGCCGATGCCGGCGGCGACCGCATCCTTGGGCGAGGCGAAGCGCACGGGCACGCCTTGCATGAAGATGCGCCCGGCGTCCGGCTGGTAGATGCCGGTCAGCACGTTCATCAGCGTCGATTTGCCGGCGCCGTTCTCCCCCAGCAGCGCGTGGATCTCGCCAGGCCGCAGGTCGAGGTCGATGGCGTCGTTGGCGATCAGGCCGGGAAAGCTCTTGGTGATCCCGACCAGCTCGACAACGGCGCCGGACATGCCCGCGTCAGGCGCCACGCAGCCCGGACACGCCCTCGATCGGCCAGTTCCAGCCGTATAGCTCCAGATCCGTCATCGTCTTGCCAGCGGGCACGCGGACCCGGCCGCCGGCGTCCTTGATCTCGCCGACGAATGGGGTGTAGCCGGCCAGCATCCGGGTCCGCACCGCGTCCGCCTGCGCCCTGACGGGGCCGGGCACGCTGTCGCCCCAGGCGTCGCGGTCCACGCCATCGCCCATGCTCAGCAGCACCGGCTGACCCGGCGTCCAGCTGCCCTCCAGCCGCGCCTTCGTTTGCGCGACGTAGAACTTGGTCCAGTCGAGCACGATGGAGCTGATGTAGGATTTTGGGCCATAGCGGCGCACGTCGGTGTTCCACATCACCGCCGGCACCCCGCGCTTCTCGGCCACCTGCAGATACGCCGCCTCGTCCATCACGCCGAACAGCACGTCGCAGCCGTTGTCGATCAGCGCCGTGCCGGCCTGCGCCGCCGCCTGCGGGTCGAACCAGGAGTTGATGACGATGACCTGCATCGTCGCTTCCGGCTTCACCGAGCGCGCGCCCATGAGGAACGCGTTCACGCCGCAATACACGGTCGGTACCGGCATCGAGCCGACATAGCCGAGCTTGCCCGACTTGCTCATCAGCCCAGCCGCGACGCCCGCGACGTAGGACGGGAGCCAGTGCTTCACGTAGTACCAGCTGCGGTTGGACGCGGCCGAATGGCCGTTGCACTCCAGCCAGGCGGTGTCGGTGGCGCGGTCGGACACGCCGTGCAGTAGGTCGCCGTATTCCGAGGTCACGAACACGAGGTGCGCGCCCTGCGCCACGAACTGCCGGAAGGTGCGGGTGGCGTCGGCGGAGTAGGGGATGCTCTCGACCTCAAGGAACTTCGCCTGCGGGTAGGCCTGCTTGACCGCGAGCAGGCCCTGGTGGTGCGACGCGGTCCAGCCCTCGTCGGAGATCGGCCCGACATGGCCGAAGCCGATCACCGCCTGCTCGGGTTTCACGGCGGCGAAGCCCGCTGCCTGCGCTGGGCGGATCAACGACCCAGCCGCGACCAGACCACCTGCCTGGAGCACGAGGCGGCGCGGCAGACGCCTGTTCACAAGATCCATGCTCGCTATTCTCCGTATTGCGGCAACATGCCTGCATCACACACGATTGAGAAGCACGGCGCGTGCCAGTCAGGAAGCAGCCGCTATGCTTATCCAGCTGCTGGGTTGAGCGTCGCCCAGACTCGATCTGCGGTGAAGGGCGGGGCGGTGAAGCGCACGCCGGTCGCGTCCGCCAGCGCATTGGCCATCGCCGGGCCGACCGGGTTGAACGGGCTTTCGCTCATGGACTTGGCGCCCATCGGCCCGAAGGCGTCCGACGTGTCGGCGAACAGCACCTCGGTCCGCGGCAGGTCGGCCCAGGTGGGGATGTGGTACTGGCGAAAGGCCGGATTGCTGACCGCGCCGTCGTCGCCGATCCGCAGCGCCTCATGCAGCACGGCGCCCAGGGCCTGCGCTACGCCGCCC
>JANXVC010000008.1 GCA_025351925.1 Rhodospirillales bacterium | reverse complement strand
TGCGCCGCTTGCTGCTGTCCACGTCCAGCACCATCACATCGACCTCTTGACTGGTCGCGACGATCTTGCCGGGATGCACGTTCTTCTTGGTCCAGCTCATCTCAGACACGTGCACCAGGCCCTCGACGCCGGGCTCCAGCTCCACGAAGGCGCCGTAATCGGTGATGTTGGTGACACGGCCGGAGAACTTGGCGCTCGGCGGATACTTCGCCGCCACACCCTCCCATGGATCGGCCTCGAGCTGCTTCATGCCGAGACTGATGCGCTGCGTCTCGCTGTTGAAGCGGATTACCTGCACGCGGACCGGCTGACCGATCTGCAGCGCCTCGCTCGGATGGTTGATCCGGCGCCAGGCGATGTCGGTCACGTGCAACAGACCATCGACGCCGCCTAGGTCCACGAACGCGCCGTAATCGGTGATATTCTTCACGACGCCGTCGAGGATCATGCCCTCCTTCAGCCCCTGGATCAGCTCGCTGCGCTGCTCGGCGCGCGTCTCCTCCAGCACGGCGCGGCGGCTGACGACGATGTTGCCTCGGGCGCGGTCCATCTTCAGGATTTGAAACGGCTGCGGCGTACCCATCAGCGGCCCGACGTCGCGTACCGGACGGATATCGACCTGGCTGCCGGGCAAGAACGCCACGGCGCCGCCGAGGTCCACGGTAAAGCCGCCCTTGACCCGACCGTAGATCGTGCCGTTCACCCGCACCTGCGCTTCAAACGATTTTTCGAGGTTGGTCCAGGCCTCCTCGCGCCGCGCCTTTTCGCGCGACAGCACGATGGCCCCGTCCCGGTCCTCGTAACGCTCGACATATAGCTCGATGTTGTCGCCGGGTTTCACCTCGGGCTTCTGGCCCGGCAGTGCGAATTCCTTGAGCGCGACCCGACCTTCGCTCTTTAGGCCGACATCGACGATGGCGTATTCTTCGGTAAGGCGTACGACGCGGCCAGTGACGACCGAGCCTTCAAACCCAGCCTCGCGGCCCATCGATTCATCGAGCAGCGAGGCGAAATCCTCGCCCATGTCACCGTGGGACGGGCGGTCGAGAAGAGCAGTGGCGGTTGATGCCATGTGTAAGATTGATTCCTGTGCATGAAACCGGCTTGGCCGGGATCATCGAATGCGCGCTCCGTCCCGGTAGGATCGGGGAACGTCTAGCCCGCGATGCGGACTGGATAAGAAAAACGACAATAGGCCCGTGCCAGATGGCTGGGCCTTCGACTTTAAGTGGTGCGCAGGAATACGGATTGCACGGGCGAAGTCAAGCAAAACCAACCCGACTCTGCACGATTTCAAGCCCGCGCGCGAAGGCCGCGTCGGCATCGAGCGTGGTCGTGTCCAGCACCACAGCGTCGGCCGCCGCTCGCAACGGCGCAGCTTCGCGCGCTGCATCTCGCGCATCCCGGGCCTGCAGTTCGGCCTCAACCTGCGCGAGCGAGGCGGCGATACCGCGGCCCTGCAGTTCCAGCCACCGCCGGCGCGCCCGTGCCGAGAGGTCAGCCGTGACGAAAAGCTTAACCGTGGCATTTGGCACCACGACGGTGCCGATGTCGCGCCCATCGAGCACCGCGCCCTTACTGGCGAAGCCGCGCTGGAACGCCAGCAGCGCCGCACGGACGCCCGGCACCTTGGCAACAAGGCTCGACGCCTGGTCTGCTTCTGGGCCGCGCAGGTCGGTCCGCGCGAGATCAGTGACAACCAGCGCATGGGCAGCGGTTTCGGCCGCTGCCGGGTCCGACGGTGCCGCCCCGGCATCCAATACGCGACGCCCAACCACCCGGTAGAGAAGACCGGTGTCGAGATAGGCGAGGCCGAGCGCAAGCGCGAGCCGCCGGGCCAGCGTGCCTTTGCCAGCGGCGGCCGGGCCGTCGATGGCGATGACTAGGGTCATGTGATGGAGGCGCCCAAACCGTGCATCAACGGTACGAAGTCTGGAAAACCGCTGTCGATGGCCGTGCCGTCGTTGACCTCCACTGGGATTACGGCCGCGAGTCCCAGGATCAGCGCGCTTATTCCAAGCGAGCGGCCCATCGGGGTTTCGATCCGGCCGCCGCCGGCCGGTGGGGCGCCGTCGCCATGCACCACCAAATCGCCACCGTCGATCTCCACCTTGATCCCATTCAATGTCAGCATTGCTGCTATAGACGACAGGCGGTCGCCCATTGTCAGTCTTAACTCTGAACAGGCGCGTATGCGGGTCGTGCCGGTGGCACACGCGGCCGCGACGGCCAGGATCGGGTAGTCGTCGATCATACCCCCGGCACGCTCCGCCGAGACCTTCGTGCCGCAAAGGCCAGTGTAGGTCGCGGTCACATCGCCCACTGGTTCGCCTGCCTCCAGGCGCTGCCGGGTGATGTCCAAACGCGCACCCATGTCCCGCAGGGTGTCGAACAGTCCGATGCGCCGTGGGTTCAGGCCGACGCCGCGGATCGTTATGGCCGAGCCCGGCACGATCAGCGCTGCGACCAGGGGGAAGGCCGCCAAGGATGGATCGCCGGGCACCAATAAGTTCGCCGCATGCAGCTCCGGCTGGCCCATCAGGCTCGTGCGACGGCCGGCGCCTGCTGGTTCGACTAGGATTTCTGCACCGAAATGCCGCAGCATCCGCTCGGCGTGGTCGTGCGTTGGTTCCGGCTCCTCAATGCGGGTCCAGCCGGGCGCATTCAGGCCAGCCAGCAAGAGAGACGATTTCATCGACGCGGACGCGGCCGGCAGCCGGTGCTCGATCGGCAACGCATCCCGTGCGCCCTGAATGACCAACGGCAGTCGTCCATCCGCGGGACCCTGGAACTGCGCTCCGCAGAGCTTTAGCAGCTCCGTCATCGGGCGCATCGAGCAGCGGCGCTGTCTGTCGTTCCCGGTCACGACGGCAAACAGGTCATGACCGGCGAGGACGCCGCAGAGCAGCCGTGCCGCGGTGCCGGAGCCGCCGATATTCAATGTGTCCGTGGGCTCGCGTAATCCACCAACGCCGCGTCCTGCTATGCGCCAAATGCCGGGTCCGTCCCGTGCGATCTCGGCGCCAAGAGTCCGCATCGCGGCTGCCATGCGCAATGTGCCTTCGTCCTCCAACATCCCGATGATCTCGCTCTCTCCCACCGCCTGCCCGGCGAGCAACAGCGCGTGGTGGCTGATTTGCCGATCGCCCGGCACACAGACGCTTCCAGACAGCGGCTGCGCTGGTCGGGTCGAGGTTAGGATTGATGGGGTGTGGCTCACGCAGGGTTCTCTGAGCACGGTGTGGTGCCGGTTAGCATGGTGCAACGGGGTTTGACAGCGCGCGTCAGCGATGGCATGGGCCGCGCCCTTTGCCATTCCGTGTGGCGAGTGAAATTGAGGGACCTGATGGCGAAGCCTGAACTCGGCATGAAACGCGTCTGCGTCGCCTGCGCCACGCGCTTTTACGATCTGACCAAAACTCCGGCCGTCTGTCCGAAATGCGGTACTGAACAGCCGATCGAGCAGCCGCGTGCCCGGCGGACGGGCGGTAACGTGGTTGAGGAAAAGCGCGTCAAGAAGGTGCCGGCGCCGGGGCTGGAAGATGCGGACGTGGAGATTGAGACCGCTGAGGAGGAGGCTGAGGAGGACGTGCTGGAGGACGCCTCGGACCTTGAGGACGACGCGGACGCGATCAGCGGGGACATTGAGGTGGAGCCGGAGACTGATGAGAAGGAGCTGTAGGCTCCGTTTCGTTCGTCAGCGTGAGACTGCGGCGTGCCGGAGATTGATTATTGCCTAAGCGGAATTTCTACCTCTCCCCGCTTGACGTTTCCTAATTTGCGGTTTATTTCCCGAGCACTGGCGCATGATTGAGTCTTGACGGTTTGTCGTGTGTTGGTATAGTTTCTCTCTCCCGTTGTGTGATACGGGTTTTCGCATCGGAGCGTTGACTGGCCCTATGGATTTGGGGTGGTTGGCTGTTCCGGTGTTTGGCGTGTGTCGTGGCCTGAGTGGGTTGGGGCATGGGCTGTGTTCATTGAGGCGTTGAATCGGACTGGAAGGGATATGTTGGCGGCGTCTCTTGGGCTGCGCGGGTCTTGTATGGGATTGGCGTAGTGGCTGATGGTTAGGCTTTGGTGGTTGAGTTTTGGCATAGTTTGGCCTGTATGGTTATGGGTTTGATGATGTTTTGGGCTGGATTATTGGGTCGGGCTATTGGTTTGGGGTCGTTGGTTTGGCATATTTCGTAGATT
>JANXVC010000004.1 GCA_025351925.1 Rhodospirillales bacterium | reverse complement strand
AGATCGGCCGACGCCTCTACCCGCTGCTTGCAGCGGCGGACTTCGGTGAGCCCTGTATCTCGCCCCGTCCGGTCTATGTGGATGCCAGCCGGCCCGAGCTGGTCAGCGGCTTCATTCGGCATACTTTCACAGCCATGGTGGCCGGCGTGCGGGAGGAGGCGATCCAGGCCGGGTTGACGAATGCCCGGGACTTCGACGCCGGCATTGACGCCTTGCACCGGACGGCGGAGCCGGACGGGACATTCTGCTACACCTTCTTCAAAGCAACAGCTTTTAAGGAACGCTTGCTGCGGTAGAGCAGCCCCCACCGGACTAGCGCGGGATAGTGTGGTTTCCAGACGTTCCTCAGGGCTCGACAGGTCCGAAAAGTGTCGGATACGGACCTGCCCGCCTTGCAGCCTGGCCGGTTCGCCAGCTTGATCGAACTTTCGGTTCCGTTGCTACCGGACCCCCAGGTCGGCGGCCAAGCAGCCATAGCCGGCCACCTGCACATCGGATGAGGGCACAGATCGGCGCGCAGGTCGGCGTTATCTCGAACGCGCCAGCCGACGCCGCCCTGCTCGGAAGCCCGGTCCAGTCGCGACACGAGTTCTTCCGGCAAGTGGCCACGCTCAAGCGTCTGGTTCGTCGCGCACCTGCTGCCGTGCCATAGCTGGCCCACTCAGCCCGTTCCCAACAGTGATGCTGCTGCTACGGAAATGGATCGGACGGGCCACCTGACTGGGGCTACGCTGCCTTTGGAACAAGCATGACATCGTATCCCAGTTTGCTCAGGCGCTGGACCAGCTTGGCGGTGGAGCGCTTGCGGGCGACTTGGTCAAGATAGCTCTCGCCAAGATCTCGGAAGGCCTCGCCTGTGCTCAGCATGGGGAACGCGGCGATGAGCAGCTTGTGCGCGATGGCCATGATCGCCCACACCGGGCCACGGCGGGCGCGCAGGCGGTTGTACTTGTCGCGGTAGTAGCTGCCCTTGGTCCGAACTGCAGAGACGGCGGCAGCGAACAGCGCTGACTTGAGGAACACGTTGCCCCGGCGCGTGCCCGCGCCCTTCGGCTTGCCCGCACTCTCGTAGTTGCCCGGAGCGACCCCGGCCCATGCGGCCAAGCGCCGTGCCGTGGCGAACACGTCCATGTCGGTGCCGATCCCGGCGATGATCGCGGCGGCCGTGACCCAGTCCACGCCGGGGATCTGCGTCAGCAGCCGGTGCTGCGCCTGGAAGGGCTCGAGTTGGGCTTCGATGCGAACATCGAGTGCGTCGAGGTCGCGGCTGATGGTTTCTAGGGTGCGGAGCTGCATGCCGAGCAGGAAGCACTGGTGTTCGCGCATGCGCCCGTTGAGTGCGGCTTCGAGAGCGGCATGCTTACTCCGCATCCGACCGCGTGCCAGGCCGGCCATCTCGGCGGCGTTGGTCGTGCCCACGGCGAGCGCTCCCAGTATGGCCATGCCAGAGACGCCGAACACGTCGCTGGCCACGCCGGACAGCTTGATGTTGACACCCTCCAGCAGCTTCAGCACCCGGTTGCGCACCGCCGTCCGGGTCTCGATCAGCGTGCGCCGGTGCCGCACCCAGCGGTTCTTGGCCACTCTCGATGATCAAGCTGCGAGCAGAAACCTGCGTTCGAGCAGGTCGAGGTTGGCCCGGCCATACATCTGGCGCTTGAGCGTTTTGAGCCGGTTGATCTGTCCCTCGACGGGTCCGTTGCTCCAGGTCAGCGTCAGGGCTGCACGCACGGCGTCGTAGTCGGCCGACAAGCGCTTGGCGAAGCGCTGCATCTGCTGGACGGCGCCGTCGGCTGCGCGTTTCAGCCAAGGATCAAGGCGGTCGGGCGCGCGGTCGCGCACCAGGGCCGTGAACGCCTCGGCAAGCCCGACCGCCTCCTCCAAGTTGGGCGCCTGGCGACGGACGTCGGCCAGCAGCATCTGGTCTTCCGTGCTCCGCTTGTCCGCCCGGCGCAGCACAAGCCAGGTTGCCGTGCGCGGCGTCAGCACCCGCCGCGGCGCTGCGGCCAGCACTGGCGGGGACTGCCAGGGCCGTTCACGTTCCGGCACGCCGCCCTGCGCACGCCGCAGGCGGTGGAGGTAGCGGGAAAGGGTGGCGTAGCTGCCCCGGTAACCCTGCCGCCGCAGCTCGCGGAACAGTCCACGGCCGTCCCGACGGCCACTGTTCCAGTGGCCGAGCACGGCGTCCTGCCACGGGTCGAGCAGGCTGCGCCCGGCGTCGGCACGGCGCTCGCGTTCCGGGAGCACCTCGTGGCGCAGGGTGCGGAACACGCTCGCGCGGCCGATGCCCAGGTGACGAGCGATCGCCTCCGCCGTCCATCCCTGGCCGCGCAGGTGCCAGACCTGCCCGTGCGTTGCGATGCGCTGTTCCCGGCGCCCTGCCGCCAGCTCCTGGACACCTGGCGGCGGCTTGCTGGGCGGTACGGGATATGTGACATTCTCGGCAGCCACGGTTTGACGGCGCCCCTGCTCGGCCGCATGCAGGTCTTTGGCGTGCGCGGTGAACACCAATTCCAGCGTTTCCGCCAGGTTCTGCAGCAGGTGAAAGCGGTCAGCGACCTGGACAGCCGCAGGAGCACCGTCGCGGGCGCCCTTGGCATAGGCACCGCCTCGGTCGCGCGAGATCACCTCAACGCCAGGGTGCTCGCGCAGCCAAGCCGCCAGCGTCGGCGCCTCCCGGTCCGGCAGCAGCGCCACCGGCCGGCCCCGATCGAGGTCGATCAGCACGGTGCCGTAGCTCTGCCGCTTGCGCAGCGCCCAGTCATCCACGCCAAGGACGGACGGCGTCGGCATGGTGGGCAACGGCGCCTGCCGGACTAGGCGCAGCAGGGTGTTGCGGCTTGCGGCCAGCCCGAGCTTGCTGCCAAGACGCGTGCCAGCGGCGCCTCCGAGCGCCAGGCCCACAGCCGTCAGCCGCTCGGCGTCTAGCCGGCCGGTGAATGCTGGTTCTCCCGCACTTCCCGTGCTGTCGTTGCGCTATCATGCGGCGTGTAGGACGCGGGCGCGGAGCAGCGGGAAGCCGGCTCGGCCATACATGGTCCGTTTCAGCATCTTGAGCCGGTT
>JANXVC010000489.1 GCA_025351925.1 Rhodospirillales bacterium | reverse complement strand
TGCTGCCCCCGGGGGCGCCACCGGTGGCGCCCCCGGGGACAGTGGCACAGTTTCACTGGCGGTGCTATCGCTTCGAACTCAGAACATCACCAGAGAATTGCTAGGGACGCCTTGCGTGCCGGCCCGGTCACAGGCCGGGTGGCAGCTCGTCGCCTGGGTCGGGCGGGCGGTCCGACACCGAGGCGAGCACGGCGCGTAGGTCCTCCGGCCGGGCATCGCCCGCACGGCGGCGGAAGAACTCGGCCGCGGTCTCGACGGCGCCTACCTTCTGCGCCACTGCCGACGCGATCCACTGGTTGAGCGACACGCCGTCCTCCTTGGCCAGCCGCGCCGCGGCGGCCTTAATGGAAGCCGGCAGCTTGAGAGGGTAAGTTGCCTTGCTCATCGCTTCATCCTTTCCAGCAGTTCTCCCGGTCGCAACAGGGCCAAGCCGAAGCGCGGCGCGGCATGGGCAAAGTCGGCCAGGTTGTGCGTGACCAGCGCATCGGCCCGCCCGTTCACCGCGGCATCCAGCACCATCTCGTCGTCGGGATCGGCAAGCTGGGGCCGCCAGGCAAAATGCACCTCGACTGGCTCCATCGCGGCGGCAAGCGCGGCAAGCGCCGTGTCCACCTGCGCCAAGGTCAGGCCCGAGACCTCGCGCTGTTCCGGCCGCTTCAGCACGTCCTCATACTCCAGGAACAACGCCGGCGTGGCGAGCAGCACGAGTTGGCGGCCAGCCACAAGATCGAGCAGCCTGTATGACGCGCCGCGCCGGCTGCGGAAGCCCGAAATCACGACCGAGCTGTCCAGCACCACCCGCCTCACGCTGGCAGTTTGGCACATCCCATGGGATGTGTCATCTGGGATGCACCGTGGCCTAGCCGATCTTCTGCTGCAACGACCCTGGAAAGTATTCGCCCGCCCTATCCTGCCCCGTACGCGGCGCCTTGACTACCCGCGGCCTAGTCCCTGCACCACCCTCGCGTCCGCCTGCCCTCGGCGACTGCACCGGGACTGCCGCGGCACTTCCCCCGACTTTCCATAATTGACGATCATCGGCTTGAGCCTCTTGCCCGACGAGTTGGCGTCGCTGGCACAGCAGTTTCCACAACTGCCGTTCGTCCCAGGCCGAGGCTTTTCGCCATATTAGAACGGAAACGGCCGTAATTAGGGGCCACCATGGGGTAGTTGTTTGGCAAGCCCCACTTGGCTCTGTACTGATCAGGCGTCAGGTTATAAGAGGTTCGCAGGTGCCGTTTGAGCATCTTCAGCTTTTTCCCGTCTTCCAGGCAAATGATGAAGTCAGGAAAAATCGACTTTTTGGCCGGCACAGCCGGGGTATGCACGACGGGCTCGATGTCATGATCGCCAGCCGTCACGAGTAAATTGTGGACGTCCTGGATCAGCGATGGCAATCCGTCGAGCGTCACTTTGTTGTTGGAAACATGGGCTGAGACAATCTTTGCCGTCAGCATCAAAACATGTGATGCGCTTTCATTATCCATCACTGACTGAAATTCCATCTTGCTACGTAATCGTTCTACTTCCAGTAGAGAATTTATTCTAGAGTACTTTGATCTACGAAAATATAGACAATAAGTTTACGGATAATGAGATGTTTGCAGTCTTCGCTTTAAAAACGGACTGAGCTGCCGAGCCATGCCGAGTACGGCTCGGCTCGTGCGTTTGGCAACCTATGTAAACCTGAGCACGAAAACGGTCAGACCCACATCGGCGCGCTCAGCAAGCTATCGATATGGAGCGCTCTGTCGGTTTGTCAAATTATTTTGTCCCCGCATAAATGTTGTGTGGATTATGAGAAACTTCGCATCATTCGAGCCGTAAGGTGCTATTAAAGTTGCACAACGAGTTCGTAGCTTTTCGGCATCGGAGGCTACTGACCCATGACCAACTTTCCAGTCCGAGGCGTTCCTGATTCCGTTATAACTCAGTCGTCGGATCAGTCCGCCGGGTTGATGGGGGAAGCCGAGCTGTTGCAGTATAAGGTGCGCAACATGCTGACCCCTGCGCTGCTCTCGGCCGACATGCTGCTCACACATGCTGATCCCGTGGTCGCACGGCACGCCGAGATCGTGATCAAAGCTATCACCCGGGTCGTCGACCAAGTGAGGTAGTGCCGTGGCCCATATTATATATGATAATGTCCTTTATCATATGTTGTGGCTTGCCTTTTCGCGACGCTCTCTGATAGCGTCACCGCAGCATGAACCTTGTTCTGCCCATTCCCGATGACGTGGCCGAGCATCTCGGCGAAGCCGGCGCCGTCGCACGCCGTGCGCTGGAGGCGTTCGGTATCTCCGAGTACCAGGCCGAGCGCCTGACGGAGTCCGAGCTCCGCCGCATGCTCGGCTTCGAGACGCGCTACGAGCTGGACGGCTTCCTCAAAGAACGCGGCGTGTTCCACGCCTACACGATGGAGGATTTGCGGCGCGAGCGGGAGACCCTCGACCGCCTCGGGGTCTGACCACGTGCGGACGGTCGTCGCGGATAGCGGGCCGCTGCGCTATCTCGTGCTGATCGGTGAGATCGACATCCTCCCCAAGCTCATGGGCCATGTGCTGATCCCGCCCGAGGTGAAAGCCGAACTCGACCAACCGCAGACGCCCGTGCCGGTTCGCACTTGGATCACCGCACCACCGTCCTGGCTCACGGTGCAGCCTGGACCTGATGTTACGGACCCGGCGCTCGCAGAGCTTGATCCCGGCGAGCGGGCCGCGATCGCCCTCGCGCTTTCAACGGGCGCCGACGCAGTGCTGATGGACGACCGTGCCGGTGTAGTGGCGGGGCTGGCCAAAGGCCTTGCCGTCCTGGGCACCATCGGCCTGCTCGACCGGGCGGCGCAGCGTGACCTGGTCGACCTGGAGGCGGCGTTCGCGCGCCTGCGCGCCACCAACTTCCGCTACCCGGTCGCCCTCCTTGACGCGCTGCTCGCCGAGGATCGCATTCGCCGGGAGACGACGTAGCCCATGAGCAACCTTGCCCTCCGCCGTCCGTCCACGCTGCCGGTAATCATCGCCGCGGCCGGCGACCGGGCCGCCACGCGCTTCCTGGAGTTTTTCGCCTCCACCCTCCGCAACCCGCACACCCGCCGCGCCTATGCCCGCGCCGTGGGGGATTTCCTGGCCTGGTGCGAGGACCATGCGGTGCCGTCGATCGCCGCCGTGCAACCGCTGCATGTGGCGGCCTGGATCGAGGGCCGCACACGGGAGCGTTCCGCACCGACGGTGAAGCAGCAGCTCGCCGCCATCCGCCACCTCTTCGACTGGCTGGTCATGGGCCAGGTGGTGCCGCTCAACCCCGCGGCCTCGGTGCGCGGACCGGCGCACAGCGTCCGCAAGGGCAAGACGCCGGTGCTGGACCCGGCCGAGGCCCGGACGCTGCTCGACAGCATCGATGTCACCACACCGATCGGGCTGCGCGACCGGGCGCTGATCGCGCTCATGATCTACAGCTTCGCCCGTATTGGGGCTGCACTTGCTATGAGGGTCGAGGACGTGTTCACGCAAAACTGCCGGCTGTGGGTGCGGCTGCGCGAGAAGGGCGGGAAGGCCCACGCTATGCCGTGCCATCACAGCCTTGAGGAATATCTGACCGCCTACCTGGAGCGGACCGAGATCATGGATGACAGCAAGGGGCCGTTGTTCCGCACGATCGGCCGTGGCACGGCGCTGCTCACCCGCACGCCGCTGCCCCAGGCCAACGCCTACGCGATGATCAGCCGCCGCGCCGCCGCGGCAGGCATCGCGACCAAGGTGGGCAATCACAGCTTCCGGGCGACGGGGATCACGGCTTACCTGAAGAACGGCGGAACGCTGGAAAAGGCGGCCGCCATGGCGAACCATGCCAGCACGCGCACGACGCAGCTTTATGACCGCCGGCACGATGAGATGAGCCTTGATGAGATCGAGCGCATCAGGGTGTAATGCCGGTTTTCCTCAAGATGGGAGGTTGC
>JANXVC010000418.1 GCA_025351925.1 Rhodospirillales bacterium | reverse complement strand
CGCCTTGCTGGACAGGCTTTTGCACCACGCTGTCGTCGTGCAAATCGAGGGCGCCAGCTACCGCCTGCGGCAACACGCCGATCTCGTGCCAGAGCACATCCGCTCCAAAGCCCTCATCCATCCGCCTCCGGTCGCCCCCCTGCCAAAGCGCCGCGGCAGGCCGCCTCGCGATGTCGGCGTCACCGCCGAGATCGCCTGAGCAGCGTTACGTGTGCGCCAGGCGAAGCTGGCGCGGTCCAGCCGGTGGAAGACCGGTGCAGGTAAGGGGTAGCGCCCGCCTGGTAGCGAGTGTTGCGGCGCGGAAGGTGACGACCGCGGCGAAGCGTACACAGCGATTGTGTGGGGTGGGCTATTGAGCCGCGAAAGGCTAAAACCGCAGAGGCCGAGACGGTACGTAACGTCGAAGGCAACATGTCCGGCGCCGCTATGCGAGGCGCTGGCGCTCTGCCGAGGTCTGAGACCCTATCACGCACAAAAGGAACGCGTCGGAACCTGGGAGATCTCAGGCCCGGCCGGGCAGTCGATGACTGCGCCGGTCCGCGACGGGAAGGCGAGGAGCCGTAGCCGTCGATGAACGGGCATGAGAAGTCAGACCCGATCGTAGTAGCGATGAAGCCAGTGAACAAAGCCGGGCAACCGGTGGCGGAGCCGGTGGAGCGAAGGGTTGGGACCAAGGGGAACGCGGGTCAGCACAACACGCGCCGGGCGCAGAACCGGGAAAGCGTGACCCAGGCGCTGGCACGCGTACGGCAAGCAGCACGGACAAGGAAGAAGGAACGGTTCACCGCGCTCCTCCACCACATCGATGTCGATCTACTCCGCATCGCGTTCCTCGCGCTCCAACGCAAGGCCGCACCAGGGGTGGATGGGCTGACATGGCGAGACTACGAGGCAGAGCTTGAGCCTCGGCTCGCGGACCTGCACGCACGGGTCCATCGGGGAGCATACCGCCCGCAACCCTCACGCCGGACGTATATACCGAAGGCGGATGGGAAACAGCGGCCGCTGGCGATTGCCGCCCTGGAAGACAAGATCGTCCAGGGCGCGACGGTGCTGGTGCTGAACGCGATCTACGAGGAAGACTTCCTCGGGTTCTCCTATGGGTTTCGACCCGGACGCGGACCACACGATGCGCTGGATGCCTTGGACGTCGGGATCGGCAGCCGAAAGGTGAACTATATTCTGGACGCTGATATCCGCTCGTTCTTTGACTCGGTGGACCAGCAATGGCTCATCCGTTTCCTGGAACACCGGATCGGCGACCCACGCATCATCCGCCTCGTCCAGAAATGGCTGAAGGCGGGTGTGCTCGAAGATGGGGCGGTGACGCTCAGTGACAGGGGGACCGGGCAAGGATCGGTGATTTCACCGCTGCTTGCCAATGTCTACCTGCACTACGTCCTCGATCTCTGGGCCGACCGCTGGCGACGGCGCGAGGCTACCGGCGACATGATTATCGTCCGCTACGCGGACGATGTGGTCGCAGGTTTCGAGCACGAGGACGACGCCCGTCGGTTCCTCGATGCAATGCAGACGAGGTTTGAGGAGTTTGCGCTATCGCTTCATCCGGACAAGACCCGCCTGATCGAGTTCGGCCGCCACGCGGCGGCCAGACGCGAGCGGCGGGAGCTGGGCAAGCCGGAAACCTTCAATTTTCTGGGCTTCACGTTCATCTGCGGCAAATCCCGCAACGGCGGTTTCCTGCTACAAAGGAAATCCCGAGGCGACCGCATGCGGGCAAAGCTACAGGAAATCCAGGAGGAACTGCGACGGCGACGCCATCAGGCAATACCCCTTCAGGGGGAGTGGCTGAGGCGGGTCGTCAGTGGCTACTTCAACTACCATGCGGTGCCGACGAATAGTCGCGCCCTCACGGTGTTCCACTACCACATCCGCCGGCTCTGGCTGCGCACCCTACAGCGGCGCAGCCAGAAAGACGGCTCGACTTGGAAGAGGATAGAGAAGCTCGCTGCCGACTGGCTCCCCAAACCCAGAATCCTTCACCCGTGGCCGCGTGAACGCTTCGCCGTCAAACACCCGAGGTAAGAGCCGTATGCGGGCAATCCGCACGTACGGATCTGTGCGGGGGGCGCTCAGCAATGGGCGTCCCTACCGCGATGATGAATTGCAGTGGGGCTGGGAGGGCGACGGATGCCTACTCGTCTATGGCAGCCGGTCCAAACACCAGCGTGTGCGCCACCTCGCGCCGCCATCCCTTGAGCCGACGCTGGCGTGGTGCATGGATCGGAATAAGCAATTTCAATGGTTTAGCGAGCGCTTGAAGGGCATTTGGGGCTGGAAACGGCATCTTTCATACCGCAACGAACACGATTCGATCATTAATCGCGAACTCTTATCAACTACGCTTGACCAAGGGTAATGCTAAACAGTCGCAAATGTTCAAGACTTTTCCAGAGCTTCAATGCCAATCTACGCACCACGCTGACGCTTGGGCGAACCCTGTCAACCTGACAACGCCTCAAGGCCAGGGCTGTTCAACGCTGTCGTCTTGCCGTCACTGAGGCCGCCCTGCAACACCTGATGGACGAAGTGCGGCGCCTGATCGCAAAGGGGATTCCCGAGCCGGCCATTGTCTGACTTTTGCGGCGGCAACTGGGTCGGAGGTTGCCGTGGCTGTGTTCTCACCGTTGTTGGATGTGCTGGCGGACGTTCCTGATTCACGCCGGGCGCAGGGACAACTCTACAAGCTGCCCCACGTGCTGCTGTTCGCCATCCTTGCCATCGTGACCGGCTGCAACTCGTATCGTGGCGTCGTCACCTTCATCGCTGTCCATCGTCGCAGGCTGAACACGGCGTTTGGTCTGAACTGGAAGCGGGCGCCCGCGCACACTGCTGTCCGCTACATCCTCCAAGGGCTTGATCCGGCCACGGTG
>JANXVC010000386.1 GCA_025351925.1 Rhodospirillales bacterium | reverse complement strand
ATCTGCCGCCGCCGGGCCTCGACCGCCTGCATCGCGGACGCCGAGATCCACATGCGCAGTTCGATGCCATGCGTCGCCGGCACGATCTCGAGCTCCTCTATCTCGGACGCTGCCGATACAATCCCCTCGGTGACGCTGAATCCGATGGCAAAATCTTTAAGGTCGCCGGGCGTCGCCATCATCACCGCGTGGCCGATCCGGTTGTAGGAGAAGGCGATCGCCGTCTCCTCCGGCACCATGCGGTCAGCCGCGGCTGTCGCACCATGGCGCCATGCCACGGTATTATGGCGCTGGGCGAGGTCCGGTAGGGTCATCGATGAGAAAGCGGCCGGGAAACGAAGCTCATCAAACCAGCCCC
This sequence comes from Rhodospirillales bacterium, assembly GCA_025351925.1. Classification (GTDB taxonomy): domain Bacteria; phylum Pseudomonadota; class Alphaproteobacteria; order Acetobacterales; family Acetobacteraceae; genus CAHJXG01. The sequence continues at coordinate 3,461 of JANXVC010000386.1, read as the reverse complement.
CACATCGTCACAATATTTGGACGTAGATATGGTGGAGCGATAGGTCGGCGCAAGCGCCTGGAACTGGAAGGGTTGCACCGTCCCGCTCGAATGCTGATCTTGACGGAACGACGCCTAAAAATAAGGAGCCTCTGCATGCCTGCAATCTCATTCCCAGCGCTTTCGGTATTGGACCTGGCCCCGGTGCCGCAAGGCTCGACGCCGGGCGACGCTTTGCGCAATGCGCGTGATCTGGCGCAGCATGCCGAGCGCCTGGGCTACCGCCGCTATTGGCTGGCCGAACATCACAACATGGTCGGCATCGCCAGCGCAGCGACCGCGGTGGTCATCGGCTTCGTCGCCGGCGGCACCAGTACGATCCGCGTCGGCTCCGGCGGGGTGATGCTGCCGAACCACTCGCCGATGGTGATCGCTGAGCAGTTCGGCACTCTGGAGTCGCTGTATCCTGGCCGGATCGACCTGGGGCTCGGCCGTGCGCCGGGCACCGATCAGCGCACCCTTCGTGCGTTGCGGCGAAATGCGATGAGCGCCGATGAATTCCCGCAAGATGTGCTGGAACTGCAGGCATTACTGGGTCCTGTGCAGCCGGGCCAGGCAATACAGGCGGTCCCCGGCGCTGGCACCAACGTGCCGCTTTGGATTTTGGGGTCCAGCACCTACGGCGCTCAACTCGCGGCAATGCTCGGACTGCCCTATGCGTTCGCGTCGCACTTCGCACCCGACGCGCTGCAGCAGGCGCTCGCGACCTATCGCGCGCGTTTTGAACCCGGCCAGATCGATCAGCCGCACGCCATGATGGGGGTCAACGTGATCGCCGCCGATACGGATGCGGCAGCGCGGCGGCTGTTCACCTCGGCGCAGCAAAGCTTCGTCAATATGTTCCGCGGCACGCGCGGCAGGCTGCTGCCGCCGATCGACGATATCGAGACCTACTGGTCGCCTGCCGAAAAGGCGCAGGCGGGCGGCATGCTGCGCTGTTCGATCGTTGGCGGACCGGAGACGGTGCGTCGGGGCCTAGTGGAGTTCCTCGAGCAGACCGGCGCTGACGAACTGATGGTTGCTTCTGCTATTTGGGATCACGCGGCGCGCCGGCGATCCTATGAGATCCTGGCCGAGGCTCATGCGGCGCTGTCCCTGGACCGCGTCGCCGCATGAACGAGGACGCAGGCACGGGCGCGCCGACCAAGCTCACCACGACGAAGCAGCGCTGGGCGCAGGAGGGCCGGTTTCTCACAGGCCGGACCGCGCGGCCCGAGAGCGAACGGCTGCCGCCGGGCCAGCATTTGGTGACTGACTGGCCAGTACTGGACTTGGGCATGCACCCCGAGGTGCCGGCCGCGTGTTGGCGGCTTGATGTGCACGGCGCGGTAGAGCGGCCGGTGGTCTGGGATTGGATGGGCTTCCAGGCGCTCCCGCAAAGCCGGGCGGTATCCGACATCCACTGCGTCACGACCTGGTCGCGCTATGACAACACTTGGGACGGTGTTTTGACCCGGGACCTGCTGGAGGCCGTTATGCCCAAGCCGGACGCGCGTTTCGTCGTGCTGCAGAGCTATGACGGCTATACCACTAATCTGACACTCGATGATTTTGCCGCACACGATGCGTTGCTGGCGCATGGCTGGAATGGTGCGCCGCTTGCGCCGGTGCATGGCGGCCCGCTAAGGCTGGTCGTCCCGCATCTGTATCTCTGGAAGAGTGCTAAGTGGCTGCAGCGGATCGAATTCCGCACTGATGACCGGCCGGGTTTCTGGGAGGTTCGCGGCTACCACAACCGTGGCGACCCCTGGGTCGAGCAGCGCTATACCGAAGAATAAGGTCCGTTCGGTTGGCGCAACGCTCACGAAATGACCTGAAGTTGCTTCGGATCGCGTGAAGCCGCCACGTCTGAACTGCTCTCAGGCGTGGCGGCAACTGGTTGGGCGTGAGACCCGCGGCGGGGGTCGCAGCCGCTAAGGAGCCACGCCGGCAGCCTTTGACTTTTTCTTGGTCGCAGGGCTGGCGGCGCTCAAGGTCTTGGCAGCGGCGCTGCGCTCGGCCGGACTTTTTGCCGCCTTCATGGTCTTGGCGGCCACAGCCTTGGTTTCGGGCGCAGCAACCTTTGCTGCCGCAGCCTTGGGAGCGGCGGCCTTCTTGGCCGCGGGCTTTATTGCCTTCGGCGCGGCAGCCGACTTTGCCGGAGCTTTTGCAGGCGCTGCCTTAGCGGCCACGGTCGGCTTCGCAGCGACCGGTTTCGCCGTTTTCGGCGCAGCTTTCGCCGTCTTGGCCAGGGCACGTACTGCCATCGCCTGCGCCCGCGGGCGCCTTGTCATGTCGTCGTCGTTCATTCGGAAAGCCTTCCTTGACGGAGTTACATCACGCGCATCGCGGGGCACGGTGATTTGCGGCTCGATGCCGCACGAATCGTTGACGTACCAACCGGAATGACCTCACGCGGCGGTATGGCTCCTGTCAATGAAAACCAGCATTCCTTGAAATATTTCGACGCAATTAGCGCGATTTAGGCCGCAATAGACCGTGACCTACCGCTGGGAGATCGGCACAAACGCCAGGTTCTCCGGACCGACGTAGTTCGCCGCCGGACGGATAATCTTATTGTCCACCCGTTGCTCGATCGCGTGCGCCGCCCATCCGCTGGTGCGCGCGATAACGAAAAGCGGAGTGAACATCGCCGTAGGCACGCCCATCTGGTGGTAGGACACCGCGCTGAACCAATCGAGGTTCGCGAACATGCGCTTTGTCTCCATCATTACAGACTCGATCCGTTCAGCGACCGCGAAGCTGGTCATGCTGCCGGACGCTTCGCTGAGACGCCGGGCTACCTGCTTGATGACGACGTTCCGGGGATCGGCGGTCGTGTAAACTGGGTGGCCAAAGCCGATCACCACCTCCTTGGCCGCAATGCGCCGGCGGATGTCGGCCTCGGCCAACTCCGGTGAGGTATAGTTCTGCTGGATCTGCAACGCGACCTCGTTGGCGCCGCCGTGTTTCGGGCCGCGCAGCGCGCCGATGCCGGCGGTGATGGCGGAGTACATGTCCGACCCGGTGCCGGCCACGACGCGGGCGGCGAACGTGCTCGCGTTGAACTCGTGCTCCGCATACAAAATCAGCGAGGTGTGCATTGCCCGCTCCCATTCGGGATCACAGGGCCTGCCGTGCAGCAGATGCAGGAAGTGCCCGCCGATGCTGTCGTCGTCGGTCTCGACTTCGATGCGGCGGCCGTTCTGCGTCCAGTGGTGCCAATACAGCAAGGCCGAACCGAGGCTCGCCATCAGCCGGTCGGCGATGTCGCGTGCGCCGGCCTGGTTGTGCTCGTCCTTCTCCGGCAGCACGCAGCCCAACGCGCTCACCGCCGTGCGCATCACGTCCATCGGATGCGTCGCGGCCGGCAGCGCCTCCAGCACAGTTCGTACCGCGGCTGGGATGCCGCGCAGCGCGCGCAGCTTGGTCTTGTAGGCGCG
>JANXVC010000383.1 GCA_025351925.1 Rhodospirillales bacterium | reverse complement strand
TGTGGGCGCGCTGGGCGGTGATGCGCTCGGCGGCGCGGGCCTGCTGCATGGCGTGCTCGGTGCGGATGCGGACGAACTCGTTGTAGCCGCCAGGGGTGAGGCTGAGCTTGCGCTGGTCGAGGTGGGCGATGGCCTGCACCGAGCGGTCCAGCAGGCCCTGGTCGTGCGAGACCACGAGGGCGGCGCCGGGAAAGCGGGCGAGCCAGCCCTCCAGCCATAGCGTCGCTTCAAGGTCGAGGTGGTTGGTCGGCTCGTCCAGCAGCAGCAGGTCGGGGGCGGAGAACAGCACGGTGGCGAGCGCGACCCGCATGCGCCAGCCGCCGGAGAACGACGACAGCGGGCGAAGCTGCGCCTCCGCGTCGAAGCCGAGCCCGGCCAGGATGATCGCGGCGCGGGCGGGGGCGGCGTCGGCGCCGATGGTGTGCAGGCGCTCGAACACCGCGGCGACGCGGTCGGGCGACAAATCGCCGCGTTCGGCGCGGGCGGCCTCGGCCAATAGGGCCAGGCGCTCGGGGTCGCCCTCCAGCACGGTGTCGAGCAGGGTGGCCTCGCCGGACGGCGCCTCCTGTTTCACCTGGGCCATGCGGGCGCGGGAGGACAGGCGGATGTCGCCGCCATCGACGGTGATGTCGCCGGCGATGGCTTTCAGCAGCGTGGATTTGCCGGCGCCGTTGCGCCCGACCAGGCCGATGCGGCGGCCGGGGTCCACGGTCAGGTCGGCGCCGTCCAGCAGGGTGCGGCCACCCATGCGCAGCGTGACGCCAGTGCAGGTCAGAAGGCTCATGCGAAGGCTTTTGCCGCAATGCAGCAATACAGTCCAGGGTTGTCGGCGGCATGACAGCCGAGGCTGTCTCTCGGCGGCAACAGACCGAATGGGGCAGGGTTCGTGCGGGCGCCGGATGGACTAATCCGGTTGCACGGGATGACGCTCAGGCGTTCGCGTCACCGGCTGGCCTGCGACGGCCCACGCTGAAGCCCGCCAGGGCGAGCGCCAACAATGCCAGGGATGCCGGCTCAGGCACGGGCACAATCGTGCCGCTTGAAGTCGTAGCGAACCCGACGGTGTGGTTGTCCGACTCGTAGCTGCCTCGCGCTGGGTTCTCCTGGAAACGAACGCTGTCGAAAGTACCATTTGTGTCGAGGAAGTTCACGAAGGCATAAAGCTGAGTGTTGTTGGTTCTCGGCGCTGCAGAATTCGGGTTGCCGCAGTATGCGTTCGCGGCGCTGCACGCGCCCAGCGCAGTGATCAGGTTGGCCGGCGTGAAGCTATAAAGCAGCACGTTGCTTTTGTAGAAGGCGACTTGGTTGCCCGTGTCCAGCGCCGACAGCCAGAAGCCGAAGTAGTTGATGCCTGTGGCGAGTGTCGTGGTCAGCGCCACACTGTAGGGCGCGCCGGAGTTCGCGGCCAAGTATTTGCCAGTGCCGCCTGCCCCGCCATACTGGTCTGCCACGTTGATCGGGACGCTGGTGTAGGCGCCAGTGATCGTACTGCCGGTTCCAAAGTTTGTCGTGAAGCTGGCGTTTGAAGTGCGCGCATCAAAGCTTTCAACCCCGGTCGTACAGGTTCCCGTGCCGGTGTTTGCGCACAGGGCGGCCCTGCTCGCATTCTGAACTCCGGCGGCTTCGAAGCTGACTTGGAAGGCGTCGGCTCGCGCCGGGCTGATCCCAACCGCGAGTGAGGCCACGCATCCTGCGACAACGGGCATGGCGAGCCGGGTAATCCGGTCGGAGAGCATTTTTGCCATCGCGTCGAATCCAGTCTTATTACGACCTTAGAATGACGCACCTGATGTTGTCAGTCTAGCTTTTTCTAATCCGCAGACGAAATCATCCGACGGCGGTCCCGAAACTCGACCCAATACCGCCGCCCTACCCACCCCGCATCGTAGTCACCCGCCGCACGAACCGGGCCATATCGGGCACGCAGCGATCGACGGCCAGCTCGACAACCCGCTCACCCCGCGGGCGCTTCGATCGCCACTGAGCGTAGGGATATTCGGCGATGGGCAGGAACGTCGCGCGGCCTCTCGGGGCCGGAAACGGCCGGGTCGCGCCGCTATTGATGGGCGAAAAGGTGATGGTTCCACGGCAGGCCGCCACCAGCGCCGCCGTGTCGAGTTCAAGGACATCGTGCTCGGCGTTCCGGTAGGGCCTGGCGTTGAGCAGGCGGTCCAGCCGCGCGCGCGTCATCCAGAAAAAAACCTTGCGGTTCAGCAGCCGGTACCAGTCTTCCGGCGACAAGCCGTCCAGCAGGCACTTGCGCAGCCCGGCGTCGTCCATCGGCTGCTGATCGCGGATGACGATATCGCCCAGCGCCGGGAGCCCGAGCCGCACGCCCGCGGGCCGGCGCCGGCCTTCGATCGCGTCGCGTTCGGGACCGTGCACGCCATACAGGTCCAGCAGGGCCGACGTGCTCAACAGCCCGTGCTCGCGGATCGACGGCCAGCTGCCGCGTTCGGCCATGTGATAGAGCGTCGGGCAGTCCCGGATCAGCTCGGCGAGCTCGTCGTCCGTCAACTGGCGCCGACCAGGCCGCGGGCGAAGTCCATCGCCTCGAACGGGCGCAGGTCGCCGGCCTGCTCGCCTACGCCGACCGCGTGCACCGGAAGGCCAAATGCCTGGGCCAGCGCCACCACGATGCCGCCGCGGGCGCTGCCGTCCAGCTTCGTCACCACGAGGCCCGTCACCGCCACCAGGTCGCTGAACACCCGCACCTGCTCGATGGCGTTCTGCCCCGTGGTGGCGTCCAGCACCAGCAGCACCGAGTGCGGCGCGGTCGGGTCCTGTTTTTGCAGCACGCGGATGATCTTCGCCAGCTCCTCCATCAGCGCGGCCTTGTTGTGCAGGCGCCCGGCGGTGTCGATCAGCAGCACGTCGGCGCCCTCGTTGCGGGCACGGGTCAGCGCGTCGTAGGCAAGCCCGGCGGCGTCCGCATTGGGCGGGCCGCTGACCACCACGGCGCCGGTGCGGCTGCCCCACACCTGCAGCTGCTCGACGGCGGCGGCCCGAAACGTGTCGCCGGCGACCAAAATAGGGCGGAGGCCTTGCTGCTGATACTGCAGCGCGAGCTTGCCGATCGTCGTGGTCTTGCCCGTGCCGTTCACGCCGACGACCAGCACGACATGCGGGCGCAGCGCGCGGTCGATCACCAGCGGCTGCGCGACGGGCGCCAGGATCGCGGCGATCTCCTCGGCGAGGGACTGCTTGACCTCCTCGTCCGTCACGTCCTTGCCGAACTTGCTGCGGCGGAACTCTTCGATGATGTGCGAGGCCGCCGCTGGGCCGAGGTCGGCGGCGATCAGCAGCTCCTCCAGCTCCTCCAGCGCCGCGTCGTCGAGCTTGCGTCGGGTGAAGACGGTGGTGATGCCGGTCGTCAGCTTTTGCGTGCTGCGGGTCAGGCCTTCCTTGAGGCGGGAGAAGAAGCCGAGCGCCATGCGGGTGTTCCTGCTTATTGCTTAGATACGGTTACAAGCCGGAGGTATGGAGCCCGGTTGCGTCGGCGGCAGTGACGCAGACCTCCAACAAGGCGCCGGGCGTGGGCGATTGCGCGAGCCGGATGGGGGCGAAGTGCTCGGTATGGCCGCCGCCGCCGCGTTCGGCGACGACTTGCACCATGCGGCCCAGCAGCGCCGTGTGGAAGGCGTGCGCGTGCGGAACCGCGGCGGCGCGGAGCCGGGCGGCGCGCTCACGGCGGAGCGCTTCGGGGACAGTGGGCATGCGGGCGGCGGGGGTGCCGGGCCGTTCGCTGTAGGTGAAAACATGGAGGTAGGGCAGTGCGGCCTCATCCACGAAGGCGAGGGTTTCCTGGAACAGCGCCTCCGTCTCGGTGGGGAAGCCGGCGATCAGGTCGGCGCCGATGGCGATGCCGGGGCGGAGCATGCGGGCGCGGTCGATCGCTGCCAGCGCCCCTGCCCGGCTGTGCCGCCGTCGCATCCGCTTCAAAATTAGGTCGGCGCCGGCCTGGATCGACAGATGCAGATGCGGCATCAGGCGAGGCTCATCGGCGATGAGCTCCCACAATTCCGCGTCGATGGCGGCGGGGTCGAGCGATGAGAGGCGGAGGCGGGGCAGCTCGGGCACCAGGGCCAACAACTGGCGCACCATGGCGCCGAGGGACGGCGCGCCCGGCAGGTCCGCGCCATAGGACGAAATATCGACGCCGGTCAGCACAACTTCGAAATAGCCGGCGGCAACCAGGGCGCGGACCTGCTGCGCGATGCCGCCAAGCGGCACGCTGCGGCTGGGGCCGCGGGCGAATGGGATGATGCAGAACGTGCAGCGGTGGTCGCAGCCCTGCTGGATTTCGACGAACGCCCGGGCGCGGCCGTCGAAGCCGGTGACGAGATGCGGCGCGTCCCTTCGGACCGCCATGATGTCGGAGACGCAGGCGGGCGCGTTGTCCCGCCAACTTTCGCGCCGCAGCTTCTCGACGTTGCCCAGCACGCGGTCCACGCCGGGGAGTGCGGCCCAGGCGGCGGGGTCGAGCTGCACGGCGCAGCCGGTGACGACGATGCGGGCATCGGGCCGGTCGCGATGGGCGCGGCGGATGGCCTTGCGGCACTGGCGCTCGGCCTCCGCGGTGACGGCGCAGGTGTTGACGACGATGGTGTCGCTTTGCCCGGCGGCCAGATCTTGAATGACGGCGCTCTCGTAGGTGTTGAGGCGGCAGCCGAAGGTGAGGACCTCTACACTCATAGCTCTATAGTACCGCGGAAGCTGGTGACGGCGGGGCCGGCCATCAGCACGCGGCCGGCCTGGGTCCATTCGATGTCGAGCGCGCCGCCGTCCATCAGCACCGTAGCGCGGCGCTCCGTGAGTCCGCGGCGGTGCGCGTTGACCAGCGCGGCGCAGGCGCCGGAGCCGCATGCAAGAGTCAGCCCGGCGCCGCGTTCCCACACCCGCAGGCGGAGGCGGTCGGGTGCCAAGACCTGGACGAAGCCGATGTTGGCGCGGTCGGGAAACAGTGCGTCGTGCTCCAGCGCCGGGCCGAGGGTCGTGATGGCAACGTCGGCAAGGTCCGGGACGAACAGGGTGGCGTGCGGGTTGCCCATGCTGCAGGCGGCGGGGTCCCCGGGCAGCGGCAGATGCAGCGTGTCCATGGCGCGGGCCAGCGGCACGTCGGCCCAGCCGAGGCGGGCCGGGCCCATGTCCACGCGCTGACGGCCGTCGGCCAGGCGTTCGGCCGGCAGGTCGCCGGCGACAGTGCGGATGACCTGGTAGGGACGGCCGTTCTCCTCGAACAGCAGCTCGGCGACGCAGCGGGTGGCGTTGCCGCACGCCCCGGCCTCGGAGCCGTCGGGGTTGCGGATGCGCATCACGAGGTCGGCGTCGGTGTTGGGCGGCGGCGGATGCAGCGTGATGAACTGGTCGCAGCCGATGCCGGTGCGGCGGTCGGCCAGGGCGCGGACGGTCTCGGCGGAGAGGTCGAGCGGGCGGCTGCGCTCGTCGATGATGACGAAGTCGTTGCCGGCGCCGTGGGCTTTGATGAAGCGGGTCATGCTGGGATGGGCATATAGCGCGGGCGCGGCGCGGCGTCATGGCGGGGCGGCTATTTCCACTTCGCGGTGCGCTGCCGCGCCCGGCGGGTCGGCGCGTGGAAGTCGTCGGGCTTGGTGCGCACCCAGGCGACGAAGCGCGCCAGCTCCGGGTCGTCGCGGAGGGCGGCCGGGTCGGCGAGATGCCGGGCAATTTCGGCCTCGGTGTAGCGGGCGTGGATGGCGGAGTGGCAGATCTGGTGCAGCCGCACGGTGCCGAGCTGCGCGCCGCCTTTTAGCTTTGGGGTGAGGTGATGCAGGGAGGAGCGGGCTTGCGGTGGGATGGGGCGGCTGCAGAGGGCGCAGCGGATTGGGTCGTTTTCGGTGTGGCGTACGTCGGTCTGGCGGCTGACTCGGTGTTGGCGGCCCATGTGGGGGAGGTGGGGTTTGGGCGGCGGGGTTGAAGCGGCTGGGCGGGTGGGTGTTTTAGGGCGGCAAGAGCGCGTCCACCAGGAACTCCGTCTCGGCGGCTATGCCGTCGGCGACCAGGGCGGCGCGGATGGCGCGGCGTTTGACCAGGATGTGCTGCTCTTCGGTCAGCGAGAGAGCGGCTCGCCATCGTCAAATAGGTCTGAGTTCGATGTTTTGGCTTTTATGAATGCAGCATCTAATCGTAAGCGAATGACTTCCGCGTCTTTATCGGCGTCATGCAGTTTGCCTCGGATCTGATCGAGTTTATCCCAATAGGCATCCCACAACTCCGCGCCTGCAGCCTCACGAAGAATGGCCGTTGAGCTTACCAGTCTTTTCGACTTCGCTTCGAAGATGGAAAGTCGCTCGATTCGTTGGGCAACGTCTCGAACGCTTTTTCGCGTAGGTAGAGCCAGGCGCGTTTCCATTCATCCACTCACGCCAATCCGCGGCGCCTTTAGATTGATTGCAAGGGCCACAGGAAGGAACGAGATTGTCTGAAGTGTGGAAATGTCCCGATGGCCGTCCACCCTTTACGAGGCCACGAAAATGGTCACTGTCTGTAGCGAAGGCGCCGCAATAGACACATTCGGTAGAATTAATTCCTACTTGTTCGAAAAGCTGTCGCTGTTCGAGAGGATCCACATACCGAGGAATTATAGCATGGACAAAAGCATGCGCCAGTGAAGTCAGTCTACCGATTATCCTTGGTCTAGCCGACATGTCTAACAGCTTTCACGTAGAGACGTTTATGTATAGCGGTCTCTAGACTAGAACATCAGCCGTCAGATGTACTCCACCGACCTTCAGATTTCTATTCTTCGCCCAGTTCATCCTAACACTTCCAAGCCGTGCCAAAAGACAGTGGTGGCCCACGTCGCTCGGGGCTGCAGAGATGCCGCATAGCACAGGAGCGGATTGCAAGAGCCAAAACGCAAGGACGCGCTGCCGCCAGCCGAGGGCGCGGCGCTGTGGGCCGAGTTCGACGCGGAGATGGACCGGCTGTACGCCGTGATGAACGAGGGCAAGGAGCCCGATCTCGGCGACTGACCGCGCCGACTAAACGCCACCCTGTTGCATCCCCTCCCCCATCCCGCTAAACCCCGCGCTTCGTTTGCGCGCCGGGCCTGGAATGGGCATGCCCGGCCGCGACGCCTGTTCGGAGACCACCGGGTCGCCGCAGGTCCAGCCAAGGAGACCCAAATGCCCAAGCTGAAGACGAAGAGCTCCGTAAAGAAGCGCTTCAAGATCACCGCCACCGGCAAGGTGCTCGCCGGACCCGGCAAGAAGCGCCATGGCCTCATCAACCGCTCGCAGAAGATGAAGCGCAGCAACCGCGGCAGCCAGACGCTCACCCATGCTGACGGGCTCACCGTCAAGCAGTGGGCCCCGTACGGCCTCGCGTAAGGGACAGCGCACATGGCACGCGTCAAACGGGGCGTTACTACCCACGCCCGGCACAAGAAGGTCCTCAAAGCCAGCAAGGGCTTCGTCGGCCGGAGCTCCACGAACTACCGCATCGCGCTGCAGCGGCTCGAGAAGTCGCTGCAATACGCCTATCGCGACCGCCGGCAGAAGAAACGGGATTTCCGCGGCCTGTGGATCCAGCGGATCAACGCGGCGGTGCGCGAGCACGGCATCACCTACAGCCGGTTCATCGCCGGGCTGAAGGCGTCGGGGATCGAGATGGACCGCAAGGTGCTGGCCGCCATCGCATATGACGACCCGGCCGCGTTCTCCGAGGTCGTGAAGCAGGTGCAGGCCGTTATCGCCGAAGCCGCTAACACGCACGCCGAGCCGGCCCCCGCAGCTGCGGAGTAACGCCGGGCGACAGGACACGCTAGAAAGGGCTGCCCCCAACCGGGCGGCCCTTTTTTGGTGCTTTTTCGGACATCAGCCATGACACACGACCTCGACACTCTGCGCACCGAGACCGCGGCCGACCTGGCCGCTGCCCAGGACCTGCGGGCGTGGGACGCCGTGCGGGTCGGCGTGCTGGGCAAGCAGGGTCGGCTCACCGGCCTGCTGAAGGAGCTGGGCAAGGTCGCACCAGATCAGCGGCGGGAGCGCGGGGCGCAGCTCAACGTATTGAAGGACGAGCTGGCCGCGCTGATCGAGGCCCGGCGCGTGACGCTGGACGCGGCGGCGCTGGACGAGCGGCTGGCGCAGGAGCGGATGGACGTGTCGCTCGCCCCGCCACTGCCGCCGCACGGCCTGATCCACCCGATCAGCCGCACGATGGAGGAGATGGCGGCGATCTTCGGCGCCATGGGTTTCACGGTCGGCGAAGGGCTGGACGTGCAGACCGACTGGTTCAATTTCAGCGCGCTGAACATTCCGGCGCATCACCCGGCGCGTGCCGACCACGACACGTTCTATCTGCCGGGCACCCGCGACGGCCGGCCTTTGCTGCTGCGCACGCAGACCAGCGACGTGCAGATCATCTCGATGCTGCAGACGCCGCCGCCGCTGCGGGTGATCGCGCCGGGCCGCACCTACCGCGCCGATCACGACGCGACGCACAGCCCGATGTTCCACCAGTGCGAGGGGCTGGTGATCGACCGCGACATCACGCTCGGCCACCTGAAAGGCTGCCTGATCGACTTCCTGCGCGCGTTCTTCGGCCTCGCCACCCTGCCGGTGCGGTTCCGCAGCAGCTACTTCCCGTTCACCGAGCCCAGCATGGAGGTCGATATCGGCTGGAACCGGCGCACCGGGGAGCTCGGTGGGGGCGGCGATTGGCTGGAGATCCTCGGCAGCGGCATGGTGCAGCCGCGCGTGCTGGCGAATTGCGGGCTGGACCCGCGGGAGTGGCAGGGCTTCGCCTTCGGCATGGGGGTGGAGCGCGTGACAATGCTGAAGCACGGCATCCCCGACCTGCGGCCGTTCTACGAAAGCGACCTGCGCTGGCTCACGCATTACGGATCGAGCCCGCTGGCGCCCGTGGCGCTGCACGAGGGCATCGCGCCATGAAGTTCTCGCTGAGCTGGCTGCGCACGCATCTGAACACCGAAGCTGGGCTGGACGCCATCACTGGCCGGCTGACGGCGATCGGGCTGGAGCTGGAAGGGGTCGAGGACCCAGGCGCGTCGCTGGCGGCGTTCCGGATTGCGCACGTGGTCGAGGCGGCGCCGCACCCGAACGCCGATCGCCTGCGGGCGTGCCGGGTGGATACCGGCCTCGAAATCGTGTCCGTCGTGTGCGGCGCGCCGAATGCGCGGACGGGCATGCGCGCGGTGTTCGCCCCGCCCGGCAGCGTCATCCCGGCGACTGGCGCCGTGCTGAAAATCGGCGAAATTCGCGGCGTCGAGAGCGCCGGCATGCTGCTGAGCCTGCGCGAGATGGGGCTGGGCGAGGACCATGCGGGCATCGTCGAGTTGCCGGACGACGCGCCGGTTGGAACGCCATACGCAGCTTGGGCTGGGCTCGACGATCCCGTGATCGAGATCGCCGTGACGCCCAACCGCGGCGATGCGTTGTCGGTGCGGGGCGTGGCGCGCGATCTGGCGGCGGCAGGGCTCGGCACCTTGAAGCCCTGGGCGCCAACGGCGGTGCCGGGCCACGGCGACAGCATGGTGTCGTGGGCCATCGACATGCCGGAAGCGTGTCCCTGGGTCCTGGGCCGGACCGTGCGCGGCGTGCGCGACGGGCCAAGCCCGGAGTGGCTGCAGCGTCGGCTGCTGAGCATCGGCTTGCGGCCGATCAGCGCCCTCGTGGACATCACGAATTTCTTTACGATGGATTTAGGCCGGCCGCTGCACGTGTTCGACGCGGACCGGGTGCAGGGCGGCGTGCTGCGCTTCCGCCCCGGCGCTGGCGAGACGTTCCGCGCGCTGAATGGCCGCGACTACGTGGCAGACTCCGCGGATTGCGTAATCGCGGACGACGCCGGCGTGCAGTCATTGGCCGGGGTGATCGGCGGCGATGCGACGGGCTGCACCGAGGCGACGCGGAACGTGTTCATCGAATGCGCCCTGTTCGACCCCGTGCGCGTGGCGCTCACCGGCCGCCGCCACGCCATTGTCTCCGACGCGCGCCAGCGCTTCGAGCGCGGCATTGACCCGGCCCTGCTGCCCCAGGCGATCGAGGCGGCGACACGGATGGTTTTGGACCTGTGCGGCGGCGAGGCCAGCGCCGTCACCCAGGCCGGCGCCGAGCCCGCCTGGCAGCGCAGCGCCAGCATGCGGTTCGCGCGTCTGAGCAGCCTGGGCGGCATGGACGTGCCGCCGACCGAGGCCGTTGCGGCACTGACCGGCCTGGGGTTCGTGGTCGAGGCCCAAACGGCGGACGCGGTTCGGGTGGCGGTGCCGTCCTGGCGCAACGATATCGCGGCGCCGATCGTATTGGACCAGATGCTGGGCCTCGACGCAGACCGCGCCCGGACCGCGGCCGAGGGCTGCGCGCTCACGGAGCCGGAGGCGGACCTGATCGAGGAGGTGCTGCGGCTGCGCGGCCTCGACAACGTACCGCCGGTGTCGCTGCCCCGCGCAGCACCAGTGCCGCCGGCCGTGCTGACATCGCGCCAGGTACGAAGCGCCCTTGCCCGGCGCACGCTGGCGGCGGCAGGCCTGGTGGAATGCGTAACCTTCAGTTTCATGGACCACACGCAGGCCGCGCTGTTCGGCGACGCGCCGGACGCGCTGCGGCTGCTGAACCCGATCGCCTCCGACCTCGACCAGATGCGGGAGACCCCGGTGGCGACCCTGGCGCTGGCGGCGCAGCGCAACGCCGCCCGCGGCCAGATCGAGGCAAGGCTGTTCGAGATCGGGCCGGCGTTCCACGCGGCGGGTCAGCAGGTGGTCGCGGCCGGCGTGCTGGCTGGCATGACGCCGCGCCACCCGCTGTATCCGTCGCGCGGGTTGGGCGCTATGGACGCGAAAGCGGCGGTGCTGGAGGTGCTGCAGGCGCTCGGGCTGCCGATGGAGAGCCTGAACGTCACGGCCGACGCGCCGGAGTTCTATCATCCGGGCCGGTCCGGCGTGGTGCGCCAGGGGCCGAAACTGACGTTGGCGACGTTCGGGGAGCTGCATCCGCGCGTGCTGCAGGCGCTAGACCTGGCCGGGCCGGCGGCGGCGTTCGAGGTCTATCTCGACCGTGTGCCGGAGCCGAAGCGCCGGCGCAAGACGCCCCCGGACCTGCCGGCGTTCCAGCCAGTGCGGCGTGACTTCGCCTTTGTCGTGAGCGTGGACGTGGCGGCTGATGCGGTGCTGCGCGCTGCGCGCGGGGCTGAGCGCGCGTTGATTGCCGGCGTTAACGTGTTTGACATCTATTCGGGCGATAAGATGCCGCCAGGGCAGAAGTCCGTGGGCATCGAGGTGGTGTTCCAGCCGCGCGCGGCCACGCTGACGGACGCGGAGATCGAGGCGGCGGGCGCCCGGGTGGTGGCCGCGGTGGCGAAGGCGACAGGCGGCGTGCTGCGGTAAGTTGCTGACTTGAGACGCTGACTTTTTTGAGGGAACCCACTACATCAGAGGAATGACCGACACCCCGCTCCACCTCATCCGCAACTTCGCCATCATCGCCCACATCGACCACGGCAAATCGACGCTGGCGGATCGGTTGATCCAGGCGTGCGGCGGGCTGACGGAACGCGAGATGTCGGCGCAGGTGCTCGACAGCATGGAGCTGGAGAAGGAGCGCGGCATCACCATCAAGGCGCAGACGGTGCGCCTGGCCTACAAGGCGAAGGATGGCCTGACGTACGAACTGAACCTGATGGACACGCCGGGCCACGTGGACTTCGCCTACGAGGTCAGCCGGAGCCTAGCGGCGTGCGAGGGGTCGTTGCTGGTGGTGGATGCGAGCCAGGGGGTCGAGGCGCAGACGCTGGCCAACGTCTATCAGGCGATCGACGCGGGCCATGAGATCGTGCCGGTGCTGAACAAGATCGACCTGCCGGCCGCCGAGTGCGACCGGGTGAAGCAGCAGATCGAGGACGTGATCGGCCTGCACGCCGATGACGCCGTGATGATCAGCGCCAAGACCGGCCTCAACATCGAGGGCGTGCTGGAGGCGCTGGTGACCCGGCTGCCGCCGCCTCAGGGCAACGCCGACGCGCCGCTGAAGGCGCTGCTGGTCGATAGCTGGTACGACCAGTATCTGGGCGTGGTGATCCTGGTGCGGATCAAGGACGGGCGACTGAAGCGCGGGCAGAAGATCCGCATGATGTCGAACGGCGCCGTGCATAACGTTGAGCAAGTAGGTGTATTCACGCCCAAGATGATCCCGACGGGCGATCTCGGCCCCGGCGAGATGGGGTTCATCACCGCGTCGATTAAAACCGTGGCCGACTGCAACGTGGGCGATACGATCACTGACGACCGCGTGCCGGCGACGGTGGCGCTCGCCGGGTTCAAGGCCAGCATTCCCGTGGTGTGGTGCGGCCTGTTCCCGGTGGATGCCGACGACTTCGAGCACCTGCGCGACAGCTTGGGCAAGCTGCGGCTGAATGACTCGAGTTTTCACTATGAGGCGGAGACGTCGGCAGCGTTGGGCTTCGGCTATCGCTGCGGGTTCCTCGGGTTGCTGCATTTGGAGATCATTCAGGAGCGGCTGACCCGCGAGTTCAACCTGGACTTGATTGCGACGGCGCCCAGCGTCGTCTATCGCATCCACACCACCAAGGGTGCGATCGAAGAACTGCACAACCCGGCCGATATGCCGGAGGTGATGAAGATCGACCACATCGACGAGCCCTGGATACGGGCCACCATCATGGTGCCGGATGATTACTTGGGCAGTGTGCTGACATTGTGCAACGAGCGGCGCGGGCAGCAGGCGGACCTGACCTATGTCGGCAATCGCGCCATGGCAGTCTATCGCTTGCCGCTGAACGAGGTGGTGTTTGACTTCTATGATCGACTGAAGTCGGTGAGCCGCGGCTATGCCAGCTTCGACTACGCGATGGACGGCTATGAGGAGAGCGACCTGGTGCGCATCAGTATTCTGGTCAACCAGGACCCGGTCGATGCGCTGTCGTTCATCGCGCACCGCAGTGCGGCGGAGAACCGCGGGCGCAGCATCTGCGCCAAGCTGAAGGACCTGATCCCAAAGCAGCTGTTTAAGATCGCGATTCAGGCAGCGATCGGCGGAAAGGTGATCGCGCGCGAGACGATCGGGGCGCTGAGCAAGGACGTGACCGCGAAGTGCTACGGCGGCGACATCAGCCGCAAGCGCAAGCTGCTGGACAAGCAGAAAGAGGGCAAGAAGCGCATGCGGCAGTTCGGCAAGGTGGAGATCCCGCAATCGGCCTTTTTGGCCGCGCTGAAAATGGATGCCTAAGCGGCTTCGGGCTGGGTTGCATGAACCTCCATCGCTGCTATTGATGCCCGCACGCTGGAGAGATGGCCGAGCGGTTTAAGGCGCACGCTTGGAAAGCGTGTGTACGTGCAAGCGTACCGTGGGTTCGAATCCCACTCTCTCCGCACCCCTCAATGCCCAGGGTCTCTCCTCTGTCGAAGTTGCTCGAAGGTAGGATAGGAAAAGGCTACTATCGGTCGCCAACACACAAATGCTTAGCTCATGATATCGAAAAGCACACCGCTATAACTCCAGTCCGTAGTCTCTGGACTAGCAGTTAGACTCGCTCCACACGGACCCGATCAATCAGCGCGCTCAGCATAGCGGTCTGCCGGCAGGCGTCGAACTCGGACCAGAACTGCGCGCTGGGCGTCACATCCCCGAACGGCAGGCGCAGGAAGGCCAGCACCGCCGCGTCGAAGCGATCGGGCTCGGCGTCAAAATCGATGCACGCATGCGGGATGCCAGACAGCGCCAGCACGCGCTCGGTCGAGGAACCCGGCGTCGTCAGCGCCAGGATCGGGCGGCAGGCCCGGATATATTCGAACGTCTTTGCCGGAACCTGCAGCCCCGGGTTAATCTCGTTCATGTCGAGCAGCAGGAGCCAGTCGGTGGTCAGCATCTCCTGCCGCGCCGCGCGCTGCGGTATGATGTGGGTCACCGCCTGCAGACAGCCTTGCGCCTGCAGCGTCTGGTAGATCGGGTCGGTGAGATCGAGGCACTCGGGGTCGCTATAGCCGAACTGACGAAACTGGATGGCGCCTGGCAAAATCGCGCCGCTGGCAATCAATCGGTTCAGCGAGGCGATGAACGGCAGCGGAGTGCGCGTGCCATACAGTGATCCCACATGGCTGATGACCCGGCGGACCCGGTCGGCCCGGGGAAGCGGCTCCATGCGGTCCTCGGGATCGAAGCCGTTCCAGATCGTGCTGATCTTCCCGGCCGATGCTGGATAGCGCCGCGCCAGCACGGCCGCGGATGCGTCGGTGTTGGCGATCACGGCATCGGCGTGCCGGATGACCAGCGCCTCGACCGCCCGGTCGATCAGCCCGGCGCGGAACGACCTGCGGGACGGATTGCCCCAGAGCGGATCGCGAAAATCGGCGATCCAGGGCCGGCCGGAATGCTGCTTCAGCGCCAAGGCCGCAAGATGGGTCACGACGGGCGGATGGGTCGAGAGCAGCACCGTTCCGGCCGTGAGTTCCCGGGCAGCGGCGGCGCAGGCATAGGGCAACCAGGTCAGCCGGTCGTCATACGGCAGCAGCAGGCGCTGTACGGTTTGCAACAGGCGGCTGGTCGCTTCGAGCCGGCGTGGATCGTGCGCGGAGGACGGGCTTGGAACCCGGATTGCAGGAGGCTCCCTTTCGACGGCCGGACTGTTCTGCCCGTCATCCGGGACATGCGGCACCAGGTTGGAGGCTCGCTCGCCATATCTGGAGTCCGCCTTAGGCACTGGGGAGCAGATGACCGAAACCGGCGTGCCGAGCCGTCGCAAGTAGCGGGCGAACCGGTAGGGGCGAGCAGCGCCGATCGCATTTTGCGGCGGGTAGTAATAGGCGAGCATCAGCACTCGGCGATCATTAGTCCCAAGCTCCGGCCGCGCCGGCGCGCCTGAAATCAGCATCCGGGCCAGGAAGCCGCCAAACTGACCGACGGCCCTGCGACGTTCGGTCCGGGAGAAGAACACCAGCACGCCGAGGCTGATGAACAGCATGACCCAAGCGCCGTCCAGCGTCGTCTGCAGCACGAAGCCTTCGGCACGGAACGCTGCGGCGGCGGCATAGACCGCGATCATCAAGGCGAGCAGGCGGGCATAGGGCAGGATGCGGATGGGCAATCGATGCTCCCGGTCGGCGACGACCCAGCAGACGACGAGGTAGGCGGACCAGGTCAGCAAGGTCGCCCAGGCCGCGCCATAGGTGCCATAGGCCGGGATCAGCAGCATGTTGGATAGCAGGTTCAGGGCGGCGGCGGCGAGCGCGATCTTGCCGACCCAGACGGACCGCTTGTTGATCAGCAGCAGGCTGCGGAAGAAGTCCGCGATGTCGCGCAGGACGTAGGCCAGCACCAGGACCGGCAGCAGCAACGCCGGGGGGAAAAAGCTTTCGGGAACCATGACCCGCAGCAGCTCGGGACCGAACATCGCGACGGCGAACCCGGTCGTCGCGACCACGAAGGCGAAGTATGCGGCGACTCGGGCGAACTGCTCCCGCCATCCGGAGTCACTGGTGTGTCGATAAAGCGACACGTTCCAACTTTTTGCAAAGCTGTCGCCGACCAGGGAGTTGACCATCAAAGCAAAGCGGTAGGCCAGCGCATAGCGGCCGAGCTCGGCGAGCGTCACGGCCGAGGTCAGGAAAAAGCGATCGGAGAAGTGGATGGCGAAATACGACAGGCCCGACACAATCAGCGGGGCGCCGAACCGAACGAATTCTGGCACATAGGCGCCGTTCCAGTGCCAGCCGACATCCCGACGCAGCCGCCAGGCCAGGAAGCCGGCCCCGCCGACGCTGACCACCAGCTTACTGGAGACAAAGCCCCACACCCCCGCGTCGAGGCCGCCGATGAACAAGATGTTGAGCCCGAGGTTCAGGCCCAAGGTGACGAGGGAGTAAGCCAGATAGAACCGCGCATTGTCCCGCATGCGCTCATAGACCAGCGCGACCTCAATCATGCTGGCGAAGAACATCGCGATAAAGGCCGCCTGCAGCAGCGTGGTCCATGCGTCGGTGTGAAAAACCGCCCGGCTGATTGCCCCAGCGCTGGCGACGCTGACGAGGGTGATGCAGGCGCTCAGCATTGCGGTGCCGATGAGCGCCGTCGAAACCACGCTGCGCTCCGACTCTGGCGAGGTCTGATCGTGGAATAGCCGGGTCAGCGCGGTGCCGATGGCTTGGAGCCCAAAAGCGATCGCGACGGTCTGGGTGCTGAGTTCAATCAGCTCGATCAGCCCGTACTGCGCAGGCGATAGGAAGCGCGAGTAAAACGGGATCGCCAGGAACGCGACGATGCGGCCGGCGATGTTTCCGAACGCATAGAGCGTCGAGTGCTGGAGCACGCGCTGCAAACTGCTCCGGGTCTTTGGATACGGCACAGCTTGGACGCCAGACATCGTCAGGGATTCCACGCGATAGGGGGCGATACAGGGCAGGCGACGAGCGAAGACGAGCCTAAGGTTCCAACCTTTTGATTGTATCCTAGACCGTAATGCAACCGCTCCCAAACGGGTTTTGCCGGTTTGAGCTGACCGGTCGATGTTCCTTCCTTCGGGTTGCGCCGACGCCACTCTTGAATCTCGCGGCCAACGTCAATACGCCCCAATCTCAATACGATCACGAAGCAGCCTTGGAAGCCAACATGCCGCAGACCACAAGGCCGCCATTGATCCTGCACGTGTTCTCCTCCTTTGCAGTGGGTGGGGTTCAGGTCCGCTTTGCTTCGATCGTCAACCATTTTGGCCATAGATGGCGTCATGCGGTCATCGCGATGGATGGCGACCTATCGTGCCGCGATCTGCTGGACTCGGCGCTCGATGTCGAGTTCCCAGCGGTCGTGGTCCGCAAGGGCGACACGCTGGGCAACGTGCTGCGGTTCCGGCGCCTGCTGCGTCGGCTGCGGCCAGACCTGCTGGTGACCAGCAACTGGGGCAGCATCGAGTGGTCGATCGCCAACCTGCTTCCGCTCGTGCGGCAGGTGCATATCGAGGATGGGTTCGGACCGGACGACCG
Source organism: Rhodospirillales bacterium (assembly GCA_025351925.1). Taxonomy (GTDB): domain Bacteria; phylum Pseudomonadota; class Alphaproteobacteria; order Acetobacterales; family Acetobacteraceae; genus CAHJXG01. The sequence continues at coordinate 1,133 of JANXVC010000383.1, read as the reverse complement.
CGGCGGCCGGTTGCCGCGCCGGGTGCGGCTGCGGCGTTTCGTGCTGCGGCGGCGCCTGGTCGTGCTGCCGTCCCGCACGCTGTGGGGGATCGCGACCGAGGTCTGGCGCCTGGACCCGCGACGGCTGCGCTATGTGCCGAACGGCATCGACCTCGCACGGTTCGCCGGGCCGGCGCAGCCGCCGGCCGAGCCAGCCCAGCCGCCGGCCGGGCTTGGCGTGGCCTCCGGCGGCGGTCCGATCATCGGCACCGTCGCAGCGCTGCGTCCGGAAAAAAACATCGGACGGCTGCTGCGCGCCTTCGCGCTGGCGACCGCGGATCAGCCCGCCCAGTTGATCATCGCCGGCGATGGCCCCGAACGCGCGGCATTGGAGGCGTTGTCGCAGCAGCTCGGGATCGACCGCAGCGCACGCTTCGCCGGGCACATCGCCCAGCCAGCCTTCCTGTTCAAGCAGCTGGACGTTTTCGCCATGTCGTCGGACACCGAGCAGATGCCGTTGTCGCTGCTGGAGGCCATGGCGGCCGGGTTGCCGGTGGCGGCCACCGACGTGGGCGATATCCGCTCCATGCTGGCCGCCGCCAACGGACCCTATGTTACCGCACTGGACGACGCGGCGCTGGCGGCGGGCCTGCGGGCACTGCTGGAGCAGGATGGGCTGCGACAAACACTGGGTGCGGCGAACCGCGCCAAGGCCGAACAGGAGTTCGATCAGGCGAAGATGTTCCAGGCCTGGGCAGCGGTGTTCGACGGCACGCTTGGTCCGGTTCGGCCGGGCTGACATGTCGGGAGCCGTCGAGTTCAGGGCTGCTTTACGTCGATAAGCCAATTCCAACAAAAACTCATAAATTGAACATTCAGTTATGCCAATAACGTGATAACTCTGTATGATGTCACGGATGCGTGATGCGAACGGAGGAGAGTGCTGTGGAATGCGTCAACAAGCCGAACCGGCCAAGCCTGCTCATATCGAGCGCATCATACGGAGCGGTCCGGTCATGAAGGCCACCCAACGGCCGCTCGTACTGAGCGGATGGCCGGCCGCCAAGCCGCAAGCTGATCCGTCCCGCGACCGGTTTCGTTATAACCTGGGCCGCATCATGACGGAGCGGCGGATCACGCAGGCGGGCCTGGCG
>JANXVC010000334.1 GCA_025351925.1 Rhodospirillales bacterium | reverse complement strand
ACGAGGAGCAGACCCGACGTGAGCAGTGACCTGAGCAGGCCGCCCGCCGACAGCACCTCCTCGATGGCGGGGATTAGCCGGGACAGCAGGCCGGTGCGGCGGAAGGCGTCGCGGCAGCGGCGGCGCACGGCCGCCACCGGGTCCGTGATGGGCTGGCCATCCAGCGGGCGGCCCGCCTCCACTGCCGCCGCGACGCGGAATGCCTCGGGCACCACCGTGTCGAACTTGAACAGGTCGGCGATGTCATACACGAAGCTCTGCGGCTTGCCGGTGTGCAGAAAGCCGATGGCCGGCGCGTATCCGGCCGCCAGCACCGCCGCCTCCGAAATGCCGTACAGCGCCGCCGTCGCCGCCGACAGGCAGCGGTTCACCACGTCCGCGCCGCCCCAGTCCTGCTGATCATAGCGGCGGCCGTCCCAGCGCACGCCGTGCTGCTGCGCCATCAGCTTATACAGCTCCCGCACCCGCGCGCCCTCAATGCCGCGCAGCTGATCGACCGAGCGGCGGGCCGGCGGGTCCTCGCCGAAGCGGAGCGCATACATGCAGCGCACCACCCGCAGCCGCGCGTCGTCGTCCAGCGCCAAGCGGGCCTGATACAGCAAGCGGTCGGACCGTGCGCCGCCGGGCTGCCCGGCCGCATACAGGCGCACCCCGGCCTCGCCCACCCAGATCAGCAGCGTTCCCGCGCGTGCCGCCAGGGCCACCGCGGCGTGGCTGGCGCGGGTGCCCGGCTCCAGCATGAGGCAGGCGATGCCGCCCACCGGGATAACGGTCCGCACCCCGCGCGCGTCCAGCACGACGAACGCGCCGTCCACCACGTCGATCTGCCCGCGTTCCAGGAACAGGATGCTGGAGCGGTCCTTGAGCGGGATGGGCCGCGGCGGCGGCAAGCCCGGGGTCTGGCGCGGGCGGTCTTCAGGCATGTCAGGCCCTCCGGACCAGCATAAGGCCGCACCCGAAGGCCCGCGCCCGGCCGAACCCCGCCGCCAACCCGGCCAGGAACGCGCCGGGTTCCCGCACCTGCAGCACGCCCTCGTATTCCAGCGTGCCGAGTTGGATGGCGCCACCGGCGCGGGGTAGCCGCAGCACGCGGTAGCCATCCGCGCGCAGCCCGGCCATGACCTCGAAGCCGTGCCGCATGCCTATTCCCGCCAGCCAGGCGCCGCCGGCCTCTTGTGCCAACGCCGGGCGGGCGGCGGCGCGTTCGTGCCGCGGGACGGCGTGCAGGGCGTGCATGACCACGTCGGCCCGAACGCCGCGCCCGCTCGGGCCGCTGCGGGACACGGTGGGATTGGCGCGGAGCACGAAGCGCAGGCGGTCGCCGGGCACCAGCGCCGGCTCGAACGGCTTGGCTTCGATGTCGAACAGGGCGGACGAATCCGGGGGCCGGCTCGCCAGCACCATGAACCGGCCCGGCGCCTCCTCCCGCCACAGGAAGTCCCGCGGCGCCACGGGATCGGCCGGCATCAGCGACCACACCAGCCGATGGGCGGCCATGGCGCGGGCGCTGTCATCGTCAGGCAGCAGCAGCGGCGCCAGGGCGGCCACCGAGGCGTCCCGCCGCAACCGGGCGCGGACCATCCACAAGCCGCTCATGGCGTGGCCTTGGTAGGCGGGCGCAGCACCGCCTCGGCCCGCAGGCCGAACTGCCAGCGGGTGCGGCTGGCCAGGGCGTCGCGCCGCTGCTCCACACGCAGCACGCGCGCCGGGTCGGCCGCGTCGGCGTCCATCGCGACTGGCCCGGGCTCAGCGCGCAGGTCACGGCGCAGCCGCTGCTCGGGCGCTGGGGCGGCGGCGGCACGCGCCTGCAGCGCGGCTTCCGGGCCAGGAGCATCCAGCAGGCGCGGACCGAGCGGCAGGCCGAGCGGGCAGCCCTTGCGTCCAAGATACAACACGTAGGCCGGATGCAGCAGCGCGGCCTGCAACGCCTCCAGCGCGTGCGGCGCGCTTGGACGCTCCCACAACGCCACGGTATGGACGGCGTCGGTCCGGTACTCGCGCCGGGTCAGGATCGTGCTGAGCCCGGGGGTGGACAGCTCATTCGCACGGGTAGGATGGCGGCGTCCACGCTGGGCCAGCGGAACCTGCACGGTGTGGTAGTCGGCCAGCAGGCGCCCTGGGGCGTCGGTGCGGACGGCCATGCCATAGCCGGCATGCAGCGCCATGTGCGCCGCCTCGTCGCCACGGTCGATGCCGAGCGCCGCCGCAACAAGGCCCAGCACGGCGGTGCGGCCGGGACGGTCCCAGCTTGGCCGCCGCTCCCCCACCGCCACGGCGCCGAACGCGGCCAGCGGAGCGTGCAGGGTGAATGCCAGGTAGGACGGCATCCCCGCTATGCCCGGCAGAACGCGAGCACGTCGGCAAGCGTGCCGGCGGCGCCCACGGCCATCTCCTTGTGGCTGTCGCCGTCGTCGCCATAGGCGGCGTTCATGGCGTGCCGCCACTCCTGCAGCCGGGCGACGGAAGCGCCCAGCGGGTCGTCGTCCCGCACCGCACGGGTGAACGCGCCGGCCAGGGTGCGGGGCTGCGCGTCGCCCCGCTCGGCCAGGAGATAGTGGGCGCGGGCGCGCGACGCGAAGCTGGCCTGCTTGCCGCCGGGCGACACGGTGGCCGCCGCCTCGACCAGGGCAGCGACGGCGGTGGCCCGCAGCGCCACGTCGCCGCCGAGGTTCGACAGCAGCAGCGCCCGGTCCACGCAGGCGTACAGGTAGAACACGCCGGAGCCGAACCCTTGCTCCCCCACGAACCCGGCGCCCGCGTCCTCGCTCGGCCGCTTGAGGTCGTCCACGGCGGTGTAGAAGTCGTCCTCGACCGGGACGGGGTGGGTGGTGATGGCGTGGGCAACCTGCACGGCGGCCTCGCGGTTGTAGTCGGGGTTGTCGGCCAGCATGCGGCCGAACATGGCGAGGTCGGCGGCGGTGTCGGACCGGCGCAGCAGGTCCTCTGGCTTGGCATCGGGCGCATCCCCGGCGGCGATGCGCTCCGCCAGCGCCAGGGCCGCATCGCGCTCGGCCGGAGAGATGAAGGCGAGCTGCTCGATGCGCGTGGGGTGCTTGTCCTTCGGATCCTTCAGCTTGCCGAACACCTTGGCGACCTCACGCGCTATGGCCTGCGCCTTGTCCGGTTCAGCGCCGTTCTCAACCAGACGAGCGACCAGCAGTTCGCCCAGGCGTTGCGTGCGGCTGGCCAGGTGTCCGGCCAGCGCCGTGCCGAACACGTCACTGGTGCGCCAGGCCCGCTTGAGCGACTGCGACGACACGCGCAGCCGGGTGGTGCCGCCGATCACCGCAGTCTTGGGCCGGCCGGTGTCGTCGCGGTTCAGGTTGGAGGGCGGATAGAACGTCAGGGCGTGGAGTTGCAGGAAACGGCTCATGCGGTCGTGCTCCCTTCGCCGGCCGCGGCCGGGGCATTGTGGTAGTCCATGATCCAGCGGCGGCGGCGGTCCTCGTTCCAGGCCAGCAGGCTGCCGGCCAGGTCGGGCACGTTCATCCGCCCGCCAGCCAGCGCCACCGCCCGGCGAAACGCGGTCACCCGCTCGTCTTCCGTGCCGGCCTGCAGCAAGCGGCGGAAGCGCAGCCAGGACATCGCAGCGCCCGTGGGGCCCGGGCCAAGCTGCCGGGCCGCCGAGGCGCCGCCCACGTTCTCGCGCACGTGGGCCAGCACGGCTGCCGCGACAGCCACGCGGCCCAGATCCCGCCAGCCCAAGCCAAGCTGGCGCGCCAGGTCCAGCGTCGCCGGCTCCATCGCGGCGTCCGACGCGGTCGCGCAGCGGCGCAGCTGGGCCAGGGCGGCACGGTCGCCGCCGCTGCCGTTGGGGCGCGGCTGCAGCGCGTGCCACCACCCCGCCGCAAGGCGGGCGCGTTCGGCGTCGGTCATAGAGCCTTTTCCTTCCGGGCCTTCGCTTTGCGGGCACCCTCCGGCAGCACTGCGCCGAGTGCGTTGAACACCGCCTCGCCCGACTTGCCGTATCCCCTCAGCGCAAAATCCATTTGCCGGGCGGCGTCCGCGATGCGGCCGGGATGGCCCTCGCCGGACGCATCCACCGGCGCCGCCTCGCCGAACAAGCGCCGGGCGGCGCGCCCGATGTCGCGCAGCCACTGCGCGCGCGTGTCATCGTCGGAGAAGCCCGCTGCGGCCGACGCAGCAAGGGCAAAGAAGGCGTCGGCGGTTTCGCTCCAGAACCGATCGCGCAGGCTGGCGAGCGGAGCGGCATCAAGGGCAACGGTCGCACCCTCGCTGAACAGGGCGCGGCGGACGCTGTTGGCCAGCAGCCGCGCCACGACATCGGTCGCACGCACCATGGCGCGCAACAGGGCGTCGTGCGCGGCAGCGGCGGCGGGGTCGAGCGGGTCCTGCACCGGCATCTCGCTTTCGGCGAAGCCCCGAGCTTTCATGTTGTCCATGTCGTAGCCAGCCGCGAGCAGCCGCCAGGGCACCGGCCCTGCGCCGGTCTCAGCCGCCCGTATGCGCCGGAACTGCGAAACAGCGGGCGCGACAGACCTTGTTTCACCAGCGTCCAACGAGACCAGGCCAAGCCAGTGCTGGTAGCCGATGCCGCCTGGTTGTGGATGGAGATACAGCCACTCCTCCTCGGGCTTGGTGCGGTAGCAGGGCGACAACGGGTGCAGCCTGCCCCACGTCGAGTAGTTGATGCCCCAGGGACGCTGCCGCCACGAGCGCACCAGCGTGCCGTCCGCCTGGCCGGTCAGGCTGCACACCGCCCCGTCCGCGTCCGAAAAATCCAGGCGCACCCGGCGCGGCATGCCCCACCAGGCCTGCAACTCATGCACGTCGTCCGGCGTGGTCGGGCGCCCGTCCTTGTCGGACACGCGGGTCGGGCCGAGCCAGGGCAGGATGCGCGGCAGGTCGTCCTCGTCCGGCGCCTCGCCATTCGGCTTCGGCACGTTGGACCAGAGCAGGTGCCAGAGCAGCACCTCCCGTTCTCCCGGCAGTGCGGGCGGGATGGCCATGGTGGTCAGGGGGCCGCCCCGCGCAGGCCCACCCGGTTCCCGGCACCGCCGGACGGGGCGTAGGTCTGCAAGGTGAACAGCGCCATGGCCGCCGCCGCACGGGACAGCGCGGGCACCTGGCCGCGCTTGTTCAGCAGGTCGGTGTTCAGCTTGATTGTGTTGGCGCCCGGCGCCTCGATCAGCAGCGCGGCGGCAGGGTTAACGCCCGATGTGAAATCCTGGCGCTCCTGCATGAAGCGCGGCCCGTCGCCGTCCAGCACGAAGGCATGCGCCAGCGGCGCGAACGCCTCGGTCAGGGCGTCAGCGCCAGGAGGCGCGTGATAGCCGCGCACCCATTCGCGCGTGCTGCGCGGCGGGCAGGCCAACGCCAGCAACCCCGTCAGGAACTCCAGCCCAGCGATGCGGAAGTCCGGGCGGGGCCAGTCCAGTGCTATGACGGGGTCGGGTTCGGTTGCGGCGATGCCGGACGGCGCGACGATGTCCCGCGTGCCGGAGCGGCGGCGTACGGGAAGCCACGGATCGGTGAGAAGGCACAGCGGCATAGATCACCCCGAACCGGCACGGCGCCATACCGTTGCAGGACCATTAACCGAAATGAAGACCCGTTAGCGAGCCATATCGGACCGGCCGCGCCAGTGCGCCTTTCACCGCGCTCCCAATCCAGTCCTGCCCGTCGCACGACAGCGCCAAAATCGGGATGTCGCGGTCCCATTGCCCCCATCCCGCCCGCGCCTGCGCCACAGCCCGCGCCAGAGCGCCCTCCGGCGGCGGCACCCCGGTGGCCAGCCACTTGCCGACCCGCACCTCGGACAGCGACCAGGCCCGGGCCGGCGTATCGGCCTGGCACCAGGGGTCGAGCCGGGCACCATCCCAGCGGCCCAGCCGGAGCGTCACGCCCTCCTCGCCCAGCCGGGTCGGCGTGCGGATGTCGCTGGCCCAGGCGCCCGCGTTGGTGTCGTAGCCGGCCTCCCATCGCAGCAGGTTCTGCTTGGCGAGGCTGGCGCCGGCGCTGGATTTGCCGGCTGCGGCGTTGGCCTGGCGTTGCAGGCCGGGCGGCACGTCGTCGGCATACGCCGCCTCCACCAGCTCGCGCACCTTGCCCGGCGCCTCGATGGACCCTGCCCCGAACAGCACGCGGGCACTGCGCCACAGCAGGGCGTGGTCGCCATAGACGTAGCCCGTACGCCGCAGGGCTGGGCCGAGCCAGTCCGCACCGGGCGCGTCCACCGGCTCCGGCGACAGGACCAGCAGCCGCGGCTGGCCTGCCAGGCGCTCCTTGCGCTTATGACGCCACAACCGGCCGGCGCGCTGGATCATCAGGTCCATCGGCGCCAGGTCCGTCACCATGAGGTCAAAATCGATGTCCAGGCTTTGCTCGATCACCTGGGACGCCACAACCACGCCATTGCGGCCGGTTCCGCCCCGGCCAAACCGGGCCATCACACCCCGCTCGATGCCAAGACGGTCCCCCATGGCGAAACGGGCGTGAAACATCGTTGCGCCGACGCCGGCGGCTGCCAGGCCGGCATGAGCCTCGGCGACATCATCCACCGCATTGCGTATCCAGGCGACGGCCTGGCCGGCGCGGGCGGCAGCCACGATGCGCGCGATGGCCGCCGGCACGTCCGCCAGGCGCTCCACCTGCACCCGCCGGGCCAACCCCGGGCGCCCCTCGCAAGGCACCTCCTCCATGCCGGCCCGGCGCAGAACCGTGACCAGCGGATAGGCTGCCGACACCGGACAGGGTGGCCGCAAGCCAACGCCGCGCGCGTAGGCGCCGGCCAGCTTGCGCCGGGTCGCTTGGGGGAGGGTCGCGGACAGCACGACCGTGCTGCCGCCCAACCCGGCCTGGAACTCCACCAGGCGCAGCAGCTCCTCACGCATGTAGGCGTCGTAGGCATGGGCCTCGTCCACCAGCAGCACGCGGCGATGCAGCCCATGCAGCCGGAGCGGCGCATGGCGTGACGGCAGCACCGCCAGCAGCGCCTGGTCGATGGTCCCAACGCCGACCGCGGCCAGGAAGGTCCGCCGCCGGTCATCGGCGATCCAGGCGGCGCATTGCGCGGAGGACGGCTCGTCGCCCGGCTCGCTGCCGCCGGCGCCCTCGACGGCAGCGTCGCGCAGGATGGAGGCTTGGAACCCCGCATGGTCCGCCCGGCGCCCATGCGCCAGCACCAACGACGGCGTGGCGCTGTCTTGGAACAGGCGGCGGTAGGCGCGCCCCAGGCGGTCATACATGGCGTTGGCGGTCGCCATGGTGGGCAGCGCTACGAACAGCCCGTCCGCCCGCCCCGCTGACATCAGGCGATGGGCGAGCAGCAGCGCGGCCTCGGTCTTTCCGCTGCCAGTTTGGTCCTCCAGTAGGACAAGCGCCGGGCCAGCGGCGCCCAGGTCGAGCGTCTGCGCCAGCGCCTGGACCGGACTGGCCGGCACGTCGCTGCCCACCAGGTCGGCCAACGTGACGCTGGCCCGGACGGCGGACGGCCGCACCCCGGCCGCCGTCACCGCAGCCGCCGCCTTTGGCAAGGCGACCTTGTGCCAATATTCTGAAACATCGAGGTCCGGCGTCCGGTATGGAAACCAGCCTTCTGCCGACCCGATCCAATCGGCCAGTACGGTCAGGCCCGCCAGCCACCACGCCGGCGCCGGGCTGCCATCCGTTGGCGGCAGCGTCGGGCCTGGCAGCGCCGCAAGCACTTCGCACACAAACTCCCGGGCCGCAGTGATGGAGGGCGAGCAGGCAACCGTCGGTTCGAGTTGCTCGCGGTCCTGTGGCGGGCGGCCATGGTGACCGCACAACGCCGCCAGGACCGGCACGCGGTCATAGCGCGCCCAGTTCAGCAGGAGCGGGTCCAGCTCCCCGGCAAGCTGCTGCCGGAGCAGCACGAATCCCGCGGTGTCATGCGGCGGACCCGGCGGCGCCTCCATGCGGCCCAGCACGGGCGGCCAAAGGTCAGGGCGCTTGATTTGAAATGGACGGGTGAACTTGCCCACGTCGTGCAGCGCGATGAGCGCGGCTATGCTGACGTGCAGCTCTGTCCCGTTCCACGGCGGCGGCGGGCGGCTGACGCCATCCCGCAGCAGCACGAAAGCAGCCGCACCGACATCAAGGCAGTGATAGGCCGCGGGATGCCAGGCTGGCCCGCCGGTCTCGGACGGACGTGCTTTGCCCCAGAACTCAAGCATGGGCCACCTTTGGAATGCGGTTTTGCAGTGATCCGGCCTGCGGCGTCGGCCATGCTCCGACAGACCAATATCCAACCCCGTTTGTGAGACACGTCAGCATAATCCGAAACGAGCCTAAGTAGATTTTTATTGTCACGCCCGGTATTGTTGCCAATCTGAGCCATTCGCCTGCCGCACTGAAGCCGAGAGCCTGATCTTCATGCGGCCCGGTTGTCGGCTGCCTGCCAAGTACGCTGCCCTGCCCGGCCTCGGCAATGCAGCCGTGCCCGGGCACGTCGGGCACCGTTTGGCGCTGCTCCGAATTCGACTAAAACCGCATAATCGCGTAGGCAGACGCGATGGCACATTGGATTAGGTTCGAGCATGCGGGTGCGGAGAGCTTCGGCCTGCTCGACCCGGAAAACGGCCACGTCGAGGTGCACGAGGGCGAGCTGTTCAACAACCCCGTCCCGACCGGGCGGAGGTGCCGCCTCGACGACGTGCAGCTGCTGGTGCCGGTCCGCCCCGGCAAGTTCATCGGGCTGTGGAACAATTTTTATGAGCTCGCGGCCAAGCTCAGCACCGCCATTCCGCAGGAGCCGCTGTTTTTCCTCAAGGCCGCGACCAGCCTGCTGCCGTCCGGCGGGACGATCCGCGCGCCTGCGGGGTATGCGGGCAAGATCGCCTATGAGGGCGAGCTCGGCATCGTTATTGGGCGTCAGTGCCGGGCGGTGAACGAGGCGGACGCGGCGGCGGCGATCTTCGGTTACACCTGCATCAACGATGTGACCGCGCTCGATATCCTCTCGGCCGACCCGTCCTTCCCGCAATGGGCCCGCGCCAAAAGCTGCGACAGCTTCGGCCCCTGCGGACCCGCCATCGCCACCGGCCTCGACCCGTCAACCCTGCGCGTCCGCACCCTGCTGAACGGACGGGAGCGGCAGAACTATCCGGCCGCCGACATGATCCTTCCGCCGGCCCGCATCGTCAGCCTGCTGTCCCGCGAGATGACGCTCAAACCCGGCGACCTGATCGCCTGCGGCACCTCGGTCGGCGTGCTGCCGATGCGGGCCGGCATGGTGGTCGAGGTCGTGATCGACGGGATCGGCACGCTGCGTAACACGGTGGCGGCGCCCGAGTAGCGTTTGATCTGGCAATGGCGTTCTGGTGGCGATAATCGGCTGAGCAGACCTCTATGAGTCTGCGCACAGATGATAAGCAAAGCAGGGTTGCGTGACCTGGACCTGCAGGCATTCATATGTGTCTCAGGCCACGCAACCCTGCTTAGGATTGCTGGCCAGCGCACAGCCGACGTTCGCCAGGGTGGTTTTGGCCGTTCTCTCGTCCGGCAATCATCAAGTCCGCTTTCCCGTGCGGTTGCCAGCAATGGCGGACACATCCGGGGTGGCCGGTCGTGGTTGGTTTAACGGACGCCGTGGGTTCCAACGACTGGCTGCGGCGCCACGGCGTCAGATGGCCAAATCGCACAGTTTCGAGGTTACTGGGCCTGGATGCACAGGGGCTGTTCGGCAGCTTCGGGACGGCGATCCGGAGCTTTGGGGGCAGTGCGTCGCAGTATAAATTCCAAGCCAGCGCAGCAAGGTGGCCCGTGCAATCACGGGCGGACAACGGTCATCCTGAACGGTCCGCCGTTCGCGGCGGCGTGCGCGACGGCCTCGTTGGCATGGTCCAGGCCGAACTCCGTCACCTCGTATTGGCCGAAGTCCAGCACGCCCGATTGGGCCAGTGCGGCAAGCCACGGCACAGCCGCCCGCGGGTACATCCATTGCCCATGGATCGTGATGCAGTTCCGCATAATCCAGGGGTAAGGCAACGCAAGGTCGCTGCCGCCCAGCATTCCCACGCCTCCCATCAGCACCACCCGCCCGTAGGGGCGCACCGTCATCAGCGCCGCCCTCACGACGCCTGTCCCCACCGAAGGCGGCATGATGTCGAGCACGCAGTCAACCGGGCCGGACGCGGCCGTCTGCATGCCCCTGCAATCGGCGGCCTCCTCGCCAGTCAACCTGTATGGGCGGAGCCGCGGCCCGAAGCGTCGCGCCAGGTCCTGCAGGGCCACCTCGTTCCGGCCGGGCGCCACCACGCGGGCGGCCCCCATGGCAAGGGCGACCGCCACGGCAGCACTGCCGAAGTTGCCCGTCGCGCCGCTGACCAGCACGGTTTCCCCGGCCCGCAAGCCCGCGGCAAGGAAGCCGCCATAGGGCACCAGCGCCACCCCGAGCGCGCACCAACGCGCGGCGTCACCGGCGTTGATGGGGCCGATCGGGACAGCGTTCTCCGTGGGCACCCGCATCTGCTCCGCAAGGGACCCATCGTGGAAATACCGTTGCAGCTTCAGGCCGCCCTCCCCGCGCGCGGACACGCCCTGGAGCGTGATGTCGGGCGAGAGCGCGTCATCCCGCGAGCGCACGGTGCAGTCGCAGTAAACCCAGTCGCCTGCCGCGAGGCGCGTGGCGTCCGGACCGACGGCCCGGACGCGGCCGACCCCGCCGCCGCCCGGCACGGCTGGCAGCACCAGCGGGTACCTGCGTTCGCCGCTGAATACCTCGGCCGCATAGGAAGGAAGGCTCGTCGCCACCATGTCCACAAGCACCTCCCCTGTCCCGAGCACCGGGTCAGGGATGTTTTCGATGGCAAGCGGGGTTCCCCACTCTTTCAGGACGGCGGCTTTCATATCGGCTCCTTGTTCTCGCCGGGCTACACTCCCGGCCGTGGCGTTCCCGAACAAGGCTAGTCCTGATACTAGGCTGGCCCGATACCACCTTGGGGGCCGACATGACCGATGCCGCAGGCCAGCTCGGCGCCTTTCTCCGGTCGCGGCGCGAACGGTTGAGGCCGGAGCAACTAGGCCTGGCCGGCCCGCGCCGCCGGCGGACGCCCGGCCTGCGCCGGGAAGAAGTCGCCAGCCTCGCCGGGATCAGTCCCGAGTGGTATGTCAAGCTGGAGCAGGGACGGCCTGTCGCACCCTCCACGGCCACCATTGATGCGTTGTCGCGGGCGTTGAGGCTGAACGAGGTCGAACACGCCCACCTGCACATGCTTGCCCATGGCAAGCGGCGCCCTGCCTTTGCCCGGGAAGTTGCGCCGGCCCCGTTGCGGCGCTTGGTCGAAAGCCTGCCGCATCCTGCCTATATCACCGGGTTGCGCTGGGACGTCCTTGCCTGGAACAAGGAGGCCGCGCTACTGGCCGATTTCGACGCGCTTGCCGTCGAGGACCGCAACATACTTCTCTACGTCCTTATCGATCCAAGGGGACGCAGGCTGTTTGGCGAGGGTTGGGAGGCCGAAGCTCGGCGCATGGTCGCTTTGTTCCGGGCCACCCATGATGTTTGGGCCGCCGACCCGGCCTTCGCCGGCCTGATCGCGCGACTACGGGCAGGGTGCGCCGAGTTCGACGCTTGGTGGGGCACACACGACGTGGGCGCCGCATTGTCCGGAACCGAGGTGCTGCATCACGCGACACAGGGCCGCCTGTATTTCGACTACACGACCTTCCAGGCGAACGACGATCCAAGGCTCAAGCTCGCCGTCTATCTCCCCCGTCGCTGAGGTCGGCCTTGGCGTGTCGTTGAAGTCAGCACTGTACTACTTGGTCAAACAACGGGGGCTGTTGAAAAAGGCCCTTCCCACGGCGGCGTTCCCACAACTCGGTCTCGAACGGATTGGGGAGCGACGCATGATCGGCAAGGCTTGCGAGGCCGGGCGGTCCGGCCCCGGCGCGCGCACGATGGAGTGTATGCTGCCGGGCGACCACCTTCTCCGCCGGGTGGACCGGCTGCTTGACCTG
>JANXVC010000327.1 GCA_025351925.1 Rhodospirillales bacterium | reverse complement strand
CTAGCATTACAGTTGCAGGTTTTGTTTCATATGTGAGCGTTGGGCGGTGGCTTGGTGTGCTCTCTGCCAGAGCGACCAGGCGATGACGTGGGCTGGGCGGATGCATTGTTGCGCGAGGCGCATGGCGACGCGGCGGATTTCCTTTGACGCCGAGCACGTAGCCCGTGCCGGCACGCCGCAGCGCCATCTCAAGCTCGCTCACCCCGTAGACCGTGTCAGCGGCAACCCAGGCAGACGGCACACCCACCGTGATGGCGCGCTCGACCATGCGCCGGGCCAGCCGCGGCTTGGTCGCAAAACCGACCCCGTCGGGCACGTGCGCTGCGGCCATGCGGGCGGGGTCGTCCGTCCAGGCCTTCGGCAGGTAAAGCGCCCGGTCGGTGAAGGCGTGGCCGTGCCGGGACACGTAGGTCGTGAACACGCCGATCCGGCAGTGGGTGATCCCAGCCGCAAACGCTCCGCGTTTCGGCGAGCCGGCCGATCCCGTGTATTGCCGCCCCACACCGCAGGACGACTTGCCCTGCTTGAGGAAGCCAGCTTCGTCGATCACCCGCACCGCATCCAGGTCGGCCAGCGTCTCCAGCGCGTAGTCGCGCACCACGTCGCGCAGCGTATCCGCCCCCTGCATTGGCCTTCCACCTGCTACGCAGGCGGAACCTTCGCCAACTCCGCCCACCGGCCACGGCCGAGGATCGCCTGCCGACGCCACGGGCCGGGGTCCCCTCCACAGCTGTTCCACTTGCTACGCACGCGGAACCTTGAGCTGCTTCGCCCGCCGCCTCGGCCCGCATCCACCCGGTCTTGCGCCGCTCCGGCCCGAGCAGGCCATCCAGGAACAGACCCGACGACGACGCCACCCGGGCCTGCGTGAACAACAGGCGTATGCGGGCTTTCACGTCACGCAACAACGACGCCCAAAGCTCCAGCATCGTCCCCATCCAGGCACTCGTCATCCTTACACTCCCAGTTACCCAAAAATGCAGCACTCCTTCGCCAACCGTGCAACCGTAATGCTAATTCTGTCCCTTCCCTCCATTGATCATCCCACTGTCGGCAATCTCGCAACAGGCTCTTGAGTAATCCAAAAAAGGGTAATTCTGAACCACGCCGCTTACTTTCACTTGCGGGCGCCGAGCAAATGCTGGCACCGTATTATACAAGAATAATCAATCGGGGGATGGGTCGTGATCGCACATTGGACAGGTCGGGCAACGCTTCTCGCCGGAGCGATGTTGTGCGCGCAATGGCTAGAAGTGGCCAACCCGGCGAACGCCGCGGACACGCCGCCCCAGAACGTGGACTGGCCGGCCTATAACAACGACATGCTGGGTCAGCGCTACTCCCCGCTGAAGCAGATCAACGCCGGGAACGTCGCCTCGCTGCAAGAGGTGTGCCGCGTCAAAGTTCAGGATGGCGGCTCGTTCCACAACGGGCCGATCGTTGTTGACGGCATCATGTATGTCACCACGGCGCGCGACACGGTCGCGCTCGACCCGCGCACCTGCAAGGAGATTTGGCGCAACACCTACCGCTCGTCGATCGAGGATGTGTGGCCGGTGAACCGCGGCGTTGCCTACATGAATGGACGGCTGTTCCGCGGCACGCCGAATGGACGGCTGCTGGCGATCGACGCGAAGACGGGCAAGCAAATCTGGGAGGATGCGGCGGGCGACCCAGGGCGCGGCGAGTTCCTGTCCGGCGCCCCGATCGCGTCGAACGGCGTCGTCTATACCGGAACCGCCGGCAGCGACTGGGGCGTGCGCGGCCGCGTTATGGCTTTCAGCGCGGATGACGGCCGCGAGCTGTGGCGCTTCAATCTTATTCCTGCGGCCAACGAACCCGGCGCGGAAACCTGGCAAGTGAGGAAATCGGCGCTGACCGGGGGCGGCGGCACCTGGACGACGCTTGCATTGGACGTGGCGAACGGTGAGCTGATCGTCCCCGTCGGAAATCCCGCGCCGGACCTGAACGCGGAGTACCGCCCGGGCGATAACCTATACACCGACTCGGTGGTGGTCCTCGATGCCCGGACCGGTGCGCTGAAATGGTATCACCAGCTCAAGGCTCATGATGGGGTGGACCACGACATCGCCGCTGCCCCGACACTGTATCGCTCGCCCGAGATGCAGGACATCATGGCGATCGGCGGCAAGGACGGCTACGTCGTCGGCGTGGACCGCGACACCCACAAGGTGCTCTACCGGACAGCGGTGACCAGCGTGGATAATGAGACCGCCATCCCGACAGACGCGGGCGTGCATGTCTGCCCCGGGCTGCTGGGCGGCGTGGAGTGGAACGGCGCGGCCTACGACTTGCCTCGAAACAGCCTCTATGTTGGGGCGGTGGATTGGTGCACCGTTTACAAGAAGGGCGCGGCGAAGTGGGTCGGCGGCGAGTTGTTCTTTGGCGGCGATCCGGTGCTGGATCCTCCGGCCCAGGCAAGCGGCTGGGTTACTGCTCTCGACGCCAGCAACGGCGCTGTGAAGTGGCAGTATCACGCCGCTGCCCCGGTGGTCAGCGGCATCACGCCCACGGCCGGCAACATCGTGTTCGGCGGCGACATCAAGGGCACCTTCTTCGCGCTGGACAGTAACACCGGCAAGCCGCTTTTCTCGATGCCGACACAGGGCATGATTGCGGGTGGCGTCGTGACCTATGCTATTGATGGTAAGCAATACGTCGGCTTCACCTCCGGGAACGTCTCGCGCATTACGTTCGGCGAACTCGGCGACCCGGCAGTGATCGTGCTTGCCATCGGCGGCAAGTAGCGACCGCTTTCATGGCATTCGGCACGCCGTTGATGCCGGGCTATCCTGGCCGGGCTACGCGGGCAAGGCGTTTCGCGTTGTCCGCTGTCGTTGCAGGTGCATTCGTGTACGGCATAGCCGCCGCACAGGCCGGGGAACGCGGAGAGGCGGTGTTCAAGCGAAACTGCTCGATCTGCCATTCCCTTGATCCTGGCAAGAACAGGGTGGGGCCGAGCCTCGCTGGCGTGGTAGGCCGTCCAGCAGGGTCCGCATTCGGCTTTCATTACTCTTCCGCCAACGCCGGATCCGGCATCATCTGGACTGAGGACAAGCTCGATGACTACCTTGCTGACCCGCAGCGAATGGTGCCGGGCACGTTGATGGTCTTTCCTGGCCTGAAGAATCCAGATGATCGCCAGGCCTTAATAAAGTTTCTTGAGGAGGATGCCGCAAATTAGGCCGAAAGCGGCATCGTCCTCTTGTTGGGGTCACGCCGTAAAACGGGCGGGGTGCTGGGACGGGCTTAGGCTTGCGGGAACCACTCCGGCAGATGAGGCTTTCCGACCGCTCACCCAAGACGGGTGCTCGCTGATCCGAAGCTGACCCGCCTCGCTTTCGGTTTACGGCACCGATGCTTTGTGCCCAAACGAGCTGTCCACTTGGGGGCGATAAATATGAAGCTTGGTGGATTTCTCCGGCTTTCACTGGCAGTCTTCGGGGCGGCGCCAATATTCGCGTACGCCCAAGATGCCTCGCCGCTGCGGAACGTGCCCGCGCGCAGCATCCCCGTTCCAGCAACGGTAAGCCTGGAGATGCAGCGCATCATCGCCGCGCCGCCGTCGCTGAACAGGTCAGCACCGACAACAAAGGATGAGTGGAAGGCGCGCAAGGAGGCCGGTGCGGCGTTGAGTCTGAAAGCGCTACCGGCGTTGCGCGAGCGCCTTGGCGTTCAGGTGGAGAACAAGGTCATCGCCGGGGTCAACTGCTACGTCGTCACGCCCAACTCGGTTCCAGAGCAGAACCGCAATCGCTTGTTGGTCCACTTCCACGGGGGCTACTACGTGTTCTTCCCCGGCGAGTCGGGCACCAAAGAAGCTATTCTTATGGCTGGGTATGGCCATATGAAGGTGATCAGCGTTGATTATCGGATGCCGCCCGACTTCCCCTACCCCGCCGGCCTGGATGACGCGGTAGCGGTGTGGAAGGAGGCGGTGAAGATGGTCGCGCCTGCCAACATAGCTGTATTCGGCACCTCGGCGGGTGGCGGGATGACGTTGGCGTTGGTGCTGCGTGCGAAGCAGGAAGGGCTTTCCCTTCCGGCAGCGATCGCACCAGGAACACCGGCAGCGGACCTTACGAAATCCAGCGACACCTATTTTACCAATGAGCAGGTGGACAACTCGATCGTATCATACGAACCAATTGGCGAGGCAGCGGCTAAGCTGTACGCGAATGGACATGATCTGAGGGACCCCTTGTTGTCGCCTGTGTATGGAGATTTTCATGGTTTTCCACCGGCCATCCTGACAAGTGGAACCCGTGATCTTCAGCTATCTGACGCAGTGCGCGTGCATCGCAAGTTGCGTCAAGCCGGAGTAGAAGCGCAATTGCAGGTGTTCGAGGGACAGTCACACGCACAGTATTTATCCAATGATCTTGCTCCCGAGACGAAAGAAGCGTTCGATGAGATCGCCAATTTTTTCGATCGCCACTTGGGGAAATAAGGCTGGCAGGACTGCATCTGCTCGATGACAGTTACGTCAGGGCTCGCGTCAACGCCCCTGGCCGGCGGCGGCTGACCCGGCTACTGGGCCGTCCTTCGCGGGAGAGGCGGCGGGGAGGCCAGGCCATGGATGAAGAAGAGACGACCATGCTTAAAAGCAACAGGCGGCTTGTGATCGACCATCTCGAAAGTTTCGTGAACAAGAAGGACTTGGGCGCGACCGACCGAAACATGAAGCCCGATTTTCTCGACCACGATGGCCCGGGCGGCAAGCAGGCGGACCACGAGGGCGGCCGGACGATGATGCCCGGAATGCACAAGGCGGCCCCTGACTTGTGTATTGAAGTAATACCAAGGTCCTGAGAGGCTGACTCCTGGCTGTTCAAAGTGGCGACGTTCTGATTCAACGTGGCGAACGGTTGATGCTCGCGATGCCCAATCTGCTTCGGACTGACTTCGACACCTCGCAGGTGCGGCGCTTGTTGGCCGCGGCCGCCATCTAAGATGGTGGCACACGCAGCGAGGCCGCCCGGATCGGCGGGGCGACGCTGCAGATTGTTCGCGACTGGGTGGTGAGGTTCAACGCCCACGGTCCCGATGGGGCTGGTGGACCATAGAGCGACAGGCCGGCCTTCAAGGCTCAACGATGTGCACCGGGCCGTGAGTTGCGTGCCATGAACGCATGCGGCCCTCCTGCTCGACCAGGCCGGGTGGCACGTCTCGGCCAAGCTCCTGGTCCCGGAAAACATCACCACTGTGCCGCTACCGGCCCAGAGCCCGGAACTGAACCCGCAGGAAAACGTATAGCAATTCACGCGCGACAACTGGCTGTTGAACCGGGTGTTCACCTCCTACGACAACCTGGTCGGCCATTGCTGCGCCGCCTGGAACAGGCGCGTCGATGCGCCCTGGACCACCATGACTAAATATATCTTTTACTGAAAAATTTCACGCTCTTTTTTTCGCAATAATCTAAATATAAATATTTAGTATTGTATAGACGCAATAGTAATTGGTCTTCGAAAGCAAGATATTTCAATTTTAATTGCAGATTCGCGCATGGCATCAGCGCGGCAACACGGGAAAGATCAGTGTGAAGCGTCTGGCTAATGGCTTCGTAGTTAAATTCAGCTCGTCAGGATGGAACTGAATGGTCCTGCGCCTTGGAATACGGCTGGTGTCCGTTGACGATGCCATGCAGAATCTGAGCTCTGTAGGTGTGATATCAGTACGAGCTGGGAGGAAGCGCAGAATGCGCGTGTGGACTAGGCTTGCAATGACGTCCGCTCTGGTCGGATGGCTGTGCGGCTGCGCCACCCAGGCACCCATCCCCAATCCACCCGACGCCAAAGGCATCGGCGACGGTTTCGGTTACAAGGCCGTGGACACTGGACGCTTACCAGGACGTGAGCCTGCACTGCCGGGGCATTACGTGATCGTGGCGTTCTCCGGCGGTGGCACACGGGCGGCGGCACTTGCGCAAGGCGCATTGCGCGAGCTCGAAGCGACACGGTCGCCTGTAGCGCCGGATTTCACCTTACTCGAGGCGGTTGACATGGTGTCATCGACCTCGGGCGGCAGCGTGGCTGCAGCCAACTTCGTCCTGCGGGGACGCACTGGCTATCGCCGCCTCGATGCGCCGGACGGGTTCCTGCTGCATAACGGAATGACGGAACTGATCGGCGGCGTGCTCAGCCCGTTGAACATCTTGGAGCGCACGATGACGTCCAAAAGCCGCGTCCAGCTCCTGTCCGCGCTGTTCCGTCGTACGATCTTCGGAGATGCTACATTCAGAACGCTACAAGAGCAGCGGTCCCGCCATCCACCGCTGCTCGTGCTCAACTCCGCCGACATGGCAACCGGCGAACGGTTCCCGTTCGTTCAACGGCAGCTGGATCGTTTGTGCTTGGACCTCAGAGATATTGCCCTGGCGGATGCTGTCACAGCGTCTGCCGCTTTCCCGATCGCGCTGACCCCGCTGCGGCTGCCGGACCGCTCGCCTTGCCCGGCCCAGGCAACAGGCCAGGGCGCGCGTGTAATCGACGGCTTCCTGAACGAAAGTGGCGTTACGCGGGCTGAGCTTGCCGCAGGCTGTCGTGATGGCCGCCTCGTACTGGACACCCAGCCTGCGGCGTTCCGGGCGCGCAGCCGCCGCCAATTACCGTTGCTCAACCTCGATGCGTGCGGCCGAGCGTTGCCGCCCGATGACCCCGACAGGCTCCAGTTCGTACATCTGTTGGACGGCGGCATTGCTGACAACCTGGGGCTTGCGGAACCGCTCGAGACGCTGACGGACCGGGGGGATGACGCGCGCGTGGTAAATGCCATCCTGAAAGGCGATGTTCGGGAGGTCGTGGTGATCGCGGTCAACGCACGCTCGCAACCCAGCACAGCCATCGGTCACGGCACGGGAACGCCCGGCATCCTCTCGATGGCCGGCGCAGTCGCCTCGGCAACAATCGACGGCCGGAGCGGCGGCTTGATCGCCGAGTTGGAGAGCCTTCCCGCGCTGCTTCGTGACACATTTCACGGCATCCCGGGCGGCGCCCCGAAGGTCACAGTCATTCCGATCGACTTCGAGCTCATACAGGATCCGGCATGCCGCACCCGGTTCCAGGAGATCGGCACGAACTGGAGCCTGTCCTCGGAGAAGGTCACGGCACTGCAGGAGATCGCCTCTGCCGTCCTACGAGCATCACCAAGCTTTCTTGATCTCGCGGGCGTGCCCAACCCGGCGAGCGCCACGCAGGCTGGGCAGACACGGGCCATCCGAGCCTGCAACCGCCTACTGCCTTTGCCTCCTTCCCCCGAGCAACCGCTGGCATTCGGCCCCGAGTAGTCAGGTTTCGAGCAGCATCTTGACCAGGTTTGCAAGCCCGGCTCCCTGCATGTTCGCATCACGGCGCAGATCCGTACAAGCTCCCAGCAGCACCTCCTTTGTATGGCCGGGATCACCGATGAACTCGCGCCGGACGGACAAGAAAGCCGCTAGCAGCCCCGACACGTGCGGCGCCGCCATGCTGGTCCCGCTCATCTCGACGTAGAGGCTGTCGGCCTTTGGAACAGCATCGGCGGCCGTGCCGGGTGCCGGGCGGCCGCCTGCGAGGGCTGAAAGCACCCTCTCGCCGGGCGCGACTAGATCCGGCTTGCGACGCCCGTCCGCGGTCGGTCCCCGCGACGAGAAGTATGACACGCCGAAGCTGTGCGGCTTCAGCTTATGCACCGAGCCGACGGCAATTGCCTCCTCCAGGTTTGCAGGATCGCCGATCGAAAGCGCCATGTTGGCGTCGATGACCCCGCTCAGCGAGCGCAGCTCCGCGTAGCCTTCGTTACCGGCGGCCAAGCAAACGAGGACGCCTTGCTGCCACAGCCGACGCAGTTCCTGGCAGAGCGGGGTGTGGCCGCAGCCATAAACCGAAGGGTCGAAATTCGATCCGAGGCTAAGGTTGACGCCATGGATGACCAGCGAACTGGAAGCCTCATTCATCCCCGCGATCATGTCGAGCGCCTTGATGATCGCTGCGTCGTTGCCGGAACCATCCTTTCCGAGTACTCGGAAGCTATAGAGCCCGGCCTCCGGCGCCATGCCGATCAGCGGCATTGTGCGCGTGCCGACCATCACGCGCTCCATCCCACCCGCGATGATGCCGGCCACATGCGTGCCGTGCCCGTGCAAATCCCACCCGGAGAGGCCGTTGCCGCCGGGCAGCAGCGCGCGGGGCGCACCGGCAGCAAGGCAGTCCCATTGTCCACGGATGTTCTTATGAGTGGAGAAGTGTGGATGGTATTCGTCGATCCCGGTGTCCAGCACAGCCCAGCCGATGTCGGCCCCGGTTGCGCTGTAACCGAGCCGGGCTGGCGTTACCTGGACGGTTGCAGCCGAATTGCCGATGAGCGTGCGCTTCTTGGCGTTGGCCCAGACCTGCTTGACGTGCAATTGCTCCGATAAGGTCCGGAGTCCGTCGATCTCCGGCAACGTGAGCTTGGCCGAGACGAACCGGCGCATAATATCCGGCTCCACCATGTCCGTCCGGCCGCAGTGCTGCGCAATGCCGCGCAGGCCGGACACGAGTTCATCCGCCAGTGTCTTGAGCGGGCGGGGAACGCCCAAATCATCGGTATCCGCCAACTGGATCAACACGTCCTGTGTGACATGCCGCTCATCATCTTCAGCCAAGGCAGCCACGTTCCGCGCTACCACCATGCCCGAAAGCCGCTGAACAAATGCAAGCCCGGCGACGTCGCGCACGGCGCTTCGCACTGCGTCCAAGGCAAGATAGCCTGTCCCCGAATGTGGGTGCAGCGGGCTATCGAGGTTGTGGACCGGAACATCCTGGATTACGGCGCCGTGCCCGTTTTGCTTGTAATCATCGGCGAGCGTCGGGTCGAAAGCGACGGGATCGAGCGGGTCGGCGAAGTTGAACCAGCGGTCCACGCATTCCGGCACGAGCAGCTCGCCGCTTTGAGCAAAATGGTCTTTCAGCTCCTGTAAACCGAGCGGCGAGCCGATGGTGATAAACAGCGGCACCTTGCAGTCCTGTTGCCGCAGGCTGCGCAGCACGTCGTATGCGATCATTGATCCTTGGCTGTGCGCTACGACGATGAAGGGCTCGCCGCCGCCCTGCAATCGCTGCCGCAGTGCGTCCGTCATGTGCTGGCGCTTTGCAGCGTCGAACATGAAGTCGTGCACGTCCGGAAGGAACGCCCGGGTGAGCAGGCGTGCGAGCATACGCCGGGTTTCCTCGCCAAAAGGCAGGATGCGCGCCGACGTGCCGCCAGGCAGCGGGACGGCATCCGTTCCAGCGCGTGCATCTGCGGCCATTATCGCTTTTTCCGCAATGCTGCGTAACGTGGCCCTGCGCTCCTCATCCGGGGTCAGCGCGTCGATTGTGCGTTGAATGGCCTCGTTCTCGCGGGCCGCCCCGAACAAGCGCGTTTCACCTGTGCCAAGCGACAGTATAGCGGCAGTGCTCGCCTCATCATCGTCGGGTGCGACCAAATCTCCGTCGCCGCACGTGGCATCCAACGGCCGGGGATAGCGGTCGCGATCGACCCAGTAGGCCATGCGCGACCGGTCACCCATGTCATGGGCGAACAGCGCCGTATCCCATTGGCATCGAAGCACCGACGCAACAGGCTTGTTGCCAATCCCATGCACATAGACGACGGTGCGCACGTCGGCCGGCTTGCCGGTCGCGGCGATAATGGACCCGGCGTCAGGGCTGCCAGATGCTCTCAGGACCGCCAGGCTGCGGGTCGTGGCCCCGGCGCGGCCAAGGCTCACTCGAACCGGGTTGCCTGCACCCCCTCCAGCTCCGATTTGCGCCGTTGCCTCCCAAGCCGCATCGCTGGTGACGACCCGGAAGCTGTGGCGCCCTATGCTGAGGGGACGCGCAACGTCGGTCTCCATGACGTCGGAGTCGCCGTCCACCTCGATTGAGGACCTGGAAGGCACTTCGCCGGGGCTGGGCACCAGCACCCAACTTGTAGCAGCGATATCCTTCGCGCTTGTTCGGCCCGCCGGGGCCGGCGGCGCCGCTTTCCCGCCTTTTCGCGTCGAACCACTCACTACCCGCCTCCCTCTCGATCCCGCGGTCATTCAGCGTGACCTGCGGTGGTGCTTTGTCGGTGCTCGAACCGATTCTTATGCCTCAGCCCGCATCCACGCCAGCTATTCGCGCCAGAGCTTTTATTCCAGGCGTCAGCCGGAACAGGGTTCCCTTCGTGCAAATGAAGGCGGGCGGGCCAGGCGGCACGACATCGCCCGCCGTAGTCGGGATCGCGAACTGGGATTGACCCGTTATTGATCCGTTCGCCGGTCATGGGACGAGCGCTTCGACGAAGCGCGTCGAGAATTATTTATTAGGTTTGAACGAGTTTCGGCATACAGTTTTCAAATTCAACGACCGCTGTGCCGGGCCTGAGCCGGCGCCGGGACAAACAGAATAATTGGGATGGAGGAACAATGCTCGACGCGCCCGGAGCCGCTTTACCGGCATACGACATGCTCATCGGCGCCGAGTGGCGCGGGGCTGCGAGCGGTGCCCGCACCGATACGCTGGACCCCTTCCTCCAGCGCCCGTGGGCCACGGTGCCCGACGCCGGACCCGCCGACGTGGACGCAGCGGTCCGTGCCGCACGCAGCGCTTTCGAGGGCGGGTGGGGAAGCAGCACCGCACGGTCGCGTGCCGTTCTTATGCGCCGGCTCGCAGCACTCATCGCCCGCGATGCCGAGCGGCTTGCCTCGATCGAGAGCCGCGACAATGGCAAACTGGTGCGCGAAATGCGCGGCCAATGGCAGTATATCCCGGCTTGGTTCGAGTACTACGCCGGGGTTGCCGAACTGGTCGAGGGCGCGGTCCTGCCGAGCGACCGGCCCAACTTCGTCGTCTTCACCCGCAAGGAGCCGGTCGGCGTCGTTGCCGCGATCGCTCCCTGGAACTCGCCGGGCCTGCTGTTGTGCTGGAAGCTGGCGCCGGCCTTCGCCGCCGGCTGCACCGTGGTGGCCAAGCCGAGCGAGCACACGCCGGTCTCCGCGCTGGAACTGGCTAAACTGGTCGAGGAGGCCGGCTTCCCGCCCGGCGTGTTCAACGTCATCACCGGCGGGCCGGATGCTGGGCGGGCCCTGGTCGGGCACCGCGGCGTGGACAAGGTGGCCTTTACCGGCAGCACGGAAGTGGGGCGCGCCATCGCCCGCGCCTGCGCCGACAACCTGACCGGCGTGCTGCTGGAGCTGGGCGGCAAGTCGCCCAACATCGTCTTTGCCGATGCCGACCAGGAAGCTGCCGCGAACGGGGTGATCGCCGGGGTGTTTGCCGCCTCCGGTCAGACCTGCATGGCCGGGTCACGGCTGTTGGTGCAGCGCGAGGCGATGGACGATTTCGTCAGCCGCGTCGCGGCCCGAGCCCGCACCATCCGGATGGGTGACCCGGCCGATCCGGAGACCGAGATGGGACCAATGGCGACAGCCGGCCAACACGCGAAGGTGGAGGGTATGCTGCGCCAGGCGCTCGCCGACGGCGCCCGTTTCGCCTGCGGCGGTCTGGACGACCCAGGCTCGCCCGGCGGCCTGTTCGTGCCGCCCACGATGGTGCTGGACGTCCGCCCCGATATGGAGATCGCGCGGGAGGAAGTGTTCGGCCCCGTGCTCTGCGTGATGCCGTTCGACACGGAAGAGGACGCCCTGCGCCTCGCCAATGACACCCGCTTCGGTCTTGCTGCCGGCGTCTGGACCAATGATGTGCGCCGTGCGCACCGGATGGCCAACGGCCTGCGCGCCGGCACGGTGTGGATCAATGCCTACCGGGTGGTTGCCTATAACGCGCCGTTCGGCGGCTTCGGGCAGAGCGGGCTGGGCCGTGAGAACGGCCGCGCGGCCGTGGAGGAATACCTCGAGACGAAAACTGTGTGGATTGAACTGAGCGGTACCACGCGCGATCCGTTCACGCTTGGGTGACGGAAGGATGACCGCACCAGGGAAAGTCTGGATTGAAGCAGCGCTCAACGGCCCGTGGGGACGGGAGCGGCAGCCGGGAATGCCGATCACGGTCGAGGAGATCGTGGCCGACGGGATTGCGGCCGCGCAGGCGGGCGCGGCGATCGTGCATCTGCATGCCTACGACGAAGCCACC
>JANXVC010000318.1 GCA_025351925.1 Rhodospirillales bacterium | reverse complement strand
GATGAAGCTGAATGTAGCGGTCCAGCGAGCCGATCGCCTCCGTATAATGGTTCTGCAAATATTCCGCGTAGCCATGCATCAGTTGAGCGTTTATTGCCCAGGACGAGTAGGGGTAGTTCTGCTCCACCGCGTCAAACTGTGTGACCGCCGTGGCGTAGCGCTTCTGGTTGAGCGCATCGATCCCGTTGTTATAGAGCTCCTCGACGGTTCTTGACGCTGGATCGACCTTCACCCGCAGGTCTTCGGATTTCCCGGTCCAAGGTGCGATCGAGTGTATCGTCTCGCAGCCCTGCAACAGCCCCAGGACCACCAGTCCGGGCGTGAGACGGGCGGCCAACGCGCGGAGGAGGCGAGTGCGATGCTTCATGACAGCGGCCCTATAGCACGGCGTTGCCGTCGTTAGGAATGCGTTATGCAGCTTCCAAGACCGACGCCTTCGCCCATTCTGGCTGGGTGACCTCACGCCAGTTCGCCGCATCGGCAAACAGCGCGTGCAGCACGCGGTTGTTAAGAGTGTGGCCGGAGCGGTGCCCGATAAAGCGGCCTTGCAGCATGGCGCCTGCCATCGCCAGGTCACCGACGGCGTCAAGCATCTTGTGGCGCACGAACTCATCCTCCATGCGCAGGCCCCCCGGGTTCAGCACGCGTGCACCATCAACGACGATCGCGTTGTCAAGGCTGCCGCCCTGCGCCAGACCCGCCGCCTGCAATCCAGCGACCTCGTGGGCCAGCGCGAAGGTGCGTGCCTCTGCGAGTTCATGCCGTACCGCCGGCCCGCTGACCGCGAGCGAAAACGCCTGCCGTCCGATGGCCCGGGCGTCGAAGGCGATCGATACCGACATCTCCAGCGACGAAGACGCACCCGGCCGCAGTTCGGCGAAGGCCTCTCCGTCCTGCACACGCACCGTCTGCAGCACCTCGATGATCCGGGCCGGCGCGTCCTGCTCAACGGAGCCGGCGCAGTCCAGCAGGAACACCCACTGTGCGGCCGATCCATCCAGCACCGGCACCTCGGAACCGTCGAGCTCCACCAGGACGTTGCTGATCCCGCAAGCCGACAGCGCAGCCATCAGGTGCTCGACCGTGCCAACCCGGACCTCCGGATGATCCGGCAAGGCTAATACGGTGCAGAGCCGCGTGTCGGCGACCTGATCGAAGCGCGCCACAATATCCACACCAAGGTCACTCCGCCGGAATACGACGCCAGAGTTGATTGCGGCAGGACGAAGGGTGACGTTGACCCGCTTGCCGGAGTGCAAGCCGACACCGACGCAGCAGATGGCCGACTTCAGGGTGCGTTGCGTCGGGCCAGCCGCATGGGACAG
Organism: Rhodospirillales bacterium; assembly: GCA_025351925.1. Classification (GTDB taxonomy): domain Bacteria; phylum Pseudomonadota; class Alphaproteobacteria; order Acetobacterales; family Acetobacteraceae; genus CAHJXG01. The sequence goes on along the minus strand of JANXVC010000318.1, from coordinate 40,623 downwards.
CGGCAGGTCGTGTGCAGTCGGTGCGAAGTCGGGCAATCCGTCCATGATATCCTCGACCAACCCGTGGGTTGGAATGGTTTTCTGGACGCACAGGCCGCGCCCCTGATGCAACCTAAGCGGCTGCCAGGGGAACGCCAAATCAATGAATGTTTCTGAACATTACTGCGTAATATACTGTAATTGCTACGGTTATGACTTCTGGCGGCGCAGAAAAGTTGGGATGTCCAATCCCTCATCCGCCGGTTCCTGCCGCAGTGCAGCAGGAGTGGCATGCCCGGGGAAGGACGGCTCCGCCCGATGCGGCTCGGCGTCGGACACCGCCACCCGACGGCTCCGCCCCATGCCGGTCATGATGTCGAACAGGCTACGCGCCGCGCTCGGCGTGGCGTTGGGCGCTGGAACGGGCTGCGCCGGCTTGGTGCGGTTGGGTTCGGTGAACGTGCCGCTGGTCCGCGGCGCCGCTGCCGGACGCTGCGCGGGTGCCGGGGGCGTATAGCGCTGCGAGCCGCTTTGCTGGACGTCAGCGCCATGTTGCGCGTTGTAGTACCCGGACGCCTCGCCAGGCGGCTCGGACGCACGCGGCGTGAGCAGCTGCGCGGGCACCAGCGGCGCGGCTGGCTGGCTCATCATGCTGAACGACGGCGGCATGACGGAAGGCGGCGGGCTCGACAGCGCCGCAGGCGCTGACGAAACAGCGTGGGTCATGCCGCCGCCGCCAACCGCGACCAGCCGCGGCTTCTGCGCCTCAGTCTGACCGATGTCGATGCCGGTCGCCACGACCGAGACCCGCACCCGCCCGGCCAGGTTTTCGTCGATCGCCGAGCCGAAGATGATGTTCGCGTCCTCGGCCACCTCCTCCCGGATGCGGTTCGCCGCCTGATCGACCTCGAACAGCGTCATGTCGTCGCCGCCGGTGATGTTGATCAGCAAGCCGCGCGCGCCGGCCATGCTGGTGTCCTCCAGCAGCGGGTTGCTGATCGCGGCCTCGGCAGCGCGGATGGCGCGGTTCTCGCCGTCGGCCTCGCCGGTGCCCATCATGGCCTTGCCCATCTCCGCCATCACGGTGCGGATGTCGGCAAAGTCGAGGTTCACGAGGCCCGGCGCCACCATGAGGTCGGTGACGCCGCGGACGCCCATGTACAACACGTGGTCGGCCATCTTGAACGCCTCCTTCCAGCCGGTCCGCTCGTTGGCTAAACGGAACAGATTCTGGTTCGGGATGACGATCAGCGTATCGACGAACTGCTGCAGCTCAGTAATCCCGGCCTCGGCCGCCTTGCCCCGCCGGGCGCCCTCGAAGGTGAAGGGCTTCGTCACCACGCCGACCGTCAGCACGCCGCGCTCGCGCGCCATGCGGGCGATCACCGGTGCTGCGCCGGTACCCGTGCCGCCGCCCATGCCGGCGGTGATGAACACCATGTGGGTACCGTCCAAGTGCCGCATCAGCTCGTCGGCGGCCTCCTCCGCGGCGGCGCGTCCGATCTCCGGCTTGGCGCCGGCACCGAGGCCTTGCGTCAAGTGCGGGCCCAGCTGCACCCGGCGGTCGGCCCTACTATGCTGCAATTGCTGCGCATCCGTATTGGCGACCACGAAGTCCACGCCCTGCAGATTGAGCGCAATCATATTGTCAACGGCGTTGGTGCCGCCGCCGCCCACCCCGATCACAGTGATGCGCGGCGTGAAGTCGGTGTGGCTTTGCTGCGGAACAGTCAGGTTCAAGGTCATGCAAGGTCTCCCAGGACGGGTTCTATCGATTAGTTACGGATTGGCACGGTTTCAACGAGTCGTTACATCTCACAGCCGGTTGCGGACAAAATTAACGATGCGGCCGATGAACCCGGCCGGCGGGTCGTCGGACGTATCGATATCGGCCAGCGAGCGCCCTACCCCGCCGGCCCATCTCAATAGGCCCGTCGCCGTCGCCAGGCCGGGGCCCGACACCTCATCCGGCAGCCCCCGAAGCGGCGACGGACGGCCCAGGCGCACCTGACGGTCGAGGATCCGGCCCGCCATCTCCCGTGCGCCAACCAGCTGGCTGGCGCCGCCGGTCAGCACGACGCGGGTTCCGGCCTCCCGCGCCAGGCCCGCGTGGTCCAGCCGTTCGCGGACCATCTCGAACGTCTCCTCCAGGCGTGGACGGATCACGTCCACCAATTGGCTGCGTGGAATTTTCGCAAAGTGGTGCCCCTCCTCGCCCACCAGCGGCACGGACAGGATCTCTCGTTCGTCATCCGGGCTGCCGTCGGCATTGCCATAGACGGTCTTCAACCGTTCGGCGTCGGCCACCGAGGTCGAGAGCACCCGGGCCAGGTCGTTGGTCACGTGGGCGCCGCCGACCGTAAGCTGCGCCGTGTGCAGCAGGTTGCCCTCGCTGAACACGCCGATCCCGGTCGTGCCGCCGCCCATGTCGATCACGGTGGCGCCCAGCAGCCGTTCGTCCTCCACCAGCGCCGACAGCCCGGCCGCCATAGGGGCGCTGACCAGCTCCGAAATATACAGCTCGCAGCGCAGCACCGTCGTTTCGAGATTGCGCAGCGCGGTCGCAGACGCGTCAACCACGTGCAGCCGGGCGGACAGCGTGTCGCAATGCAGGCCGCGCGGGTCGGCGACGCCCAACGTGGCGTCCGCCGCGAAGCCGAGCGGCAGCGCGTGGATCGTCTCGCGCCCTTCGAAGAACGCGCGGGCACGGGCCTCCTGTACGACACGCCGTACGTCCGCCTCGGTCACGGCGCGCCCGCCAACCGGCCACTGCACGCTGAACAGGCGGCTTTCTGGGGCGCCGCAGGTAAGGTTCACGGTGACCGAACGCAGCCGGTGGTCCGCCTGGGTCTCCGCGTCGCCGACCGCGCCGCGGACTGCCTGCTCCGCCGAGTCCAGGTCAGTGATCCCGCCCGCTCGCACGCCGCGGGACTGCCGCACGCCGAAGCCGAGCACGCGCACCTGGCCGTCGGCGTCCATGCGGCCGATCAGGCAGGTGACCTTCGTGCTGCCAACGTCCAATACGCCGAACAACCCGGCCCGCAGGGGACGGCGCGCTGGCGGATCCGGAGGCATCGCCGGCGGCAAGAAGGCGCCCAACGACTTGCCCATATCCAGCTTGCCCGCAGCCAGCTTGCCAGCATCCAACCTACCGGCGTCCGGCTTGCCGACGGACGATTTGTGGGCAGTAAGCAAGCTGTCGGCGGCGAGCGGCGCGGCATTGCGGGTCATGTCGTTCATCCCCGCTTTCCTAGGTTGGCCGGCGCGGGTTGGGCGGCAGCGGCAAGGGCGGCTCCGGCAACGGGCGGACCACCAGCCGGTCGGGCAGGCGCAGGTCGAGGCTCTGCAGCGGGCGGTCCAGCAGCGCCTGCGCGGTGTGCAGCTCCATCAGCCGGGTCATCGCCGGCGCTTCAGCGCCCTCGGGCAGTAGCACGTCGGCGCCGTTGCTGAGCCGCAGGTTCCAGCGGCGCTCGCCAACCCGGATCGCAGCTACCACGCGGGCGCGCAGCTCGGGCCGGGCGGCGAGCTGATCCAGCAGGGCGGCGGCGTATCCCGGCGCGCCGGGTCCGACGACCAAAGGCAGCACGGTAAAGGCGGCGGCGTCCTTCACCGGGTCCTGGTCGGCGACGATCTGACCCGACCGGTCGATCAGCACGAACCGGCTCCCGGTCTGCCAGACCGCGAAAGGGCGACGCTCGGTGATTTGCACGACGATGGTGCCAGGCAGCCGGCGCTCCACGGTGGCGTGCTGCACCCAGGTCAGCCGCTCGATCCTCGCGCGGGCGGCCTCGAGCGAGAAGCCCAGCAGCTTGTCGCCCTTGGACACGCCAAGTGCCGCGCGCAGCATGCCCTCGGGCGTCAGCAACCGGCCCTCGATCACGATGTCCCGCACGACTAGGCTGGTGCCGGCAGTGACCCGCTCCCGCAGCGACGCCAGGGAGCTGGCGGGCTGCAGCGTCCGCACCAGGGCGGCAGCGCTGCCCAGCAGCACGAGCGCCATCAATGTCCAGGCGAGCGGGCGCAGCAGGTGGCGCTGCCGGCGAAACAGCAGCCGCCAGCGGGACGGACGGTCGTTCAGCGGACGCGGCGGCTTGGCCGGCGTGCGCTGGGAGCGTAGCGGCGTGTTGCTGATTGGGGCGCGATCCGACCTTGCTAGGCGTGACATGCGGCGTGCTCCACCATCCAGGCGCACAGCGCGGGAAAGTCGATGCCGAGATGCGCCGCCTGCTCCGGCAGCAGGCTCGTCGGCGTCAGACCCGGCTGCGTGTTCACCTCCAGCAGCACCAGGCGGCCCGGCTCGTCGCCCTCCTTACAATGCGTGTCGTCGTAGCGCAGGTCGGCCCGGGTGGCGCCGCGGCAGCCCAGCGCCCGGTGCGCCGCCAGCGCCACGTCCATTGCGCGGGCGTAGGTTTCGGGATGCACCGGCGCTGGAACCATGTGGCGGGACCCGCCGGCCGCATATTTGCTCTCGTAGTCGTAGAAGCCAGCAGCTGCCGCGATCTCGGTGACGGCGAGCGCACGGTCGCCCATCACGCCGACCGTCAGCTCGCGGCCAGGCACATATTCCTCGACCATAGCGGTCCGGCCGAAGCGCCAGCCGCGCGCCAACTCTGCCCGGCGGTTGTCACCGCCGCGCAGGATCTCGACGCCGACCGACGATCCCTCGTTCAGCGGCTTCACCACGTAGGGCAGCGGCACCGGATCCGACGCCGCAAGCTCATCGATATCAACAACCCGCCCGCGCGCCACCGGCAGCCCAGCGGCGGCGAACACCGCTTTTGCAGCCTGCTTGTCCATCGCCAGCGCCGAGGCGCGGACGCCGGAGTGGGTGTAGGGGATGTCGAGCCAGTCCAGCACGCCCTGGACCACCCCGTCCTCGCCGAACCGCCCGTGCAGCGCGTTAAACACCACGTCCGGCTTGGGGTCGAGGGCTGCGATCATGGCGCCCAGGTCCGGCCCGACCAGGATAGGCGTGACGTCAAAGCCGGCGCCAGCCAACGCCGCGATCACCTGGCGGCCCGAGGACAGGCTGACCTCGCGCTCGGCGGAGATGCCGCCATACAGGACTGCGACGTGCCTCATGCGGCGCTCCCCAAGCCTGCCGAGACATTCCATGGAGCGGGACCGGCCGGAATGCCCAGGCGCTTGATCTCCCAATCCAGCGTGACGCCGGACACTGCGTGCACTCGGCGGCGCAATTCTTCGCCCAGCCCCTCCAGGTCGGCCGCCGTGGCGCCGCCGGTGTTCAGCAGGAAGTTGCAGTGCTTGTCGCTGCAGGCGGCGGCGCCGCGCACCAGGCCACGACCACCGGCGGCGTCGATCAGCTCCCAGGCGCGCATGCCCGGCGGATTGCGGAAGGTCGAGCCGCCGGTGCGGGCGCGGACCGGTTGCGTCGCCTCGCGCTTGGCGCGGATCTCGGCCATGCGTGCGGCAATGGTGGCGGGATCGCCGGGGCGGGCACGGAAGCGGGCGCGGACCACGACGGCGCCGGGCGGCAATCTCGCGTGCCGGTAGGCCAAGGCGAGCCCGTCGGCCGCCATGCGGACCTGCTCGCCGGAGCGGGTGACGAACTCCGCCCAATCCAGGCAGCCCGCGACGTCGCCGCCATAGGCGCCGGCGTTCATGGCGACCGCGCCGCCGATGGTGCCCGGGATGCCCGACAGGAACTCGAGCCCGGTCAGCTCCGCTGCCGCCGCGTGTTCGGCGACTGCGGCATCCAGGCACGCGGCGCCGGCAATCACGCCGTCCGCCTCGATCCGCACCTCGCCGAAACCGCGGCCCAGGCGCAGCACTACGCCGTGGATGCCGCCGTCGCGCACGATCACGTTGCTGGCGGCGCCCAATACCTGGACTGGCACGTCGAGCGACAGCGCCGCCAGAAAGGCCGCGAGGTCCGTAGCGCTCGAAGGCCGCACCAGCGCCTCCGCCGGACCGCCCACGCGGAACCAGGTGAACGGCGCCAACTGCGCGTTGGCCTGGACCCTGCCGTGGATCGGCGGCAGCCGGTCGGCGAGCGTCAGGGCGTGCATGGCGGGGATCATCCGGCGCGCCGCGTGCTGGTGGATTGCAGCGCGGCCAACTCGGCGGGCAGGGTCGCTGCCCATTGGGTGATGGTCCCGGCACCGAGGCAGATCACGAAGTCGCCGGGCTTGGCGATGGCGTGCACCATCTCGCTCAGGTGCTCCGGCCCCGGCAGCGGCACCACGCTGCGATGCCCGCGGGCGCGCAGGCCGTCCACAAGCGAGTCGCGGGAGATGCCGGGAATCGGCGTCTCACCGGCGGCATAGACGTCGGCGATGATCACGGTCCCGGCGTCGTTCATGCAGGTGCAGAACTCTGGGAACAGCGACTTCAGCCGCGAGTAGCGGTGCGGCTGCACGACGGCGAGCACGTCGCGCGCGCCGGCCTGGCGGGCGGCCTTCAGCACGGCGGCGATCTCGACCGGATGGTGGCCATAGTCGTCGATGACCGTGATGCCGCCACTCTCGCCGGTTTTGGTAAAGCGGCGCTTGACGCCGCGGAAGGCCGCGAAGGCGCTGCGGATCGTCGTCTCGTCCACGTCCATCTCGACCGCGATGGCGACGGCGGCCAGCGCGTTCTGCACGTTGTGCTGGCCCAGCATCGGCAGCCGGAACGGGCCCATGCGGCGGGACACGCTGCGCCCGCGTCCGGTGACGACGACCTCGAAGGTGGCGCCCAGCTTGTCCATCACCAGCCGCTCGGCGCGGATGTCCGCCTGGGGCGAGAACCCGTAGGTGATCACCCGGCGATCGGACAGGCGCGGGATCATCTGCTGCACGCCGGGATGGTCAATGCACAGCACGGCGAAACCGTAGAACGGCACGTTGGCGACGAACTGGTCATAGCCCGCGACCATGGCCTCCGCGGTGCCCCAGTGATCCAGGTGCTCGGGGTCCATGTTGGTGACGACGGCGATGACGGCCGGTAGGCGTAGAAAGCTTCCGTCGCTCTCGTCGGCCTCGACCACCATCCACTCGCCCTCACCGAGCCGGGTGTTCGAGTTGTAGGCGTTGATGATGCCGCCGTTGATGACGGTCGGGTCCATGCCGGCCGCCTCCAGCAGGCAGGCGACGAGGCTTGTGGTCGTGGTCTTGCCGTGGGTGCCGCCGACGGCGATAGCCCATCGCAGCCGCATGAGTTCGGCCAGCATCTCCGCCCGGCGCACCACGGGCACCAGGCGGGCGCGGGCGGCGGCGACCTCGGCGTTGTCGCGGCTGATCGCGGTGCTGACTACCACGACCTGCGCGTTGGCGACGTTCGCCGCGTCGTGGCCGATCGCCACCGGGATGCCGGCGTCGCGCAACCGGCGCACATTGGCATTATCGCTGAGATCGCTGCCCTGCACGGCGTAGCCCAGCGTGTGCAGCACCTCGGCGATGCCCGACATGCCGATGCCGCCGATGCCGACGAAGTGGATGGTGCCGATGCCGAGTGGCAGCGCCCTCATGCGCGGGCTCCTTTTAGGTTCGCACGCGCCATCTGCTCGACGAGGTCGGCGAGGCGGGCGGCAGCGTCGGGAATGCCGGCCTGGGCGACGGCGCGCGCCTTGGCGGTGAGCAGATCGGGGAAGGGCAGGCAGGCGGTGAGCGCGTCGGCGAGCACCTGGGGCGCCGCCTCGAACGCGGACTGTTCCAACACGTCGGCGCCGGAGGCCAGGGCGTTGAAGCGTTGGTGCTGGTCGATCGAGGCCGGCAGCGGCACCAGCAGCGCTGGGCGACCGACGACGCACAGCTCGGCCACCGTGCTGGCGCCGGCGCGTGCCACCACGAAATGCGCCGCCGTCAGCCGCGCCGCCATGTCGGGGAAGAACGCGGCCAGCTCGGCCTCGACGCCCTGTGCGGCATAGGCGGCGCGTACGCGCTGCAGGTCCTCGGGCCGGCATTGCTGCACGATGCGGAGCCGGGCATGCAGGGCCTTGGGCAGCAAGACGATGGCTTGGGGCAGCGCGTCGCTGAACACCCGTGCGCCCTGGCTGCCGCCGACGACCAGCAGGTTGACCGGACCATCCGGCGTGGGCGGCGTGTAGCCCAGCCCGGCCAAGGCGCGGATTGCTGGCCGCACCGGGTTGCCGGTCACGATCGTTGCAGCCGAACGCGGCAGGCGCGTGGTCGCCGCCGTACCAAGCGCCAGCCGGTCCGCGAACCGCGCCAGCGCCCGATTGGCCCGGCCCAGCACGCCGTTCTGCTCGTGCAGCACGACCACCGGACGGCGGCGAAGCAGGCGGGACGCCAGCACAGGCGCCACGCAAGGGTAGCCGCCGAAACCCACGATAGCAGCCGCGCCCAGCGTCGAGAGGATGCCGCGCGCCTGGGCCGTCCCCGCCGCCAGCGCCAATGCAGCCTGGCCGGCGCGCAATATACCCCGCCCGGCGATCCCGGCGCCGCGCAGCACGAAGGTCTCGTGCCCGGCAAAGATCTCGGATTTGAGGCCGCTGCTCCGCGCATCCGTCATCAGTGCCACGCGGTGACCGCGGGACAGCAGTTCGGACGCCAGCGCTTCGGCCGGGAAGAAGTGTCCGCCGGTGCCGCCGGCGGCGATCACGATGGGACGCACGGCCTGGCCCCTCATGACGCGGTGCTCCACACCGGCTCGGACCGGGCGCGGCGACGGGTGAGCGCCAGCAGCATGCCGATCCCAAGGGCGACCGCCAGCACGGACGAGCCGCCATAGGACACGAAGGGCAGGGTCATGCCCTTGGTCGGGATCAGATGCAGCGAGCTGCCCATGTTGACGAAAGCCTGCAGGCCGAAGCTGGTCACCAGGCCGCACGAGGCCAGCACGATGAACAGGTCCTGTTCCGCCAACAGCCGCAGCAGGCCGCGCAGCACGATGAAGCCGAACAGTCCGAGCACGACCAGGCAGACGACCATGCCGAACTCCTCGCCAACCACGGCAAACACGAAGTCCGCGTGGGCGTCGGGCAGTACGTCCTTGACCCGGCCCTCGCCGGGGCCACGGCCCAGCAGGCCGCCATTGCCGAAGGCCTCAAGCGCGGTGTTGACCTGGTAGCTGTCGCCGGAGGCCGGGTCCAGGAAGCGGGTGACGCGGCTGCGGACGTGCGGGAAGAAGGCGTATGCGGCCCCTGCGGCGGCCACGAGCCCGCCGGCTCCGACGCCGACCAGCGGCAGGTTCAGCCCGCCGACGAACAGCTGAACGAAGAACACCGCGGCAATGACGGCCAGCATCCCCATGTCCGGCTGCGATTTCAGCAGCATGGCGATCACGATGAATATCGCGCCGGCGAGCAGCATGCCGGGGAAGTGACGCCTGCGCTGGCCTTGGCTGAGCAGCCAAGCGGCGACGACGGCGAAGCAGGGTTTCAGGAATTCGCTGGGCTGGACGGTCATGCCGGGAACGGAGATCCAGCGGCGGGCGCCCTTGATCTCGACGCCCATAACGAGGGTTGCGGCGGTGAGCGCCAGCGCGGCGAGGCAGCCGAGCAGCGCTAGGCGCCGCACGCCTCGTGGGGACAATAGCGACACCCCCACCACGGTCAGCCCAGCGAGCGCCAGGAACACGACCTGTTTCAGGATGAACACATCGCGGGACTGATGGATGCGCTCCGCCACCGCGGGCGAGGCCGCCAGCATCATCACGTAACCGAAGCCGATCAGCGTGCCGACCGCGAGCAGGGTCCAGCGGTCAACGGTCCACCACCAGCGGCCGAGCACGGAGTTGTCGGAGCGGGACAGGGCCATCAGGCGCTCCTGCACAGGTCGCGGGCGAGGGCCAGCTCGCGGAAGCGGTCGCCGCGGGCCTCGAAGCTGGCGAACTGGTCGAAGCTGGCGCAGGCCGGGGACAGCAGGACCACCGCGGAGCCGGTGCGTGCTGCGGCGGCGCGGGCGGCTGGGACGGCGGCGTCCAGGGTGCCCGCCATAGTATAGGGTACGCCGGCGTCGGCCAGGGTGCGAGCCAGCAGCGGCGCGTCCCGGCCGATCAGCACGGCATGCGCCACGTGGGGCAGCAGGGGACGCAGCGACTCGATACCGCCGGCCTTGGCAATGCCGCCCGCGATCCACACCAGCCGGTCGTAGCAGGCGAGCGCGCGGGCGGCGGCGTCCGCATTCGTGGCTTTGCTGTCGTTCACCCACGTCACGCCGTCCATCACGGCCACGCGCTGCTGCCGGTGCGGCAGGCCGCCGAACCCAGCGATCCCCATGCCGACCGCGTTGCGCGGCACGCCCAGCGCCAGGGCAAGCGCAGCCGCCGCGGCGGCGTTTTGCGCATTATGCGAACCAGGCAGCGCGGCAGCCTGGGCCATCGTCAGAATGGGTCCGTCGCCATCGCGCAAAATGCCATTGTCGCACCAGACATCGGCAGGATGCTGTCCGGACACTGTGACAATTCGAGGGCCGCGCAGTCTCCGCGCCAGAGCGGCGCTGTCTTCGTCGTCGATGCCGACCACCGCGAGGTCGCCCGCGTGCTGATGGTCGAAGATGGCGCGCTTTGCCGCGATGTAGCCGGCCATGTCGCCGTGCCGGTCCAAGTGGTCCGGGCTTAGGTTCAGCAGGGCAGCCGCGTTGAAGCGCAGCGTGTCCAGGCGCTCCAGCATGTAGGACGACATCTCCAGGACATAGATGCCGGCATCGGCAAGCATCGGAAGGGCCAGCGCCGGGGTGCCCAGGTTACCGCCTGCAATCGATTCGATGCCAACCCTGGATAGAATATGTGCAAGAAGAGCCGTCGTCGTGCTCTTGCCGTTCGTGCCGGTGATGCCGACGAACCGCGCCCGCGACCCGGCCGTGCGCACCGCCTGAAACAGCAGCTCGGCATCCGAAAGTATCGGAATGCCGGCCTGACGCGCGGCCAGGGCTGCCGGATGCGGCGCGGGCAGGCAATGCGGAATGCCGGGGCTGAGAACCAGGGCCTCGAACCCGTCCAGGCCGAGCGCCGGGTCCTGCAGCGGCAACTCCACGGCGGCGCGAGCCTCGGGCCGGTCGTCCCACACGGCAATTTCGGCGCCCATCGCCAGCAGTGCTCGCGCAACCGGCAATCCGTTGCGGCCCAGGCCCACCACGGCAAAGCGACGGCCGGCGAACAGGGCGGGGGGGAAGGCGTTCATCGGATCTTCAAGGTGGCCAGGCCCACCAGCGCCAGGATCATCGAGACGATCCAAAAACGGATCACGATCGTCGGCTCCGACCAGCCCTTCTTCTCGTAGTGGTGGTGCAAAGGCGCCATCAGGAATACGCGGCGGCCGGTGCGCTTGAACCAAAATACCTGGATGATGACGCTGACCGTCTCGACGACGAACAGGCCGCCGACGATGCCCAGCACGATCTCATGCTTGGTCGCGACCGCCACGGCACCCAGCGCGCCGCCCAAAGCGAGGCTGCCGGTGTCGCCCATGAACACCGCGGCGGGCGGGGCGTTGAACCACAGGAAGCCGAGCCCCGAGCCCACCAGGGCCGCAAGGAACACGCCCAGCTCGCCCACGCCCGGCACCGGATGCAGCTGTAGATAATCCGCGAATACCCGGTTGCCGACGAGGTAGGAGATCAGCGCGAACACCGCGGCGGCAATGATCGTCGGCACGATCGCCAGGCCGTCCAGCCCGTCCGTTAGGTTGACCGCGTTCGAGCTGCCGACCATGACGACCATGCCGACGAGTGGAAACAGGAAGCCGAGCGGGATCAGCACCTCCTTGAACACCGGGACGGTCAGAGCGGTGCTCAGCGGTTCGCGGGTCAGCGACACGATCCAGATGGCGCAGCCAAGCCCGAGCAGCAGTTGCGCGATCAGCTTACCGCGCGCCGAGACGCCCTTGGTGTTGCGGCGGGACAGCTTCAGGAAGTCGTCCATGAAGCCGATCATGCCGTAGCCGAGCGTCAGCAGCAGCACCGCCCACACGTAGCCATTGCGCAGATCGGCCCATAGCAGCGTCGATGCGGCGAGCGACGCGAGGATCAGCACGCCGCCCATGGTGGGCGTGCCCTTCTTCTCGATCAGGTGCCGGGCCGGGCCGTCCTCGCGGATCGGCTGGCCGCCGCGCTGCACGGAGCCTAGCCAGCGGATGACCATTGGTCCCAGCAGAAAGCTGATGAACAGCGCGGTGAGGCATGCCGCCCCGGCGCGGAACGTGATGTAGCGGAACAGGTTCGCTAGGACGAACTGGTCGGCGGACAGGCGGGAGAGATAGACCAGCATCAGCCGGCGCCCTCAAGCGTCGTCACGACCAACCGCATGCGGCTGCCAAGGCTGCCTTTGACCAGGACCGCGTCGCCTGGCCGGACGGCGGCGGCGACCAGCGGCGCCAGGGCCGTGCTGTCCCGGGCATGCGCGCCGCGCTGCCGGTCAGGCACGCTGTCATACAAATGCCGCATCAGCGGGCCGCAGGCATAGAGCAGGTCAGCGCTGGCGGTGACGTCGGGGGCCAGCCCCGCGTGCTCCGCCGGGCCGAACTGGCCGAGCTCCAGCATGTCGCCGAGCACCGCGACGCGCCGGCCCGGCAGCGCGGCCAACACGCCCAGCGCCGCCCGGACCGAGGCCGAGGAGGCGTTATAGCTCTCGTCGAGCAAGATGATGTCGCCGCCGCGGATTGGGCGCTGCATGCCGCGGCCGGCGATGGGCCGGAACGTCGTGAGCGCCGCGCCTGCGATGGCGACATCAAGCCCCAGCACTGCGCAGGCAGCGAGGACGGCGACCGCATTAAGCGCCATATGCCGACCCGGTGCCGCCAGCGGAAACTCGACACGCTGGCCGATGATGCTGGCCTGCACCGGAGCGACCCGCAGCAGAAGCGCATCCGCGCCGTCGATTCCGCCGAACGTGATAACCCGGCCAGGCGCTGCCTCTGCCATGCGCGCGAGGAACGGGCTGTCGCCGGGCAGGACGGCGATGCCGCCGGGTTCCAGGCCCTGCAGGACCGAGGCCTTCTCGTCCGCGATCGCCTCGATGCTGCCCAAGTGGCCAATATGCGCGCTGGCGACCGCGGTCACGATCGCAACGTGCGGCGCGACGAGCCGGGCGAGCGGTGCGATCTCGCCGGCGTGGTTCATGCCGATCTCGGCGACGCAGAACGCGGCATTGGCGGGCAGGCGCGCAAGGGTTAGCGGCACGCCCCAATGGTTGTTGTAGGACGCCTCGGCCGCATGGGTCGGGCCGAAGGCGGACAGCGCCGCCCGCAGCATCTCCTTCGTCGTGGTCTTGCCGACGCTGCCGGTGACCGCGAGCATCTTTCCGGTGAAGCGTGCCCGGCCCGCCTGGCCCAGGGCGTGCAGTGCGGCCAGGGTATCGTCAACCACCAGCAGGGGCGCGTCGTCCGGCAAACCGTTCATGCCATGCACCATGGCGCCAGCAGCGCCGCGGGCCAGCGCGTCCGCCACGAACGCGTGGCCGTCGGTGTCGCCTTGCAGAGCGATGAACAGGTCACCCGGCTGCAGGGTTCGGCTGTCGATCGACACGCCCTTGGCGGCGAACGGCCGGCGGAACGTGCCGCCCGTCGCGGCCTGCAGCCCGGCCGCGGTCCATAGCTCCGTCATAGCAGGCCGCGCACAGTGGCGGCGTCGTCGAACGGCAGCACGGCCGCGCCCACGGTCTGGCCCTGCTCGTGCCCCTTGCCCGCGACGACCAGCACGTCGCCGGGTGCGAGGTCGCTCATCGCGGCGGCGATGGCGGCAGCGCGGTCACCGATCTCGATGGCGCCGGGGATGGCGGCCAGGACGGCGCGGCGGATCGCGGCCGGGTCCTCGCTGCGCGGGTTGTCGTCGGTGACGATGGCGCGGTCGGCGAGACGGGCGGCGGCGCCCATCAGCGGACGCTTGCCGGGGTCGCGGTCGCCGCCGGCGCCGAACACCACATGCAGCCGCCCGGCCGTATGCGGGCGCAGGGCGGCCAGCAGCCGGTCCAGCGCATCGGGCGTGTGGGCATAATCAACATACACCGCGGCGCCGTTGGGCAGCGTTGCCGCCAGCTCCATCCGGCCGCGGACGCCGTGCAACCTTGAAAGGTGGTCCAGCGCGTCGGCCGTGCCGATCGCGATCGCAAGCCCGGCCGCCAGCAGCGCGTTGTCGGCCTGGAATCGCCCCGGCAGCGGCAGCATCAGCTCATGCCGGATGCAGCCCGCGATGACCTCGATGACTTGCCCGCCAGGCTGCGGGATGGCGCGCAATAGGCGCAGCAGGTCGCCATCGTCGCCAACCCGGTGCAGCACCAGCCCGCGCTGGGCCGTGATGCCGCGCAGCGCGTCCATGGTGGCTGGGTCCAGCGCCGTGCTCGCGACGGCCGGAGCGCCTTTCGGCAACAGCGCGTCGAACAGCCGGAGCTTGGCGGCACGGTAGGCCTCGGTCGTGCCGTGGTAGTCCAAGTGGTCCCGCGTCAGATTGCTGAATCCGGCCGCCGCCAGCCGCACCCCGTCCAGCCGGAACTGATCCAGCCCATGCGACGACGCCTCCAGCGCCACGGCCCGGACTCCGTCACGCGCAAGCGCCGCCAGCGTCTCCGCGAGCGCAACCGGATCGGGCGTGGTCAGGCCGGGATTGCCCTGGCCGGTTCGGGTAATCAGGCCGAGAGTCCCAAGGCTCGCGGCCTCGATCCCAGCGTCGGCCAGGAGCTGGCGCAGGAATTCGGCGGTGCTGGTCTTGCCGTTGGTGCCGGTGATCGCGACAATCCGCTCCGGCTGCGGACCCGCCTGCAGCGCCGCGAGCCGGGCCAGAGCACGGCGCGGCTCGTTGTCGAGAATCAATGGACGCGCCGGAACGCCGGCGGGCCAGATCGTGCCGGCCGGCGCCAGCACGACCGCGGCGCCGCGCGCGACGGCATCACCGATAAAGCTGCGGCCGTCCACGCGGGCGCCGGGCAGCGCCGCATACAGCATGCCCGGCAGTACCGCGCGGCTATCGGCCGTCATGCCAGTCACGTTTATTGGCAATTCGGACGGTGAGGCCATGTCCAGCCGTGTCAGCATGTCAGCGAGCCGCAACGGAGGTAATCGATGGGCCAGCTTCCTGCCGCGGAATGACGGGCTGTTGCGGCGCGGGCACTTCTTGTGGGTGCGCCGGTGCATGCGCGAGCGAGGTGTCCACCGGCGGCCGCCATCCCGCGGGCCGGCCGGGCCGCAGCGGCATCGAGAGGGTCGCCTGCGTCGCTGCTGCCGTCACGGTCTCCGGCATCAAACCCAGCATCGGCGCGATTCGCGCGATTACCCGGCCGGCACCCGGCGCACTCACGGCCCCGGCGGTCGAATAGCCAGCGGTGCTCGCGTTGCCCTTCGGCTCATCCAGCATGAAATACACCGCATAGCGCGGCGCATTCATCGGGAACACGCTCATGAACGCGCTGATGTTCGCGTGCTTCCGATAGCCGTGCCCCAGCGTCTTCTCCGCCGTGCCGGTCTTGCCGCCGACGAAGTAACCCGGCACGTCCGCCGGCTTGCCATAGCCGTCCGTCACCACCAGCCGCATCAGCTTGCGCACGGTGTCCGACGTTGACTGACGCATGATCCGATGCTCGTCGGACTGCGGCGCCTCCGCCTCCAGGATCGTCGGGTGCAGCATCATGCCGCCGTTGGCCAGCACCGCCGTGCCGCGCACCACATGCAGCGGGGAGACCGCGATGCCGTGGCCGAAGCCCACGGTCATGGTCGCGATCTCTTTCCAGTTGGCGGCGGGCTGCACGATCGGCTGGCCCTGCTCCGGCAGCTCGATGCCAACGCGGGTAAACATGCCCATGGCGTGCAGCCAGCTCCGCTGCCGCTCCGTCCCCACCTGCTGCGCCATGTGCGCAGCACCTAGGTTGCTGGAATAGGCGATGACCTCGGGAAAGGTCAGCACCCGGTGCTTGCCCTCGAAGTCCTGGATGGTGAAGCGGCCGATCCTGATGTTGTGCGCCGCGTCAAACGAGCTCCACAGCTGGGCTGCGCCGCTATCGAGCGCCATCGCGGCGGTCTGCAGCTTAAAGGTACTGCCGGGCTCGTACATCCCGGTAACCGCGCGGTTGAAGCGCTGCTCGTTCGTCGCCTCGCCGGCCTTGTTGGCGTCGAAGTCCGGCAGGCTGACCATGGCGATCACCTCGCCGGTGTGCACGTCCATGACGATGCCGCAGGCGCCGATGGCGTGGAACTCCGCCATGGACTGCGACAACTCGTCCCGCATCGCTGCCTGCACTCGGACGTCGAGCGAGAGCTTGAGCGGCGTCGGGTCGTCGCGCAGCCGCTGGTCGAAAGCGCGCTCCACCCCCGCGACGCCGCGCGCATCGACATCGACCCCACCCATCACGTGCGCCGCCACCCGGCCCTGCGGATAGCGGCGGCGCTCGGTCGCCTGAAAATAGACGCCGGGGATGCCGAGGTTGTTGATCGCGAGGTGCTCATTCGGCGTGATGTTGCGCGCGAGATAGACGAATTGCTTCTCGCTCGCCAGGCGCGCCCGCACCACCTGCAGGTCGAGGCTGGGCAGCACGGATTTCAGCTTTCGCGCGGCCTCGTCGGTATCCATCATCTCGCGCGGGTTGGCATACAGCCCGGCCGTCGGCAGGGAGATCGCCAGGATCTCGCCGTTGCGGTCCACCACCATCGCCCTGGTATGCGGCCCGGCGTCGCGCGGCGGCATGGCGAGTGCGCCGCTGGCTGGCGCGGACGCGTCGGCGCTGATTGGGTTCGGAAGCTGCGCGAGGCGATCCAGGCGCTTCGACTGCATCGGAAACATGACGGTGGCGCCCGCGAGCTTGAGGGCGACCGCGCCGAACAGCAGTGAGAAGCCGAGCGAGGCGATCACCAGCCGCCCGCGCGTTTTCTCCATCGCCGCACGGCGGGCCACGTCGGGCGCGATGGCATGGGCGGTCCGCGTGCAAGGCGCCTGGGGCTGTGCGTCGGTCATGCGTTCGAACTCATCAGCATTCAGCGGGCGTTCAGGCTGGATGCGGCCATCGCCGATCCGAAGGGGACCGGCGGCGGCAAGGCGGGCCGACTGCCGCCCAGGGCGGACGCCGAGGCTTGATTGTACGACGGTTGGACAGGGCTTGGAGGTGCCGCCGGCGTCCCTGCTCCCTGGAAGTGCGTCATCCGTGTCACGGACTCGCCGATCGACGGGTTTTCGAGCCGTTGCGGAGCCGGCCGCGGCGGCGCGGCGGCGGAGCCGGACCCTGGAGTGGCTGCGTGGAGCGGGACCGGGCGGGCCTGCGCCGGCCGCGGCGCCGACAGTGGAGCTGCGGCGATCGGGCTGGCGCTCACATTGACCACCGGAGCCAGGACTGGATGCGGCGAGCTTGGCCGGGGTGCCGGCAACGGCGCCAGGGGCATCGGCAAGGCGGACGCGACCTGCATCGGCGGACGCGGGGATGCCGGGTCCTCGCGACGTTCAACCGCCCGAGTTTCCGTGGAACGAGCCTCGACAATGCGTGTGACGGAATGCGGCGGCATGGGCGGGACTGCGACGGCGAGCTGATTTGGCGTGGACGACGATTGTCTAGCGCCGACGTTCGTATGGCTGGGCACGGCCGGTGCAGCCACCGGGGTCGCTGGGACAGGTTGGGCCGGAGCCGGTAAGACCGCTGCCGTCGAAAGTGCATCCGGCTCCTTGGTGAATACGGTCACCGTGCCGGGCAGCACGGGCGGCGGCAGGCGGGCTCCCAGCTCGGCCGCGGTCGCGAACTGGGTTGGGATCAGGGTCTTCAGCGCCAGATGCGCCTGGGCGAGTTCCGCCAAGCGCTCCGGCTCGTTCAGCAAGGCCCATTCGCCGCGCAGCACGCCGATGCGGTCGCGGGCGACGTCGGTGGCTTTCAGGGTTCGCGCGATTTCGCGGTCCAGCATCTGCGCCTGATGCTTGGACTGATAGAGATAGAGGCCGGACCCGCCGGCCAGCAGCATGCAAACGCAGGTCAGGGGACGGATCATGCTGGGGCGGTATCCCGGTCATGGGTTGCGGCAAGGCAGGCCAGGGCACGGAGGCGGGCGCTGCGGGCACGAGGGTTGGCGCGGGCCTCATCCGGGTCCGGCCGTTCGGCGCCGTTGGTCAGCAGCTGAAATCCGGGCGGCCCACGGTCCATCAGGCTGCGCGGGTCATGACGCGACGGCGCCGGCGAGCGCCCGGCCGCCTCCAGCATGAAGCGTTTCACCAGCCGGTCCTCCAGAGAATGGAAAGACACGACGACCAGCCGTCCGCCGAGCGCCAGCAGCGACGCCGCCTGCTGCAGCGCACGTTCGATCTCGCCGAGCTCGTCGTTGACCCGGATGCGCAGTGCCTGGAAGCTGCGGGTGGCGGGGTCGATACCCGACCGGTCCGGCGGCACCACCTTACGGATGATGGCGGCGAGTTGGAGCGTCGTCTCGATTGGCGCCTCGGCCCGGGCAGCGGTGATGGCATGCGCGATACGGCGCGACAGCCGCTCCTCGCCGAACTGATACAGCGTGTCGGCGAGCTCGGCCTCTGGCAGGTTGTTCACTAGGTCCGCCGCGGTTGGGCCGGACGCCGCCATCCGCATATCCAGCGGGCCGTCGCTGCGGAAGCTGAAGCCACGGGCGGGGTCGTCGATCTGAAACGACGAGACGCCCAGGTCCAGCACGACGCCATTCAGCTTGCCGACGCCTTGGTCCGCCAGCAGCCCAAGCATGTCGCCGAAGCGGCCCTGCAGCAGATGCAGCCGGCCGGGGTAGCGCGCCGCAAGCGCCGCCCCGCGGGCGATGGCCGCTGGATCGCGATCGATAGCCCATAACGTGCAGTGGGCCGCGTCCAGGATTGCCGATGCGTAGCCGCCACCGCCGAAGGTGCCATCTAGCAGCACCTCACCGGCCGTGGGAGCGAGGTGACGCAGCACAGCCGGCAGCATGACGGGGATGTGGCCCGGAATCTGCGTCATAAGAAAATCTGCATCATGCGGGCCCCGCCGGCAGCGTCAGCGCGCGGGACCGGGCGGCCGTGCGGGCGGCGGTCCGGCGCTGTTCGGCTGCCGCGGGCTCCCAGATCTGGAAGGTGCGGCCAAGGCCCATGAACACGACGTTTTCTGTAAGGCCAGCGTGCTGCACCAGCGACTCGGGCAGCACGATGCGTCCCTCCTTATCTGCCTCGACGCGCGTGGCGTCGGCGTAAAGCGCCATGATGAGGTCGTCCTGGTCTTCGCTGAACATGTCCAGGCGGTCGAGCGGCGCCGCGAGCGTCTCGAACACGGCTTCCGGCCAAGCCTCGATGCAGGGATACTTGTGCGAGGGGCGCAAGATCAGGCTGGCCACGCCGTTTTCCGAACCGTTGCGCAGATGCGTGCGGAAGGCGGCCGGGACCGAGACGCGTCCCTTGGCGTCGAGGCGATTCTGATGCGTGCCCAGGAAGTGGCTCATTACGGCCCGGCCCATCCTTTCCGCCTTCAGAGACGCCCGTCATGCGGCGGGCCCGCCCCATGCCGCGCGACACGGGCGCGCATGGGATAACATGGGCTACCATGGGCAAATATGGGCGTCAAAGGTATTGGGAAAAAATGTTGCGTCATGCGCTGAAAAAGAGCTTTGCAATCAGCAAGTTATGAGCCGAAAAAACATTTCGCTCAAATCATGGTTACAAATTCGTAGTATTCGCGTTTCGTTCTTGTGGATAAGGTTGGGGATTAATTAGTGACCCCCAGGTAAAATCGTTCGGTAAAACCACTCAGGAAAACCTTTCGGTAACACTGCCCGAAAGAAAAATTGCTCCAAAGGAAAACTGCCAGACGGCCTGTAAGCCGGGTTCTGTCCGACCCTGCGCCGCAAAGCGCAAGACCGGGACGACCATTCCTCTGCGACGCGCATCGCTGCGCGCCTCCCGCGACCAACCCGGGTTGCGGGGCGGGAACGCCCCTGCGTCACGCGGCCGGTTGCCCGTCCGCGCCGCCGGCCACCCCTATTCGGTCTTGCTCCCGGTGGGGTTTACCCTGCCGCCCCTGTTGCCAGGGGCGCGGTGCGCTCTTACCGCACCGTTTCACCCGTGCCGACTGGTCCTACGACGAGCCGGCGGTTTGTTTTCTGTGGCACTTTCCCTGAGGTCGCCCTCGCCGGCCGTTAGCCGGCACCGTGTTCCCGTGGAGCCCGGACTTTCCTCCACCAGACCCAGAACGCCAGCGAGGCTGGCGCCGTGAACCCAGCAGCGGCCGTCCGGCCGTCTGGCACCTCGGGGAATGCGCGCCGACGCCGCCCAGGTCAAGCCATCGCGGCGGCGACAGCGCGCAATCGGGCTCGCGTGGCGGAGTCGGCAGTCCCGTTCACCGTGTCCGGCAGCCAATGCCGCTGGAAAGCGCGCAGCGTCGTCGCGAGGTCGCCGTCGCCGTAGCCAATGGCCCGGAGCGCCGCCGGCAGGTCGTCCATAAGGCCGGCGTCCGACGACAAAGCCGGCCACAGCCCGACGCCGTTTGCGGCGAGGCCCGGCCAGTCGAACAGCTCCCCTGGGTCCTGCTTGCGGTCGGGTGCCACGTCACTGTGTCCGACGACGTTGCGCGCTGGGATGGGATGGCGTCCCAGGATGTCCAAACACAGGTCGCACACCGCCGCCATCTGCAGCGCCGGGAATGGGCGGTAGCCCCATTCGTGGCCCGGGTTGACGATCTCAATCCCCAAGGACCGGTCGTTCAGCCACGTATGGCCGCGCCAGCAAGACACCCCGGCGTGCCAGGCGCGGTGCTGCTCCGCCACCAACCGCCAGACGGCGCCGTCCTCGTCCACCAAGTAGTGCGACGACACCCGGGCGGCCGAGTCGCGCAGCCGGTCGAGCGCCGCCTGCGCCGTGGGCATCCCGGTGTAGTGGAGAATCAGCGTATCGATGGGTACGCCGTCCGGCCGCAAATCCCAGTTGGGGCTGGGCAGCTCCTTAACCGCTAGGTCGGCCGCAGCCGTCACAGCCGCCGCTCGCGCTTGATGCGGTCCCAGGCCGCATTGATCCGGGCCACCTTCTCGCCGGCGCGGGCGATGAACTCCGGCGGCACGCCGCGGGAGGCCAGGCTGTCCGGATGGTTCTCCCGCATCAGCCGCAGCCAGGCCTGGCGGAGCGCCTCGTCTGTCGCATTGCTGGGCATCCCGAGGACCGTATAGGCGTCGTCCCCTTCAACGGCAGACCGGCTCGATGCGCCGCGGGCCTGGTCCCATGCGAGTTCATCCAGCCCAAACGCCCGGTGCACCCGGCGCAGCATCTCCTGCTCGGCGACCGTCAGCGGCTTGTCGGCGCGGGCGATGGCGAACAGCGCGGCCAGCACGTCCTCCAGCAGGCCGCGGTTGTCGGCAAAGCTCTCCCCGAGTTGCACGGCGTAGGGCGCAAATGCGTCGTTGCTGTCGCGCGCCTGGTCGAACAGCCGGCCGATGTCGCGTACCGACTCGGGCGGGATGCGGAACTGCCGCTTGAAGGCGTCGATCTCCGCCCGCACGACGGGGCCGTCGCATTTCGCCAGCTTGGCGCTGAGCACCACGACCGCGACCGCAAAAAGCTGGTCTCGCCGGCCAAGTGCTGCGGCGATCCGCGCCGGGTGCAATAGCGACCCGCCCAGCGAGCTGTCGCCCATGCCGAGACGCGGCAGCCCGCTTTGGTCGGCCGCATGCCCCAACGCCGCGCCGACTACCGCGCCGAACGGGCCGCCCATCGCGAATCCAGCCACGCCGCCAAGCAACTTGCCCCAGGGAACCATGCAGTATTGTAACACGCCGCATCTTTATGGACAGCCAGGCTTGTTTATGGACTCCAGGGCTTGCGTGCGGCCCCGGCGGTGCCGCTATCTGCTCCCATGCGGGATGATCCACTGGACGACACGCCTGGCATGCAGAGCCAGATCTAGCATGCGCGCGGGACGTGCAGCGCTGATCGGCTTCGCCGTCGTGCTGGCCCTCTTGGTCGCCGGACTATGGACCGTGCCGGGCTTGCTGGATTGGAACCGCTATCGGGACAGCGTCGAGTCACTCGCGACGTCCGGCATCGGCCGGCCGGTGCGGATCGGCGGCGTCATCTCGCTGCACCTGCTGCCGCAGCCAATTCTTACAGCCTCCGGGATTGCGGTTGACGACACCGGGGACGGCGTGGTGCTGACCGCGCAGGAGCTCCGGCTACGCGTGGCGCTTGGCCCGCTGCTGGCGGGAAAAGTGGACGCGCGCGATCTGACGCTGCGCGGGGCCGACCTGCGTTTGCCCTGGCCGCCCGCGCCGGGAGCATTGGCGCAGCGGCCGCCAGCGTGGCTGACCGGGTTGCAGGCGCGGGTGGAGGATAGCCGGATCCAGGTCGGCGGGATGGCGGTGACTGCGATCGACGCTGTCCTGGCGACCGACTCCGAGACCGGAATGCTCTCCGCGACCGGCGTCGGGCAGGTGGGCGCCCGGCCCTGGCGCTTCACGGCGCGGCTTACACGGCCCGGGCGGGACGGTGCGGCTGGCCTCGACGTAAGCCTCGATGGGCAAGGGTCGCTGCGCGATACCGGAGGCACCTTCTCGGGTCAGCTCGCAGGCGATGGGGCGCTGACGGGCCGGGTCGCCGGCCGGGGATCAGACCTGTCCCAGCTCCTGCCCGGTCCGGCCGTGCCATGGCGCGGCGAGGGCCGCCTGAGCGCCGCCGCCGGGCTCGCGGTCGCAGACGAACTCGCGCTCGAGATCGGTGGCTCGCCAGCGCGTGGCGCGGTCGCGCTGCGGGTACTGCCTGAGGCGCGGCTGGACCTGGCGCTTGCGGCTGGGCGGCTTGACCTCGACGCCTGGCTGCCCGTGCTGCTGCGCGGCGCGGAAACCACCATGCCGACCGGGATCGACCTTTCGGCCGAGGCCGCGACGCTCGCTGGCGGCACGCTGCGTCGGCTGCGCGGCGCCTTCGATCTCGATCCCGCCGGCGTGACGGTGCGCGACATAACCGCCGTACTGCCCGGGGATGCGCAGCTCAGCCTGTCTGGCCGCCTGCCGCGCCAGCCCCGGACTGAGGGGGCAGCGTCCCGCCCGGTGCTGTTCGAGGGCACCGGGCACCTGACCGCGCCGGATCTGCGCAATACGCTTCGCTGGCTGGAACCCTTGCTTCCGGTAAGCCTCGGACGTCTGCCGTCCGCTGTGCTGAAGACGGCTGATCTCTCGGCGAAGCTCTCGGTCGGCGCGGGCCAGGCGTCGCTTGCCGAGCTGCGCGGCGCTTTGGATGGCAATCAACTGACCGGCGGCCTGGCGATAAAGCTGGGGCCGCGTCTGTCGATCGGGGCCGGGCTGTCATTCGATCGGCTGACGCTCGATCCCTGGCTGCCCGATGTCGCGACGCTCGCCACGCCCATCGGCATGACGGACGCATTGGCCGCCGCCGCTACGGTGGACGCCGACGTGCACCTGCAGGTGCGCAACGCGACATGGCGTGGCCTGCTTATGGGGCAGATCGCCCTTGATGCGCAGACCGAGGCGACGCGGCTGACGCTCCGCCGGCTGGAGGCCGATCCCGTCGGCATGCGGCTGACCGCGTCCGGCACGGTGGGGGAGGGCGGGCGCGTCACCGAGGGCCGGATCGAGCTGGCTGCGCCGGACCTCGCGTCGCTCCGCACGGTGCTGCCGCCTGAACTGCCCGTGCTGCTCGCACTCCTCCGCGGCCCCGGCACCGCGCTGCTGCAATTCGCTGGCCTGCCCGACGCCCTGGCTGCCAAGCTGAGCGTCGAGGCATCGGACCTCCGAGTTGAGGCGCAACCGACGCTCAATCTGCTGACCCGGCACTGGGTTGGTCCAGTCACGTTGCGCCATCCCGGCGCGCCGCGGCTGCTGGAGCAGGCGGGGCTTGGCGGCACGGCGGCCTGGCTCGGCGATGGATCACTGTCGCTGCTGACCCAGGTCACCGCGAGCGAGGGACACGCGGCGCTGGAGCATTTCGATCTCGTCGCCGGCACGCTGCGCGCCAGCGGGCAGTTGACCTTTGACGTGCCAGGTGAGCGCGGCGGTCCCCGCTTGGCGGTTTCGGGTCAGGTCGCGGCCGAGACGCTGCCGCTGCCGCTGCCCTATCTGCGCTCGCCCAATCCGGTTCCGGTCGCCCTTCTTTTGGGCTGGCAGGCGGCCGTGCAGTTGGATGCGGCGCAGGTCCTGTTTGGGCAAACGCCGGCACTGCAGGATTTCTCGGCGAAATTAGCGTTGCGCGATGGCACGCTGTCGATTCCGGGCGCCACCGCGCGGCTGGCCGGCGGCACGGCGTCCGGCAGTGCGACATTGGTGGCCAACAGCGAACCGCCGCGCCTCTCGGTGCAGATGGCCATCACCGATGCTGCGCTGGACGGTCCGGCGCTGGATACGGCGCTCGACCTGACCCAGGGCCTGGTCGATGCCAGGCTGGACCTGACAGCTGCTGGCTACAGCCCTGCGGCGCTGCTCGCCACGACATCGGGCTCTGCCGCGGTCACGATACGCGACGGTGTGGTCACGGGCTTTGATCTCCCCGCAGTGGCGGCGGCTCTGGCCGATTCTGACCGCGGCCGCATTCCGGCCCAGGCCTCCAAAGCGCTGACTGCAGGCACGACGCCGTTCAGCCGCCTCGATCTGCCATTGCAGGTCCGGCGCGGCGTGCTCTCCGGAGAGGGCACCTTGCAAAGCCCCGGCGGCATCGCGCGGCTATCCGGCAGCATCGACATGCTCGGCGCCGCTGCCGATCTCCGCGTCGCCATGCGGCCCGGCGCCGCAACGGAACCGTCGGGACCGGAACTCGGGCTGCGCATCGCTGGACCAGCGGCTGGCTTGGTGCGCACGCCGGAGCTTGCAGGCCTGTCGCTATGGCTTGCCGAGCAGCCGTGAGGGTTGGCGTCAATGCCGGACGGGCATTCCGCCATCCAGCACCTGATACATCTCAGCCACCAGCTGCGAGGCGGTTCCGGTGTAGCCGGCGCGGTCAGCGTCCTGCGCCAGGCTGAGCAGCCGGTCCGCCAGCATCAGCGGGCTGAATGGAATGGCCTTGGCAGGCACGGCGGGAGCGATGGCATTCATGAGTTTTCTCTTTTAACCGCGACGGTTATTCGTCGCGACACCATAATGGACTTCAAGCCCTTTCAGAAAAGTTAAATTCGTAGCTGTAATGAAAAGATTCGTAGCGCCGATGCCAGGGGTTGGCTCGGGTCCCGTTCCGTATCGATCAAAGCCACTAGGGCGGACAGCGACACGCCCTGCTGCCCGGCCCTTTCGGACAGCACCGCCCAGAACTCCGCCTCCAATGCCACGCTCGTGCGATGGCCCGATAGGCTGAAGCTGCGTTTAACGAGGCCCAAACGTGGCCCGGCTCAGTCGCCGAGCGTCGCGCCGGGCCGGGTCATGTCGGCCGGCACTACCCAACGGTCGAAGTCGGCCGGTGTCACGAAGCCGAGCCGTTCGGCCGCGTCCCGCAAGGTCATGTTCTCAGCCAAGGCGAGCTTGCCGATCCGCACGGCCTTGTCATAGCCGATGCGCGGGTTCAGCGCGGTGACGAGCATCAGCGACTTCGCCAGGTTCTCGGCGATGCGGTCCCGGTTCGGCTCCAGCTTCTCGACCATGTTGTGCGCGAAGCTCTCGGCCGCGTCCGCCAGCAGCGCCGCCGAGCCCAGCACGTTGTGAATGATCAAGGGCTTGAATACGTTGAGCTCCAGGAAGCTCTGCGCCGCGCCGATGGTGACCGCGACGTGATTGCCCATGACCTGGGCGCAGACCATCGTCAACGCCTCGCTCTGGGTCGGGTTGGTTTTGCCAGGCATGATCGAGGACGACAGCCCATCCGCCGGCACAATCAGCTCCGAAAGGCCGGAGCGCGGGCCGGAACCCAGCAGGCGCACGTCGTTGCCGAGTTTGTTCAGCGACACCGCCAACACATTCAGCACGCCCGACAGCTCGACGAACACGTCGTGCGCGCCCATGCCCTCGAACTTATTGGGGTTGGGCGTGAAGGCGAGGCCGGTCAGCGCCGCCATGCGCTCACAAAACACCACGTCGAACTGTGCGTGCCGGTTCAGCCCGGTGCCCACGGCGGTGCCGCCCTGCGGCAGGCTGAGCAGCCGGGGCATGACGCCGGCCAGCCGGTCGAGCCCCAGCTCAACCTGCCGCGCCCATGCCGCGAACTCCTGCCCGAGCGTCACCGGCACTGCGTCCATCATATGGGTGCGGCCCACCTTGACGATCCCGTCCCACTCCGCAGCGCGCCGGGCCAGGCTTGCATGCAGGATGCGGAGCGCCGGCATCAGGCGGTGTTGGACCGCCTCAGCCGCCGCTACGTGCATCATCGTCGGGAACGAGTCGTTGCTGCTCTGCCCGCGGTTCACATGGTCGTTCGGATGCACCGGGGAGCGGCTGCCGCGCGGTTGGCCCAGCGACTCGTTGGCACGGTTCGCGACCACTTCGTTTGCGTTCATATTTGTCTGGGTGCCCGACCCGGTCTGCCAGACCGGCAGCGGAAACTCCGCATCCATCGTCCCGGCGGCGATCTCGGCGGCGGCGGCGGCAATCGGGCGGGCGATGTCGGCGGGCAGTTCCTTCAGCGCCTCATTGGCCTCGGCGCTGGCCTGTTTCTGCAGGCCCACGGCACGGATCAGCACGGGCGGAAAGCGCTCATGGCCGATGCGGAACAGCAGCCGCGCGCGTTCGGTCTGCGGACCCCAGTAGCGGTCGGCGTCGATCTCGATCGTACCCAGGCTGTCAGTTTCGGATCTCGTCATAATGCACCTTCGCCCTGCAAACGCGCGACGGCCCAATCGGCTGCCTCGGCCACCACGGGATTCGTGTCCGCCTGCAGGCGCTGAGCCGCGGGGAGCAAGGCCGGGTCGCCAGAGTTGCCGATTGCGGTCAGCACATTGCGCGCAAAGCGGTCGCGGCCAATGCGCTTCACCGGACCGCCGGCGAACATTGCGCGGAACCCAGCGTCGTCCAGCGCCGCAAGCTCTGCCAAAGCCGGAGCCCGCAGGTCGTCGCGCGCCTGCAGCTTGGGATGCGCCGCGTGGGCGAAGCGGTTCCACGGACACACCGCCAGGCAGTCGTCGCATCCATAGATGCGGTTGCCCATCAGCGGCCGCAGCGCCAGCGGGATCGGCCCGGCGTGCTCGATCGTCAGGTATGAAATGCACCGCGTCGCATCCAGGCGGTACGGCGCCGGAAACGCGTCGGTCGGACAGGCGGCCATGCACCGGGCGCAGGTGCCGCAGCGGTCGGGGTGCGCTGTGTCCGGCGGCAGCTCGAGCGTCGTCATGACCTCACCCAGGAATAGCCAGGAGCCGTGCGCCCGCGATACCAGGTTGGTATGCTTGCCCTGCCAACCGAGCCCGGCCTGCTGCGCCAGCGGCTTTTCCATCACCGGCGCGGTATCCACAAATACCTTTATCTGTGGCCCGAAGCGGCTCGCGATGAAGGCGCCGAGGTGCTTTAGCATTCCTTTAACCACGTCGTGGTAGTCTCGGTTGCGTGCATAAACCGAGATGTTGCCGCGGTCCGGTCGGGCTAGTGCCGCTAGAGGATCATCGTCGGGTGCGTAGGACAAACCGACCGCAATCACACTGCGCGCTTCGGCCCACAGCGCCTGCGGATGCGCACGCTGTTCCGTGCGGCCAGCGAGCCAACCCATGTCGCCGTGCTGACCCGCGGCGAGGAACGCCGTCAGCCGTGCCCGCGCCTCGGGCCCGAGGGCGGCTGGAGCAAAACCGACGGCGTGGAACCCCAATGCCAGGGCCTTGTCGCGAATGCGCTGCTTCACGGCAGAACCCGGCAGCGTCATTGTGTCCGGCATGAAGACCCTGTCACTCCTGCTTGCCCTGTTGCTGGCCGCCTGCGCCGCCGATCCCGCCGGGTCCTGCGCGCTGCAGCGTGTGGCGGAGCTGCCGCTGCAGGTGCTCGGCACCGTGCCCCTGGTGACGGCCGACATCAATGGCCGACCGGCGAACCTCGTGCTGGATACTGGATCGGACCTTACAGTGCTGAACCGGACGGCGGCCGAGCGGCTGGGTGTGGCGTGGGACGAGCGCTCCCCGGTGGCGATCGGCGGCGCTGGCGGGGCGGCCCACGTTTTTGCAACGACGGTGCCGAGTCTCGGGCTGAATGGCGCCATTACGTCCAACGTCCGTGTCCTGTTGGCCCAAGCGCCGCCGCCGCCATTGGACGGGGTGCTGGGGATCAACGTGCTGATCGGCTACGAGCTCGATCTCGACGTGCCGCATCGCCGCCTGGTGCTGTATCGCGCCCGGCCCTGCCCGGCAGCCCTGCCGCCCTGGACCGCGCCGTTCACCCGCCTGCCAGTGCAGCAGCAGCGGTCTGGCCACCTGTTCGTCCCGGGCGAACTGGACGGGCAGCCGGTATTTGGCCTGCTCGACACCGGGGCATCCTACACCACTGTCGGGCTGGCGGCGGCACGGGATGCCGGCGTGACCGCGACGGCGTTGCGGGCGGATCCAGCCGGACGCGCATACTCCATGAACACGAGCGGCCTTGTCGTGCGTCAGCGGCGGTTCCGCACGCTCAAGATCGGCAACGATGTAATCGATGGGCCTACGCTGCACGTAGCCGACCTGCCCCCGTATGCCGGGGAAATCATCATCGGCGGCGACTACCTCTCGACGAGGCGCATCTGGCTCTCGCTGATAACCGGCCAGGCCTTTGTCACAACGAACAACCAGCCCTAGCCGCGGCCGCGATAGGGCGCCACGCCCTGGTCGGGAATCCAGACGCCCTTGGGCGCCTCTCCGGTCTGCCAGAACACGTCGATCGGGATGCCGCCGCGCGGATACCAATAGGCGCCGATGCGCAGCCAGCGCGGCGCCACCGCCTCCACGACCCGGCGCGCGACTTCCATCGAACACGCCTCATGGAACGCTCCGTGGTTGCGGAAACTGGCCAGGAACAACTTCAGCGACTTGCTCTCGACGATCCACTCACCCGGCACGTAGTCCAATACCAAATGCGCAAAATCCGGCTGGCCCGTAAGCGGACATAACGAGGTGAACTCCGGGCAGGTGAACCGGACGACGTAGTCCATGCCGGGCTGTGGGTTGCCGACACGCTCCAGGACCGCCGCATCCGGCGACGTGGGTGCCTCCGTGGCGGCGCCGAGCTGGGTCAGGACGGTGTAGTCGGTCATTTCGGGTCCCCTACAGCCCAGACAGCGCGTATTCCGGCAGCGTGCGCATCGAGCCGCCCCTCGATGATCGCCACGCGCATGCCGCGCATCAAGGATTGATAATACATCAGATTGTGCTGGGTCAGCAGCATCGGCCCGAGCATTTCGTTTGCCCGAAACAGGTGATGCAGGTAGGCGCGGCTGTGCCGGGTGCAAGCGGTGCAGGCGCATTGGCTGTCAAGTGGCCCTGCATCCTCGGCATGCCGGGCGTTCCGCAGGTTCAGCACGCCGCGGGAGGTGAATCCCCTTGCCGTGCGCCCGGCGCGGGTGGGCATCACGCAGTCGAACATGTCGATGCCGCGCGTCACCGCCGCCAGCAGGTCGTCCGGTGTGCCGACGCCCATCAAATAGCGCGGCCGGTCCGCCGGCAGCAGCGGCACCGTGCTCTCCAGCACGCTCAGCATCATCGCCTGACCCTCGCCGACCGCCAATCCGCCGACCGCGTAGCCCTCGAAGCCAATGGCCATCAGTGCCTCGACCGACGCTGCCCGCAGCTCAGGAAACACGCCGCCTTGCACGATGCCGAACTGGCCGTAGCCCGGCCTCGCCACGAAGGCCTCGCGGGAGCGTGCGGCCCAGCGCATCGACAGCGCCATGCTGGCCTCGGCCTGCTGGGCGGTGGCGGGGAAGGGGGTGCACTCGTCCAGCACCATGGTGATGGTGGCGTCGAGCTTGTGCTGGATCTGCGTCGCCGTCTCGGGCGTCAGGCGGTGCGCGCTGCCGTCCAGATGCGAGCGGAAGGTGACGCCGCCCTCGTCCATGGTGCGCAGGCCGGCGAGTGACATGACCTGAAAGCCGCCGCTATCGGTCAGGATGGGGCCGGGCCAGTCCATGAAGCGGTGCAGCCCGCCCAGGCGCTCCATCCGGTCGGCGCCGGGCCGAAGCATGAGGTGATAGGTGTTGCCGAGCACCAAACTAGCGCCCGTGGCCCGCACCTGGTCGGCGGTCATGGCCTTCACCGTGCCGGCGGTGCCGACGGGCATGAACACCGGTGTCTCGACGGCCCCGTGCGCGGTCTGCAGCACGCCGGCCCGCGCCGCGCCGTCGGACGCCACCACGCGATGGCCAAACGTCACGCTGCGCGCTCCAACAGACAGGCGTCGCCGTAGGAGTAGAAACGGTAACCACTTGCGACCGCGTGCGCATAGGCCGCCTGCATCCGCGCCTGCCCGGCGAAGGCGCAGGTCAGCATGAACAGCGTCGAGCGCGGCAGATGAAAGTTGGTCACCAGCGCATCGACCGCGCGGAACCGGAAGCCCGGCGTGATGAACAGCCGGGTGTCGCCGCGGAACGGCTGCACCCGGCCCGCCGCGTCCACCGCGGTCTCTAGCACGCGCAGTGTGGTTGTGCCAACGGCAACGACGCGCTTCGCCGCGTTGATCGCGTCGGCCGCCTCGGCGGTCACCTCGCCCCACTCCGCGTGCATGCGGTGCCCGGCGACGTCGTCCGTCCGGACCGGCAGGAAGGTGCCGGCGCCGACGTGCAGGGTCACGAGCACGCGCGGGACGCCGGCTGCCTCAATCGCGCCGAGCAGCGTGTCGGAGAAGTGCAGCCCGGCCGTCGGCGCCGCTACCGCGCCGTCCCGTGCGGCGAACACGGTCTGGTAGTCCGTGGCATCCGCGGGCGTGGGGCCGCCGGGCCGGTCGATGTAGGGCGGCAGGGCCAGCGCGCCCGCACGGCGCAGCGCGTCGGCGAAAGCGGCGTCCGCCTGGTTGAACCGCACCACGACCCCGCCGTCGTCGTCGCGCGACAGCAGCGTGGCCGTGAGATCCGGCGCGGCGTCGAAATTCAGCGTGTCGCCGGGCCGCAGCCGCCGGGCGTTGCGGGCCAAGGCGTGCCAGGACCCGTCGGCCCGCGGCTGATCAAGCGTCAGCCCGATCGCCGCTGCGCCGCGCCGCGCCGCGAGCTGCGCCGGAATGACGCGGGTGTCGTTGGCGACCAGCACGTCGCCGGGTCGCAGCAGCGAGGGTAGATCGCGGATGACGCGGTCCTGCAGGCCTTCGCCCACGACCAATAGCCGCGAAGCGTCCCGCGGCCGCGCTGGCCAATGGGCGATGCGGTCGGGCGGCAGGTCGAAATCGAAGTCGGAAAGCTGCAACTAGGCCGGCGTTGGCGCAACGCGCCGCAGCAGGCGGATGAACGGAATGCTGGCCAGCACCGCCCATGCCTTGCCGATGACTTGGCCCGCCAGGAAGTCCAGGCTGCCGAATGCGAGCATCAGGAACACGAGGCTATCGACCACCAGCCCAGCCGCCGAACTCGCCAGCACTGCGAGCAGCAGCCCGCGGCGCTGCAGCGGGGTATAGACGGCGAAGTCCGCGAGCTCGCTCAGCAGGAACGCGGCGCCGGACGCCAGCACCAGCGACGGCGGGGCAATCAGCGTCGATAGCGCCGTCCCCAGCACGATCGCCGCGATGCCCCAGACCGGTCCCAGGCAGCGTTGCACAACGTCGCGCAGCACCAGCGCCGCGCCGACCGCGAGCACACCGGACGGTGCCAGGAGGCCCGGCGCCACCGGTATAAGGCACGGACCCGCATGCACGCAGACGGTGCCCACATGCTGGATCAGCCAGTTGGCAAACGGCACCGAGGCGAGAAACAGCAGCAATGCGGCGAAACCGACCTGGGTGGTGAGGCGGTCAGCGGTCAAGATAGGACGAAATCTCGATCAGGTTGCCATCGGGGTCGCGGCAATACACCGACTGGAGTGTGCCCAGCGCGCCCTCCTTGGCGACCGGGCCGGCCTCGATGGCGATGCCGCAGCCGTGCAGGTGCTCCACGACGTCCTCGGGCCCGACCGCGGTAACGAAGCATAGATCAGCCGCCCCCGGCCGGGTGTTAAGCCCGGTAAACCACACCCGCGAGTCGCTATTATGCGGGCGCAGGTTGATCTTTTGGCCGCCGAATTTCAGCGCGGTGCGCTGGCCCTCGCCGAACTCCTCCCGCTCCATACCCAGCACGCGCTGATACCATGACGCGGTCAGCTCCACGTCGGCGCAGTTGATCACCAGGTGATCCAGACGATCGACGGTGAAGCGCATCTACTCGAGCCCCTCATAAAAGTCGTTGCCTTTGTCGTCGATCACGATAAAGGCCGGAAAATCTTCGACCTCAATGCGCCACACCGCCTCCATGCCGAGCTCCGCGTATTCGAGCACCTCGACCTTGCGGATGCAGTCCTGCGCCAGCCGCGCCGCAGCACCGCCAACGCTGCCGAGGTAAAACCCGCCATAAGCCCGGCAGGCGTCGCGCACCGCGCGGGAACGGTTGCCCTTTGCCAGCATCACCAGGCTGCCGCCGGCGCGCTGGAATTCCGCGACATAGCTGTCCATTCGCCCTGCCGTGGTCGGGCCGAAGCTGCCAGTGGCGAGGCCCACGGGCGTCTTGGCCGGGCCAGCGTAATAGACTGGGTGGTCCTTGATGTAGTCCGGCAGGCCCTCGCCGCGGTCCAGCCGCTCCTTCAGCTTGGCGTGCGCGATGTCCCGCGCCACCACGACGGTGCCGGTGAGTGCCAGCCGTGTCTTGACGGGATAGGCCGAGAGCTGCCGGCGGATCGCCTCCATCGGCTGGTTCAGGTCGATTTTCACCACCTCGCCGCCTAGGAAGCCGTCGGTCGCCTCGGGCAGGTAGTGCGACGGATCGGTCTCCAGCTGCTCCAGGAACACGCCCTCGGGCGTGACCTTGGCGAGGATTTGCCGGTCGGCGCTGCAGGACACGCCGATGCCGACCGGCAGGCTCGCGCCGTGCCGCGGCAGGCGCACCACGCGGACGTCGTGACAGAAATACTTGCCGCCGAACTGCGCGCCGATGCCGAGCGTGCGGGTCAGCTCCAGCACCTTCTGCTCCATCTCCAGGTCGCGGAACGCATGCCCGGCCAGGCTGCCCGCCGTCGGCAGCGCGTCGAGCCACTTCGTCGAGGCGAGCTTCACCGTCTTCAGGCACAGCTCCGCCGAGGTGCCGCCGATCACGATCGACAGGTGATACGGCGGGCAGGCCGAGGTGCCGAGCGTACGGATGCGGGTGCCGATGTACTCCAAAAGCTTCGCCGGGTTGAGGATCGCCCGGGTTTCCTGGAACAGGAAGCTCTTATTGGCCGACCCGCCGCCCTTGGCGATGAACATCAGCAGCAGCTCGTTCGCGTGATGCTCGCCCGACGCCGCCGCGATGTCGAACTGCACCGGCAGGTTGTTGCCGGTGTTGACCTCCTCGAACATGCTGAGCGGCGCCATCTGCGAGTAGCGCAGGTTGGTTTCGGTGAAGGTGCGGTGCACGCCGTAGGACAGCGCCTCCTCCTCGTCGCCCTCGACCCAGACGCGCTGGCCCTTTTTGCCGAATACTAGCGCCGTGCCGGTGTCCTGGCACATCGGCAGCACGCCGCCGGCCGCCGTGTTGGCGTTCTTCAGTAGGTCGAGCGCCACGAACCGGTCATTGGCCGACGCCTCGGGATCGTCGAGGATGGCCCGCAGCTGCCGCAGATGCGCCGGGCGCAGCAGATGCGATACGTCGCGAAATGCCTGGAAGGCCAGCTCGCTCAATGCCTCGGGTCGGATGCGCAGCACGGTCTGGCCGTCGCAAACGCTGGTCGATACGCCGGCGATGTCCAGCTTGCGCCAGGGCGTGCCGCTTTCGCCCAGCGGGAACATCGGTGAGTAGCGGAAGTTGGCGGGCCGGACCTGCTCCGGCGGCAGCGCGACGTTCATCACGTTACTCCTTGGTCGGGGGACGCCGGCGGAAGGCGTCGAGGCTCACAACCTGCGGAGCCTCCGACGGCTCGGCAGTCGCCGGCGGCTCGGGTTCCGGCTCCGGCGGCGGGTTCATCGACGCGGTCTCGGGATCATCGTTGGCGGCCTCGTCGCCCGGCGGGCGGAAGCGCAGGCCGAACTGCACATGCGGGTCGGCGAACGCCGTCACGGCGTTGAACGGCACGTGCAGCGTGGTCGGGATGCCGCCGAACGACAGACCGATGCTGAACCAGCCGGCGGGCTCGTCCACCTGCAAATCCCAGAACTGGTGCTGCAGCACGATCGTCATCTCGTGCGGGTATTGCGCCAGCAAACGCGCTGGGATGGTGACGCCGGGGCGGTCGGTGCGGAAACTGACGTAGAAATGGTGCTCGCCGGGCATGCCCTGCGCGCCGACATAGGCGAGCGCCCGCACGACGACATGCCGCA
The DNA here is from genome assembly GCA_025351925.1 of Rhodospirillales bacterium. Taxonomy (GTDB): domain Bacteria; phylum Pseudomonadota; class Alphaproteobacteria; order Acetobacterales; family Acetobacteraceae; genus CAHJXG01. Next base: position 6,467 of record JANXVC010000318.1, on the reverse strand, counting down.
ACGCCTCCTCGGTCCACGCGTCATAGGGCAGCAGGCTCTCCGGTCGCTGCGGTGGCCCGCCGTCCCGGCCGTCTTCGGTGTCTTCCATGCGCGCACCCTTAGCGCGGACCGCTCGAGATTGGAACGGGCTGGCGCGCGAGCGAAGCTACGGGCAAGAGGTCACTCTATAAAGGGGGCACCATGGATCGTCGCAACTTCGTGCAGGCCGGCTTGGCGGCGCTGGCGATACCCCGCTTAGCGCGCGGGGCGGATGCGCGCGTGCTGCGTTTCGTGCCGCAGGCGGACCTCGCAGTCCTGGACCCGATCTGGACGACGGCCTACCAGACCCGCGACCACGCATTCCTGGTGTTCGATACCCTATTCGGCCAGGACGCCGGCTACACCGCGCAACCGCAGATGCTGGAGGCGGCGGTGGCCGAGGCGGACGGCCTACGCTGGCGTCTCGTGCTGCGGTCCGGCCTGCGTTTCCATGACAAGGAGCCGGTGCTGGCGCGGGACTGCGTCGCCAGCATCCGCCGCTGGGGGGCGCGCGACACCTTCGGCCAGGCCTTGCTGGCGGTGACCGACGCGCTGTTTGCCGAGGACGACCGCACCGTCGTCTTCCGCCTGCGCATCCCGTTCCCGCTGCTGCCTGACGCGCTGGGCAAGACCGCGCCCAGCCCCTGCATCATGATGCCGGCGCGCCTGGCGGCGACCGACCCGTTCAAGCAGGTGCTCGAGATGGTCGGCAGCGGGCCATACCGCTTCCTGCCGGATGAGCGCGTGCCGGGCGCCCGCGTCGCCTATGCCCGGTTCGAAGGCTATGTCCCGCGTGAGAGCGGTGTCGCGTCCCGCACAGCCGGGCCGAAACGGGCGGGATTCGACCGGGTGGAGTGGGCCATCATCCCGGACGCGGCGACGGCGAGTGCGGCATTACAACGGGGCGAGGTCGATTGGTGGCTGGCCGCCAACCCCGACCTGCTGGGACGGCTGCGCGCCGACCGGCGTTTGGTCGTGAAGACGCAGGACCCGACCGGGATCATCGCGACGATGCGGTTCAACCAGCTTCAGCCGCCTTTCGACAACCCGGCGCTGCGCCGGGCTGTGCTGGGCGCCATACAACAGTCCGAGTACATGCAGGCGGTTTCCGGTCCGGACCGCGCGCAGTGGGCGGACGGCGTCGGGTTCTTCTGCCCGGGCACGCCGCTGGCCAATGCGGCGGGCATGGAGGCGCTGACCGGCCCCCGCGACCTCGACCGCAGCCGGCGTGCCGTGGCGGCCAGCGGCTACAAGGGCGAGAAGGTCGCCTTGCTGGTGCCGACCGACATCCCGAGCACCAATGCGCTTGCCGAGGTGACGGCAGAGCTGTTCCGCAAGCTGGGCCTGAACCTCGACGCTCAGGCGATGGATTGGGGCAGCGCGGTGCAGCGCCGCACCAGCATGGAGCCGGTCGAACGCGGCGGCTGGAGCGTGTTCCAGACGAGCTGGTCCGGCCTCGACCACGCGACGCCGGCGGGCCACCCGCTCCTGCGCGGCAACGGCCGTGCTGCGGCGCCGGGCTGGCCGGACAGTCCGCTGATTGAGACATTGCGCGACGAGTGGCTCCGCGCGCCCGACGAGGCCACGCAGTTCAGCCTGGCCGAACAGCTCCAGGCGCAGGCTTTTCGGGACGTACCCTATGTGCCGCTGGGCCAGCAGTTCCAGCAGACGGCTTACCGGGCGGAACTGTCGGGTATTTTGCCTGGACTGCCGGTGTTTTGGAATGTTGTCCGGGGTTAGCTGACGCGGGCCCCCCGGCCGCCGATTGCGGCCCGAAATTCGGGCTTGTCCAGTAAGCGGTCCACCGTCGCATTCAGCAACGACTGCACCATCCTTTGCAGGTCCATGACATCGGCAAAGACTCCGGTTGCAAAAAATTTCATGTCGGACTGCTGATCGACAACGGTGTCCCGATACACTGTCTGACCATTGGCGGTGGCGACGATCAGGTCCATGTCGATCCGCGCCGTTCGGCCAATGATCATATCGGCGTCGAGTTTCCGAATGACCAGGTCGATCCGGTAAGGTCCGGACCCGCCATACAAACCACGGGCCTTGAGTCCATCGGTGAATGCAGAAGCGACTTCGTCGCGGACCGGTCGGTTGGTATTTAGATATTTGATGGGATTGCCGAAGCCTCCCATCACCGTCGCGAGTCGGGTGGGCGCCTCCTTGCGCTGATCGGTCGCATTCACTGCTACAATTGCAGGCCTATTGGTCGCGACGATTCCGGACTTCGGTGTATAGTTGAGGCCTGTGTCAGTTGTGGAACATGCCGATACGCCGAGCGCTATTACAACGCACGCTGCATGCAGATAGTTATAAGGCATGACCACTCCGGGGCAGGACTGACCACCAGGTTACTTCATCATATCGAATGCAGGAAGAGTGAGGGGGCTTCTGTTGCCCGGTGCCCCCCCGAACCGCGCCTATCTCTGCTTACGCAGCGACGGCGAGCGCCTCATGATTGTCATTGGCACTTGTGATATGACCCGATAACGGCGGTATCATGCCGAGCAAAAGGCAGGTCTTTACTACGCGTGTCGAGCCTGTGTCGCCCCCGCAGCCAAAACCCCCGAGACCATCGGGTGGAACTGGTGGAGGCGCCGGGCACTGCCCCCGGGTCCACAACGCTTATTCCAACTACCGTTTATCACCATAGCCGTTGTTACAGCATGCGAGACATAGGCGTTCGTGCGATGGAATGCTAGGGGTAAGACCATGCGATTGACCCCCGAACAACAGACCGAAATCGATCAGCAGCGCGAGGCCGCCGCTCCGACACGGCGCGCAACGGTACCGGCGCTGGAGGATATGCTTTATCGTGCGCTGCCAGTGCTGGACCACGGATTCGTCCGGGTGATCGACTACATGGGCGACGACGACGCGGTGGTGCAGGCGGCGCGCGTCAGCTATGGCCGCGGCACCCGCCGGGTCAGCGAGGACGCCGGGCTGATCCGCTACCTGATGCGGCACCGCCACAGCACGCCGTTCGAGATGTGCGAGATCAAGTACCATGTGAAGCTGCCGATCTTCGTGGCGCGCCAGTGGATACGGCACCGCATGGCGAACGTGAACGAGTACTCCGCCCGCTACAGCATCCTCGACCGCGAGTTCTACATTCCCGCCCCTGAGCACCTGGCCGCGCAAAGCAGCAGCAACCGCCAGGGCCGCGGCGCCGTGCTGGAGGGCAATGAGGCCGCCGCCGTGCTGGACATGCTGCGCCAAGACGCGACGCTGACCTACGACCACTACGCCCATATGCTGAACGAGGGCGCCGACGGCGAGCCCGCCGATCCCAGCCGCCGCGGCCTGGCGCGGGAGCTGGCCCGGATGAACCTCACGCTCAACACCTACACGCAGTGGTATTGGAAGGCCGATCTCCACAACCTGCTGGGATTCCTGTCGCTCCGCGCCGACAGCCACGCGCAGTTCGAAATCCGCGTCTATGCCGATGCGATGCTGGACACCGTGCGCGCCTGGGTCCCCGCGACATTCCAGGCATTCCAGGACTACCGCATGGGTGCCGCGACGCTGTCGGCGCAGATGCTCGCAGTCGTCCGCCGCCTGCTGGCCGGCGAGCCCGTCGATCAGCCCGGCAGCGGCCTGTCGAAGCGTGAGTGGACGGAGCTGATGGAGACCCTGGGGCGCGCATGATAGTCGGGGCGAAGCACGCATGATAGTCGGGGCGAAGCACGCATGATTATCGTTTTCGGCTCGATCAATCTCGATCTGATCTTCGCGCTTAACCACCTTCCCAGCCCCGGGGAGACAGTGCTCGGCCCCACAACCCGCATCGAGCCGGGCGGCAAGGGCGCCAACCAGGCCGTCGCCGCGGCACGGGATGGCGCCATCGTGCTGATGGCGGGCTGCGTCGGGCGAGATACCTTGGCCGATGCGGCGCTGGCGAGTATGCAAGCCGCGGGCGTGGACCTGTCACGCGTCGCCCGGGTCGAGGCTAGCACGGGTTGCGCCGCGATCTGCACGGACCCAGCTGGCCACAACCAGATCGCGGTCGGGTCCGGCGCCAATACCCATGCCCGCGCCGATCAGGTTGAGGACGCGATCCTAGGCTCCGGCGCCACGCTGGTGCTGCAGATGGAAAATGACCCGCAGCAGACCGCCGCGTTGATCCGTCGGGCCCGCGCGCGGAATGCGCGGATCATCATGAATCTCGCCCCGGCCAGCCCGCTCGACGCCGATGCGCTTGGCGCCGTGGACCTGCTGATCGTCAACGAGACCGAGGCGGAGTGGCTGGCCGCCCGGCACGGCACGAACGCCGATGCGGCTGGATTGCACGCGGCGCTGAGGGTGGGCGTCGTGCGAACGCTCGGCGAGCTTGGCGCCGAGTGGGCCAACGAGCGTGACGCGGGCACCATCGCGGCCCACCCGATCCAGGTCGTGGACACGACGGCGGCGGGCGACTGTTTCACCGGCGTGCTGGCGGCGGCGCTCGACCGCGGAATGACGATGCCGGCCGCAATGGCCCGGGCCAACGTCGCGGCGGGCCTTTGCTGCAGCCAGGCCGGCTCTCAGAACACCTTGCCGACCAAAGAAGAGACCGACCGGGCTAGCTGCGCCAATGCAGCGTCTGCTCGCGAAGCGGGTTGACGAACGGCCGCCCTTCCTCCCGCGCCGCCAGGTACTCCTTTTTCAGCCGCATGTACCAGCGCACCTGGGTATCCGGGTCGCCCACAAATAGCGGCGCCGGCAGGGCCGGGTTGCCCATCAGCCGCGCCGCCACCTCGCGGTCCTGGTTCAGGAAATCCCGCGCCATCCACGTCGCCACAGGACGCAGCGGCGCCAACCACGGCATGGTCCAATAGACGCAATAATGCACGTCGGTTTCGGTGGCGCTCAGCGGCGTTGCGGCGGCCAGCACGCAGGCGGAGTGCCGGTCGCCCTGGATGTGCTCGATCCGCACGCCCGGCAGCTGGATGCCGATGTCGATCCGCACGTTGCGGCCCAGCAGGCGATAGGGATTGGCGCCCTCTTTTAAATGGTGCCGCAGCATGCGGAACCCCATGCCCTCAGGCTCGAAGCCCTTCTCCTTCAGCCGAAGCCGGGACGCCGGGTTCTTTTTCCACCAGCGCGAGGTATGGACGAAGGCCGGGTGCCCGGGGTCGAAGAAGCCCCATGCCGCCAGATCGACGCTGCACGGGAAGCGCATTGTCGTGGTGACCTGCGGCGCCTGACCCTCAAAGCCTGGCACCGTCGGCACCGGGCCGGGCTTAGTGTCGAGTCCGGGGCCGGCCGTGCCGACAAGCACCCAGAGGTTGCCCTGCACGTCCTGCGCCGGGTAGGTGCGCAGCCGGAACTTGGCGGGGTCGGTCCGGTCGTCGGGCGCCAATGACGGGATTTCGGTGCAGCAGCCATCCGTGCTGCGGAACGCCCAGCCGTGGTAGCAGCAGCGCAGCGTCTGCCCGTCGAACGAGCCGTGCCGCATCGGCATGCCGCGGTGCGGGCAGGCGTCGCTGACCGCGAACACCGAGCCGTCGGCGCGGCGTCCGAGCAGCAAGTCCTCGTCCAGCAGCCTGACCGGGAGCGTCTTGCCGGGTTTCAGGCTGCGGGCCGATGCGGCCAGATACCAGAAGCCGCGCAACATGCCGTCCATAGTTTCAGAGTACAATCCGCGACCCTTTCAGTCCACCACGATACGGGGCGCCGCCGGCTGACGCACCGCGAGCCCTTCCCAGACCCGGCGCGCGATGACGGCGAAGGCCTGCGCCGCTGGGCTGTCGGGCGCCGCGGCGCAGATCGGCGTGCCGGCGTCGGACGTGGTGCGGATGTCCAGCAGCAGGGGGATTTCGCCCAGGAACGGGATGCCGAGCGCCTCGGCCTCGCGCTTTGCGCCGCCATGGCCGAACAGCTCGGTGCGGTGGCCGCAGTTCGGGCAGCAGAACACGCTCATGTTCTCGATCAGGCCCAGCACCGGTACCAGCGTCTTCTCGAACATACGCACCCCGCGGCGGGCGTCGATCAGCGCGATGTCCTGCGGCGTGGAGACGATCACGGCGCCGCTCAGCGTCACCTTCTGCGCCATCGTGAGCTGCGCGTCGCCGGTGCCGGGCGGCATATCGACAATCAGGATATCGAGCGCGCCCCAGTGCACCTGGCCCATCATCTGCTCCAAGGCACCCATCACCATCGGTCCGCGCCAGATCATCGCGGCGTCCGGATCCACGAGGAAGCCAATCGACATCGCCGACAGCCCCCAGGCCTGCAGCGGAACCATCATGCCGTCCCGCGTCTCCGGCTTGCGGTCCACGCCCAGCATGCGCGGCAGGCTCGGGCCGTAGATGTCCGCGTCCAGCAGCCCGGTGCGGATGCCCATGCGCGCGAAGCTGACGGCGAGGTTGACGGCGGTGGTCGATTTGCCGACGCCGCCCTTGCCGCTGGCGACCGCCAACACGAAGCGCACGTCCGGCAGCAGGGTATCGGTCGCTTTG
>JANXVC010000314.1 GCA_025351925.1 Rhodospirillales bacterium | reverse complement strand
CGGCCGTGCAGATTGTCGGCGTGCTGCATGAGTTCAGCAGCATTCCCGGAGTTCGGGAAGACGTGACCGACATCGTGCTCAATATTAAGCAGTTGGCGCTGCGGATGCATGGAGAGGGTCCGAAGCGCATGGTCCTCACCGCGACCGGGCCCGGCGAGGTCACTGCGGCAAAGATCCAGACTGGCTCCGACATCGACGTGATGAACCCGGAATTGGTCATCTGCACGCTGGATGACGGCGTGAAGCTCGACATGGAATTTACCGTCAACCTTGGGAAAGGCTATGTCCCCGCCGCGAGCAACCGGCCGGAAGATGCGCCGATCGGCCTCATTCCGATCGATGCGATCTACTCGCCAGTCAAGCGTGTGTCATACAAGGTCGAGCCGACCCGCGTCGGGCAGGTGACCGACTACGATAAGCTATTATTGCAGGTTGAGACGAATGGGGCGGTAACGCCAGAGGACGCTGTAGCGCTTGCGGCGCGCATTCTGCAGGATCAATTGCAACTGTTCATCAATTTTGATGAGCCGCAACTTGCCGGCGCCGACGACATCCATGACGACCTGCCATTCAATCGCAATCTACTGCGCAAGGTCGATGAGCTGGAGCTTTCGGTTCGTAGCGCGAACTGCCTGAAGAACGATAATATCGTCTATATCGGCGATCTCGTGCAGAAGACTGAGCAGGAAATGCTGCGGACACCGAACTTTGGTCGCAAGTCGCTGAACGAGATTAAGGAAGTGTTGACGGCGATGGGCCTGGCGCTCGGCATGAGCGTGTCGGGCTGGCCACCGGAGAACATCGAAGACCTGGCCAAGCGGTTGGACGAGCCGTTTTAAGCGTTGAGAAAGTAGGAGCTGCGCCATGCGCCACGGTGTTTCCGGCCGCAAACTAAATGTTACTTCGAGTCACCGTCTCGCTATGTTCCGTAACATGGCGGTCGCACTCATCAAGCACGAGCAGATCACGACGACACTGCCGAAAGCCAAGGAACTGCGGCCAGTAGCGGAAAAGCTCATTACGCTCGGCAAGCGGGGTGGATTGCATGCGCGGCGGCAGGCCCATGCGCAGTTGCGGGATGATGTGATTGTCGCGAAGCTGTTCGCCGCGTTGGCAGACCGCTACCGGACCCGCCCCGGCGGCTATACTCGTGTGCTCAAGGCCGGCGTGCGCTATGGCGACGCCGCGGATATGGCGGTGATTGAACTGGTGGACCGTGACCCAGCCGCGAAGGGCCAGGATAGCGGCCCGCGCCCGGATCTGATGGATGACGAGGAACAGCAGGCAGCCTGACACCTCTGATGTACCCGTCGCTCAGGGGCGGGTATATCCAGGGCGCTCGCATCTGAGGGCCGGTCGCATTACCTAATTTCTTATGATCCGGCCCACTCCTCAATCAACGGACTTGTTTGGATCGACGGCTGTCCCGGCGTCTTGTCAGACGGGGCCGCTGGCTGAGCAGCTACGCCCGACGGCGCTGGACGAGGTCGTCGGACAGCCGCAGCTGATTGGGCTAGAGGGTGTTTTGACGCGCATGCTGGCGCGCAGCGCCTTGACATCATTGATCCTGTGGGGCCCACCCGGCGTCGGCAAGACGACGATCGCTCGCCTGCTTGCGGAAGCCGCCGGCTTACACTTTGCGGCGCTATCAGCCGTGTTCTCTGGCGTTGCAGACCTTAAGCGTGCATTCGACGAGGCTGCCCGGCACCGTCAAACTGGCAGCGGCACCCTGTTGTTTGTGGACGAGGTGCATCGCTTCAATCGCGCCCAGCAGGACGGTTTCCTATCGGTTGTTGAGAACGGCACGATCGTTTTGGTTGGGGCCACCACTGAGAATCCTTCTTTCGCCCTAAATGGCGCATTGCTCTCGCGCTGTCAGGTGCTGGTCCTGCGGCGCCTGGACGATGCAGCACTGGAAGCACTGCTGGATCGCGCAGAGCGGTTAACCGGCCGATCGTTACTGATAACGTCAGACGCACGCGAGACTTTGCGGGCAATGGCGGATGGGGACGGGCGCTATCTGCTTAACATGGTAGAGCAGCTTCTCAGTTTGCCAGGGACAGCGACGTTGGACGCAGCAGGATTGGCGGAGGTCATCGGACGCCGGGCTGCATTATATGACAAAGACCGGGACCAGCATTTCAACCTAATATCCGCCCTGCATAAGTCACTGCGCGGCTCTGACCCCGATGCCGCGCTGTATTGGTTCGCCCGGATGGTCGCCGGCGGCGAGGACGCGCGCTACATCGTGCGGCGCCTGGTCCGCTTTGCGTCGGAGGACATCGGCATCGCCGACCCTGCGGCGCTGCCCCAGGCCCTTGCGGCATGGGAGGCCTATGAACGCCTGGGCAGCCCAGAGGGCGAATTGGCCATCATGCAGGCCATCGTCTATCTCGGCACCGCGCCGAAATCGAATGCACTGTATGCCGCGTCCAAGCAGGCAGCAGCGGCGGCAAAGGAAACCGGCAGCCTACCGCCGCCAGCCCACATCCTGAACGCGCCGACCCCGCTCATGCGGGACCTCGGCCAGGGCTACGCCTACGACCACGAGGCGGAGGATGCGTTCTCCGGCCAGAACTATTTTCCCGACGGGCTGGACCGGCCGGTGTTCTACCGTCCGGCGGACCGTGGGTTCGAGCGCGAGGTGGCGCGGCGGTTGGACCACTGGGCCAAGCTGAGGCAGGAACGCCGTCAATGAACCTTTCAGTGCAGACCCGAGCGGTGACGGAGGACGAGGCCGACCTTCGGCTGGACCGCTGGTTCCGCCGGCATTTCCCCGGTGTGACCCAGGGTGCGATCCAGAAGCTGTGCCGCACCGGGCAGGTCCGCATCGACGGCCGGCGGGCGGACGCCGGCACCCGCCTGGCGCCGGGCCAGGCCGTGCGGGTGCCGCCGCTGCTTCCGGCCGCCGAGCCGCCGCCGGTGGTACACGTGTTCAACCCCGACATCGCCCGCGAGCTGGAGCGGATGGTGCTATACCGGGACGACACCCTGATCGTGCTGAACAAGCCGCACGGCCTGGCGGTGCAGGGCGGCCCCGGTATCGTGCGGCATCTGGATGGCATGCTGGACGGGCTGCGCACCGGCAGCGAGCATCGGCCGCGGCTGGTGCACCGGCTGGACCGCGATACGTCGGGCGTGCTGGTGCTGGCGCGAACGCCGGGCACAGCGGCGAAGCTCGCGGCGGCGTTTCGCGGGCGGGACGTGCAGAAGACCTACTGGGCGGTAGTCGCCGGGCGTCCGGTCCCGGTCGAGGGGCGCATTGACATGCCGCTGCTGCGCTACACCGGACCGCGGGGCGAACGCAGCGTGCCGGCGACGCGCGACGACAAGGAGGGGCTGCGGGCGGTCACCGACTACCGGACGCTCGATAATGCCGGGCAGAAGCTGGCGTGGCTGGACCTGTCGCCGATCACCGGGCGGACGCACCAGCTTCGGGTGCACAGCGTGGCGATCAGGGCGCCGATCGTGGGCGATGTGAAGTATCACGAACCCGACCAGAACGGCGCGGGCTCGGCGCTGGTCGAGGGCCTGTCGGATAAGCTGCATCTGCACGCCCGTACGCTGGACTTGCCGCATCCAATGGGCGGTCGGCTGGTGGTCGAGGCCGAGCTGCCGCCGCATATGCGTGAGAGCTTCAAGACCTTGGGCTTCCATGCCGGTCCGGCTCAAGCTCCCTACCGCCGATGACGCTCTGATGATGATCCGGGGACGCCGCATTGGGCTGATTGCCGCAGCGATCATCGTGCTGCTGCCCATAGCGGCGGCTGCAGCGTTCGTGACGCTGTTTGACGCTGAGACGCTGAAAATCCGGGTGGCGGATGCGGCGCGGCGTTCCACGGGACGCGACCTGGTGATTGCCGGACCCATTGGCCTGACCTGGTCGCTGATCCCCACGATCGTGTTGCGCGACGTGTCTTTGTCCAACCCGCCCGGTATGTCCCGCCTGGCAATGGGGCGGGTGGCACGGATCGAGGCACGGGTCGCCCTGCTTCCCCTGCTGTCTCGGCAGATTGAAGTGCGCGGGATCACCCTGGTCGAGCCGGACATTCTTTTGGAACGCGACGCGGCGGGCCGGGCAAATTGGCAGTTTACTCCCGTTGTCGTGCCGTCTGCTGGACCGGTGCCGGCATCCAAACCCACGACTCGGATGCAGGTCGCGATTGATGCTGTGCGCATCCGTGACGGGCGGATTGGCTGGCGGACCAACATAGGCGTTTCCGAGCTGCTGGCGCCGATGCTTACGGCCGCGGCAGCGGGGCCGAACGAGCCTGTTGCCCTTTCAGGCACGCTGGCGGCCGGGGGCTTCAGCGTCGAATTGACGGGTATGACGGGGCCGCTGGCGGCGATTGACGGCACTTCATGGCCGTTGCGAGTGGTATTGCAGGGCAGCGGAATGCAGGCGAGCGCCGACGGAACGCTCGGCCTAGCCGGCCGTGAACTCGACATGGCGGTGTCGGCCCGCGTGCCGGACCTGACGGCGCTCGATGCGCTCGCCGGGCGTGCGCTGCCGCCAGTCCGGGATATGACATTCGACGCGCGGGCCACTACGACGGACACAGGCGGCTTGGCGCTGCACGGGATGCGATTGGCGTCGTCCCAAGGAGACGTGTCGGGTGACCTCGCGCTGACGCAGACGCCACGGCCGGCACTGCGAGGGACACTGGCGTCGCAGCGGTTCGACCTCGACGTGTGGGCAGCCCGGCCCGCCGCCGCCCCGCCGGTCGATGCACTGCCTGCTGCGCCGGCCGGACGTGATCCGCCGCCAAAGGCGTCCGGCGCCGTCCCGTCCACCCGAATGCTGTCGGATAAGAAGCTGCCGTTTGACCTGCTACGACGGGTGGACGCCGACCTGCATATTTCGTTGAACGAGGTCTCGTGGCATGGCGCCTCCTACCGTGCCGTGGCAGGCCGGTTGTCGCTGCAGGACGGCCGGCTGCAGGTGGACCCATTGCAAGTGCAGGCGCCCGGCGGCGCGATGCAGGCGACGGTGCTGGCGGATGCTGCTGCTGCGGTGCCGACCATGACATTCGGGCTGCAAGCACCCGGCATCGCGGCCGGACCCTTATTGGCAGCGTTCGGCGCACCGGGCACCATGGCGGGCCAGCTCGACGCCAACCTGCAAGTGCATGGCTCCGGCGATAGCGTACGGGCGATCGCGGCGTCGCTCGACGGCCATTTGGGTTTGGCGATGGTGGATGGCGAGTTGGACAATGCGTGGCTGGCCGGCCTGCTCGGGGACTCCGTGCGCGGCCTGCCCGTCGAGCTGGGTGGGCGGAGCGCAGTGCGCTGCCTCGCCCTGCGATTTGATGCGGTGGATGGCCAGGCGGCGGTCCGGGCGATGCTGCTGGACGCCACGCGCCTGCATCTAGAGGGCGAGGGCAGCGTGAACCTGGCGGATGAGACGCTGGACCTGCGCCTGCGCATGCTGGTGCGGCTGGGCGGCACGTCGGTCGCGGTGCCGGTGCACCTGACGGGTCCCTGGCGCACGCCTCGACCACAGGTCGCCGCAGGCGGGGCTGGCCAGGGCGCGCTGGTGATCGGTGCTGCGCCAGGTCCGGATGCGTGCCCGGCGCAGCTCGCCGTGGCGCGCGATGGCCGGACCGGACCGATGCCGGCGGCGTCAACAACCCAGGTCCCGCGCAGCATGAAGCCGGCCGACTTGCTGCGCAGCCTTTTGCGATAAGGAAAACTCACGTGCGTCGTTTTTGGGACACTGCTGCCGTGGCGCCGACCGAGGGCGGCTTTGCCGTGCTGCTTGACGGCAAGCCGATGCGCATTCCGGGCGGCGTGCCGCTCACCATCACGGTTCCAGCCTTGGCCGACGGCATCGCCGCCGAGTGGCAGCAGGCGGGCGGCGCAAAAGGCGGCGAGCTGTCGATGGACGACGTGCCGCTCACCCGGCTGGCGGGCACCGCGCAGGACCGCATCGCCCCCGACCCGGCGCCGGTCGCCGCGGCTTTGGCGCAATACGCCGAGACGGACCTGCTGTGCTATCGCGCTGAGCATCCGGTGGCGCTGGTGGTGCGGCAGGCCCATGCCTGGCAGCCTTGGCTGGATTGGGCGGCACAGACGCTCGGCGCACGGCTGCAGGTGACCACCGGCATCATCCATCGTCCGCAAGACCCGGCTGCGCTTGAGGCGGTCCGACGGGCGATGGCCGGGCAGTCCGCGCTCACGCTCGCGGCGTTGAGCATCGCCGTGCCGTTATTGGGCAGTGCTGTGCTGGGCCTGGCGCTGGCGGAGGATGCGCTGGACGCCGCGACCGCGCACGAGCTGGCGAGCCTTGATGAGCTGTTTCAGGTGGCGGCGTGGGGTGAGGACGCCGAGGCGGCGCTGCGCCGTCAGCGTGTGGCGGAAGACGTAGCGCTTGCCGAGCGTTTCATCCGTCTCAGCCGCTTACGCTCCGCTGCCAAACGACCGCAATAACCGGAGTGCGGCGACACCACGCTGCCGCCATTTTGCGCTCTCAAGAGGGAGGGTAAAAACGGCAAGTCGTGACGCGCAACGATCAGTGATGGGCGGAGCAGAATGGGCCATGCTGCTGGTGCTTGCGGTGCTCTGGGGCGGCTCGTTCTTTTTCTATGGCGTGGCGGTGCGGGAGCTGCCCTCGTTCACGCTGGTCTGGCTGCGGGTGGCCGTCGCGGCAGTGACCGTGCTGTTGGCGCAGCGCCTATTAGGGCAGCGGATGCCGAAGCAGCGAAGGGTCTGGGCGGCGTTCTTCGGCATGGGACCGCAGCCGGCCAGGTCAGCGCGTCCGCTTTGATGCTGCTGCCGGCGATGCTGCTGGACCACCCTTGGGAGCTGGTAATGCCGCATGCTGCCACCTGGGCAGCGGTGCTCGGGGTGGCGCTGCTGTCCACCGCGCTCGCCTACGTGCTGCACTTCCGTATTCTTGCCACGGCAGGTGCCTCCAACCTGTTGCTGGTCACCTTTCTGATCCCGGTCAGCGCCATCCTGCTCGGCGTCCTCGTGCTGCATGAGACGTTGCTGCCGCGGCACGTCATGGGCATGGCGCTGATCGGGGCAGGCCTCGCGTTCCTCGACGGGCGCCTGCCGCGGTTGCTGCTGCAGCGGGTAAGGACCGCTGCTTAAGAGCTTCCCAGCTTGAGAACCAAGGTTCTGGCATCTGTATCCAGGTCGAGAAGGTCGTCCAGCGTAAATGGACAAGTTTCCGGCAAGGAGCGAGGCTCGCCGGCATCGTCGGTCGCGGCGCGCACTCGTTTCAGGCTCCTCTTATAGAGATCGGCGAGGTCAATATGCTGCCGCATAGAAGGTGCGAAACGATTCTCAGCATCGTCGATGAAGTTCATCACCTCGTCTTGCCAATGTGCCGCCGCGTGACTGGTAGGCCAAGCATACAACTTAAGTAAATGTGTCAGCGCCTGCCTTAATAGGGATTGGCAGGATCGCAGCTCTGATCGCCCCACGTCCTGCACCTCCTCGATGACATTCGGCCAGTCCACCGCATCGTTCACACGCTCGCCGGCGGCCAGCCGGCGCAGCAAATCGGCTTGTTGATCAGACCAGGCCAGGGCGTCGCTCTCGTACAAACCATCAGCCATGATGACCGCCGCACTCCTTTCACGAGATCGCGTGGATCTTCAGATGCCTCATACACTCGTTTTTAAACAGTAGCTGCAACCTCGCCAAACACCTCATCCCACGCCGCCCGCAGCGCCACATCCGCGTCGGCCATCGTCACCGGCAAACCCAGCGCCTGCAGGCTGGTGACGCCGTGCTCCGGGATGCCGCATGGCACGATACCGGCGAAGTGGCCGAGGTCGGGCTCTACATTCAGCGCGACACCGTGCCAGCTGACCCAACGGGTGACGCGGACACCGATGGCGGCGATCTTGGCCTCACTGCCCGATGCCGAGTCCGCGACCCAAATGCCGACCCGCCCCTCCCGGCGCTCGCCCCGCACGTTGAAGCGGTCCAGCGCGCGGATCAGCCAATCCTCCAGCCCATGCACGAAGGCGCGCACGTCGCGCGGGCGGACGCTGCCATGCGGACGCGTTAGGTCCAGCATGACATAGGCGGTGCGCTGGCCAGGCCCATGATAGGTCCACTGTCCGCCGCGGCCGGCGGAGAACGTCGGAAAACGGTTCGGCTCGGCGAGGTCACCAGGCTTGGCGGACGTTCCTGCGGTATAAAGCGGCGGATGCTCGACCAGCCAAACCTGCTCGCCGGCGTGCCCAACGCGGATCGCGTCCACGCGGGCCTGCATCGCCGCCAAGGCATGCGGATACGGCAGCAGCCCGTCCTCGATGCGCCAATCGAGCGTGCCGAATGGGTGGGATGCAGTTGAACCCAGCAGCGTCATCCGCTATACGCCCGGCACTGGGCACGGCGAGCCGTTCCCGGCGCGATGCGGTCGTGGCGAAATGGTAGACGCGCAAGCTTGAGGTGCTTGTGGGGGAAACCCTGTGGAAGTTCGAGTCTTCTCGACCGCATTCTTGAGCATCTGTGATTGGCCTACCCCTGCATTGCCTTCCCGCCGCGTCCGGCTAAACCTCACCGTGAGCGGCTTGGGAGCACGTGGCGATGGACGAGGATTTCCGTAAGGCAGCGCTGGACTACCACCGGCTGCCCCGCCCCGGCAAACTGGCGATCGAGCCCACCAAACGCATGGCGACGCAGCGCGATTTGGCGCTCGCCTATTCGCCCGGCGTCGCGGCGGCGTGCGAGGCCATCGTTGCCGACCCCGACGCCGCTCGGGACTTCACGGCGCGCGGCAACCTCGTCGCGGTGATCTCGAATGGCACGGCGGTGCTGGGGCTCGGCAACATCGGGGCGTTGGCGGGCAAGCCGGTGATGGAGGGCAAGGCCGTCCTGTTCAAGAAGTTCGCCGGCATCGACGTGTTCGACATCGAGGTGGACGCGGCCGACCCCGACCTGTTCGTGAGCGTCGTTGCAGCGCTGGAGCCGACGTTCGGCGCCATCAACCTCGAGGACATCAAGGCGCCGGAATGCTTCGAGATCGAGCGCCGGCTGCGCGCCCGCATGGGCATCCCGGTGTTCCACGACGACCAGCACGGCACGGCGATCATCGTAGCGGCGGCGGTGCGCAACGGACTGCTGCTGCAGGGCAAGCGGCTGGAAGAGGTCCGGCTGGTGACCAGCGGCGCCGGGGCGGCGGCGCTGGCCTGCGTGGACCTGCTGGTGGCGATGGGCCTGCCGGCGGCCAACGTGACGCTGACGGACATAAAGGGCGTCATTTATGCCGGCCGTGATCCCGACATGGCGCCCAACATGGCGCACTACGCCTGGCCGACGGACGCGCGCCGCCTGCCGGACGTGCTGGCCGGGGCCGACGTGTTCCTGGGGCTTTCGGCGCCGAACGTGCTGAAGGCCGAATGGCTGCATTTGCTGGCGGACAAGCCGCTGATCCTGGCGCTGGCGAACCCCGACCCGGAGATCCTGCCCGAGCTGGTGCGAGCCGCCCGCCCGGACGCCATCATCGCCACCGGGCGCAGCGACTTCCCGAACCAGGTCAACAACGTGCTGTGCTTCCCCTTCATCTTCCGCGGCGCGCTGGACGTGGGGGCGAGCGAGATCAACGAGGCGATGAAGGTCGCCTGCGTCGAGGCCATCGCCACCCTGGCCCGGGTGGAGGCGAGCGAGGTGGTCGCGGCGGCGTACGGCGGCGCGGCCCCGGTATTCGGTCCCGAATACATTATCCCAAAGCCGTTCGACCCGAGGCTCATCCTGCAGATTGCCCCCGCCGTAGCCGCCGCGGCAATGTCCAGCGGCGTGGCAAAGCGCCCGATCGCCGACTTCGCCGCCTATCGCCGCGACTTGGAAAAATTCGTGTTCCGCTCCGGTCAGCTCATGCGCCCAGTGTTCGAGGCCGCGCGCCAGTCGCTGCAGCGTCTGGTTTACGCCGAGGGCGAGGACGAGCGGGTGCTGCGCGCCGTGCAGACCCTGGTGGATGACGGCATCGCACAGCCGATTTTGCTCGGACGCCGGGCGGTGATCGCGAAGCGGGTACGCGACATGGGACTGCGCATGAAACTGGACGACACCGTCCGCGTGCTCGACCCGGCGGAGGACCGGGCAGTGTTCGACCCGCTGGTAGATGCGTATCAGCGCTTGGTCGGGCGCCGCGGGATGCCGCCGGATGCGGCGTCGCGCCGTCTGGACCGACGGCCGACGGTGGCGGCGGCGATGCTGCTGCAGGCCGGCCAGGCCGACGCGGCGATCTGCGGCGGCACTGGCGACTGGTGGCGGCACATGCAGTATTTGATGCCGATCGTGCCGCGGCGGCCGGAGGTGTCGCGTATCTTCGCGCTGTCCTGCCTGATTTTGCAGACCGGCGCGCTGTTCATCTGCGACACGCACATGAACCTCGATCCTACCGCCGAACAGATCGCCGAGATGACGGCGTTGGCGGCCGACACGGTGCGGGCATTCGGCCTGGTGCCCAAGGCGGCGCTGCTGTCGCATTCGAGTTTCGGCTCCAGCAGCTCGGTCACCGCGCGCAAGATGCGTCATGCCCTGGCGCTGATCCGCGCCCAGGCGCCGGAGCTGGAAGTGGACGGCGAAATGCACGCGGACGCTGCGCTGATCGAGAGCCTGCGCGACCGGGCGGTGCCGGATAGCCGGCTGAAGGGCACGGCGAACCTTTTGGTAATGCCCGGCCTGGACGCGGCGAACATCGGTGTGACCCTGCTGAAGGCGGCTGCCGATGGTTTGCCGATCGGGCCTCTGCTGCTCGGCATGTCGCGGCCGGTGAACGTGCTGGTGCCCAGCGTGACCGCCCGGGGCATTGTGAACGTCAGCGCAGTCGTGGCGATGGACGCGGCACGACGCGCATCCGAGGACGCCGCCCGGCGCGCGTCTGCGGGATGACGCGATGATCCTGGTCGGGCTGGGCCTGGGCGCCCTCGGGCTGCTGCTATGGGCGGCGAACGCGTTTTCCCGCGCCACCGTCGCATCGCTGAAGTCTCTGCTGGCGTGGGTCGTAGCGCTGGGCGGCCTGGCCCTCGGCACGATGCTGCTGCTGACCGGCCGGGGTGCGACCGCGGTGGCGGCGGCAGTGTTCCTGGGCCCGCTGGCCTGGACCTGGTGGAAGGAGGCGCAGGGCAAGCCGTCCAAAACCCGTCCGGATCAGATAAAGCGGGGCAAGATGGGCCGGGCCGAGGCGCTCGAAGTCCTCGGCCTGACGGACCCGGTGTCGGACGCGGACGTGCGCGCGGCCTGGGTGCAGCTCATGCGGGTGGCGCATCCGGATGGCGGCGGCTCGCACGGGTTGGCCGCGCGGGTCAATCAGGCGCGGGATGTGCTGCTCAAGGGACGTTGATCCCGTACATTTGTAAGATTCGCACGTCTTGCTGCCCCGGATTGGGCGTGGCAACGTTTCATTCGGGCTGGAAATCGTCTAGTGGCCGCGCAACCACAACCAAAACGGAACGCACCCACGTCATGAAAAAGCTGCGTAAAGCCGTCCTGCCGGTTGCCGGCCTGGGCACCCGCTTCCTGCCAGCGACCAAGGCCATCGCAAAGGAAATGCTGCCGATCGTCGATAAGCCGTTGATCCAGTATGCAATCGAGGAGGCGCGGGCGGCTGGGATCGAGCAGTTCTGCCTGGTGAGCGGCCGTGGCAAAACCGCGCTGATCGACCATTTCGACGTGGCCTATGAGCTGGAGGCGACGCTGCGCGAGCGCGGCAAGACCGACATGATCGCGATGCTGGACGGCATGAAGGTGCCGCCGGGCTCGATCACCACGGTGCGCCAGCAGGTGCCGCTCGGCCTTGGCCACGCCATCTGGTGCGCGCGGGCGTTCATCGGCGACGATCCGTTCGCTATCCTGCTGCCGGACGACCTGGTACTCAGCGAGACGCCGTGCCTGCAACAGCTAGCGGACGCCTACGCGGAAACCGGCGGCAACGTGGTCGCGGTGACCGAGGTTCCGCATGAGCAGACGAACAAATACGGCATTCTGCGGGTCGGGCACGATGACGGACGCTTGGTTGAGGTGCTGGGCCTGGTGGAAAAGCCGGAGCCGGCGGTCGCGCCGAGCAACCTGTCGGTCATCGGCCGCTATGTTTTGCTGCCGGAGGTGATCGAGTTCTTGTCGCAGATGGAGGTCGGCGCCGGCAACGAGGTGCAACTGACCGACGCAATGGCCAAGATGATCGGCCATGCCCCGTTCCACGGTTTGCGCTATGAGGGAAGGCGGTTCGACTGCGGTGACAAGATCGGCTTCCTCGAGGCGCAGATCGCCTTCGCGCTGAAGCGGCCCGACCTTGCGCCGGCGGTACGTGAGTTCATGAAGCACTATCAGGACGCAGTGTAATGGATTTCAAGCATAGTTTCGACCCGACCAGCCTGCGCGAGTACGACATCCGCGGCGTTGTTGGACGCACCCTGCATCCCGCGGACGCCTTCGCCATCGGCCGCTGCTTCGGCAGCGTCGTGGCGCGGGCGGGAGGCCGGATGGTCGCGGTAGGCTATGACGGCCGTCTGTCCTCGCCCGAGCTCGCAGCGGCGTTGGTGGATGGGCTGAAGGCGAGCGGCATGGAGGTGCTGCGGGTCGGGCGCGGGCCGACGCCGATGCTGTACTTCGCCGCCACCACGCTGAACACCGACGGCGCCGTGATGGTGACCGGCAGCCACAACCCGCCGGACTACAACGGCTTCAAGATGATGCTGGGCAAGCGCGCGTACTTCGGCGCGGACATCCAGACGCTGGGCCGCATGGCGGCGGCGGGTGATGTGGTCGAGGAGACGACCGGCACCGACCGCGCGGTGGACGTGGCGGACGATTACGTGGCGCGCCTGATGCAGGACTGGGACGGCGGCGACCGGCAGTTGCGCGTCGTGTGGGATAACGCGAACGGCGCCGCGGGCGAGGTGCTGACCCGGCTGCTCAAGGTGCTGCCGGGGCGCCACACCGTGCTGAACGCCGAGATCGACGGCCGCTTCCCGGCGCATCACCCGGACCCGACGATCGCCCGCAACCAGGAACAGTTGATGGCGGCCGTGCGCGAGCAGGGCGCGGACCTCGGCATCGGCTTCGACGGCGACGCCGACCGGATCGGTGTCGTGGACGGCGGTGGCGGCATGCTGATCGGCGACCAGCTGATGGTCGTGCTGGCGCGCGACGTGCTGCGCACCCATCCCGGCGCCACGATCATCGCCGACGTGAAGGCGAGCCAGGTGTTGTACGACGAGATCGCCCGCGCCGGCGGCCAGCCGCTGATGTTCAAGACCGGGCATAGCCTGATCAAGGCGAAGATGGCGGAGATCTCGGCGCCGTTCGCTGGCGAGATGTCGGGCCACATCTTCTACGCCGACCGCTGGTACGGCTTCGACGACGCGCTGTATGTCGCCGTGCGCCTGCTGGGCATCGTGGCGCGCATGGACAGCACATTGGAGTCGGTGCGCCTGGCGCTGCCGCAGGTGGTGAATACGCCGGAGCTGCGCTTCGACTGCGACGACACGCGCAAGTTCGAGGTGGTGCAGGAGGTCGCGGCCCGGCTGCGCGCCGCCCACGCCGACCTGAACGATATTGACGGCGTGCGAGTGCTGACGCCCGATGGCTGGTGGCTGCTGCGCGCATCGAACACCCAGGCGGTGCTGGTTGCCCGGGCCGAGGCGCGGGACGACGCGGGGCTCGAACGGCTGAAGGCGGCGCTGGTTGAGCAGTTGCTAGCGTCGGGCCTGACGGCGCCGGACTTCTCCGGGGACAACGCCGGACACTAACCCTTGGTGGCGGTGGTGGAGCCGTCGGCCGACGACCTCGTTCTGCGGGTGCCGTCCCACGCTTTCACCACCCGGCCGCCCGTGGTGCGCAATCGGACCCTAGTGCCAGCGGCGGCGCTGGATGCGATGTCCTACGCTTGGGGCAGCCGCGACTACGCTGCCCGCGACGTGACGGTGCACCGGATACGGGACGTCTATGTGCTCGGCGAGGGCTTGGTGTTCGATCGTAACCTGGCCGTCGTCCGCCCAAGCATCACCCAGCACTCACCCGCCGAGATCGACATGGCTGCGGCGCAGCTTCAGGTGGCCGTGACGGCGGGCGGCATTCCTGTTCTGCCCGGAGTAACGCTGCTCTGTGCGAAGCGAGGGGCGTCGAACTATGGGCACTGGATGTATGAAATGCTGTCGATCGCCTGGCTGGGCCGTGCGCAGCTTCGAGCAGGGGAGTGGCGGGCGTTGGTGCCATGGGCAGAGGGGCGACTCGCCGCGGTGATGCGGGACGCGCTTGAGCTGCTGGAAGTGCCGCCTGGCCAGGTCACAATGGCCGCATTCACTCCGCAGCGCGTCGAGGAGCTGCTGATCGCCGAGGGGCTTACGGCGCATGGGGGTTACATCTCACCCATGGTCATCGATTGCCTGGCCGAATTGGCGGAAGGGGTCGCGCCGGCCGGTGCAGCGCGCCTATGGGTCAGCCGCGTCGGCGATAGCCGCAGCCTTTGGAACGAGGCAGAACTGTGCGCCGTGCTGGCGGGGTCCGGCTGGACGGTCTGCCGGCCCGGCGAGATGCCATTGCGTGAGCAGATCGGCCTGTTTAAGAACGCGCGGCACATTGCCGGCGTCATGGGCGCCGGACTGACCAACCTAGCCTTTGCAGCGCCTGGGGCCCGCGTCACCAGCTTCGCGCCGTCCATGATGCCGGAGATCTTCTTCTGGCTGCTATCCGAGCTATGTGGGCATGACTACGTCGAGGTTCGCTCGCCGCAGGCCGTGAAGCAGGTCGGGCTCAACGCATGGGATGGGTCTCTGGTGCTGGGCCTACCGGATATCCTAGCGTATCTGGCGTAACCGGAGGCTCTACCCATGCTTCAGCCACTCCCCGCCCAGCCCGGCATGCGCGAGGACGAGGTCGATACCCCGGCCCTGCTGATCGACCTCGACGCCTTCGAGCACAACCTGGACCGCATGGCCGGCCTGCTGCGCCCCACCGGCGCCCGGCTGCGCGCCCACGCCAAAACGCACAAATCGCCTGTCGTGGCGCATCTGCAGATCGCCCGCGGCGCTGTCGGTCAGTGCGTGCAGAAGGTCGCGGAGGCCGAGGTGCTGGCCTGGGGCGGCGTTCTCGACATCCTGGTGACCAACGAGGTCGTGGGCGACGCGAAGCTCGCGCGGCTGCTGGCGCTGTCCCGCATCGCCCGGGTGGCGGTCTGCGCCGACGATGCCTCCAATGTTGCCAGGATCGAGGCGGCGGCGGAGGGGGCTGGCCAGCGGATGACGGTGCTGGTCGAGATCGACGTCGGCATGGGGCGCGCCGGCGTCGCCCCGGGTCCGGACGCGGTAGCGCTGGCGGCGCGCATCGCCGGGTCGCCGCACCTGATTTTCGGCGGGCTGCAGGCCTATCACGGCAGCGCCCAGCACATGCGCTCCGCCAGCGAGCGCGGCCAGGCGGTCGGCGGCGCGGTGGACGACGCGCGCCGCACCGTAGAGCAGTTGCGCCAGCGCGGCCTCGATTGTCCCATCGTCGGGGGCGCTGGGACCGGCACCTTTGAGATGGAGGCGGCGAGCGGCGTCTATAACGAGGTCCAGGCTGGCAGCTATTGCTTTATGGACGCGGATTACGGCCGCAACCAGGACGGGGTCTCTGGTGGGTTCAAACAGGCGCTGTTCGTGTTGGCGACCGTGATGAGTGCGGCGCGGCCGGGCCTGGCCGTGCTGGACGCCGGGCACAAGGCGGTGGCGGTGGATAGCGGGTTTCCGTTGGTATGGCAGCGGGACAGCGTGCGCTACACCGGCGCCTCGGATGAGCACGGCAAGCTTGAGTGGGGTTCGGAGACGAGCGGACCGAAGCTCGGGGAGAAGCTGCGGCTGGTGCCGGGCCATTGCGATCCGACGGTGGACCGGTTCGACTGGTATGTCGGCGTCCGCGGCGGCCGGGTGGAATGCCTGTGGCCCATCGCAGCGCGCGGTGGCCTTGCATGACTCGCCTCGCATGACAGGCCCGCACCGGTCGCTCGGCTCGCTGATTGAACCCGGCCAGCGGGTCCGGCACCCCGGCCGGCCGGATTGGGGCGTGGGCCAGGTGCAGTCCGCTGTCGGCGACCGCATCACGGTCAACTTCGAGCATGCCGGCAAAGTGCTGGTGAACGCTGCGGTCGTTGCGTTGGACATTCTGGACGAAGATGACGGTTGAACCCGCGCTCGCCAGAGCCGACACTATGGGTATGATCGATCCGTTTGGCCGTGCCATCACCTATCTGCGGGTCTCCGTCACCGACCGGTGCGACCTCCGCTGCGTCTATTGCATGTCGGAGGACATGACCTTCCTGCCTAAGGCCGACGTGCTGTCACTGGAAGAGCTGGAGCGGCTGTGCGTCGCGTTCATCCGGCTCGGCACCAACAAAATCCGCATTACCGGCGGCGAGCCATTGGTTCGCCGTGACGTGCAAACGCTGTTTCAAAGGCTGGGACAGCGTTTGGGGCAAGGCCTTGATGAGCTGACGCTGACGACAAACGGGACGCAGCTCACCAAGCATGCCGAGGCGCTTTATGCAGCCGGGGTGCGCCGGGTGAATGTGAGCCTGGATACCCTCGACCCGGCGCGGTTCGCCGCGATCACCCGCTGGGGTAAGATCGAGAAGGTGCTGGACGGCATAGCGGCGGCGAAGGCGGCCGGACTGCACGTGAAGGTGAACGCCGTCGCGCTGAAGGGCGTGAACGAGGACGAGATCGACGACATGCTCGCTTGGTGCGGGGAGCAGGGGCACGATCTATGCCTGATCGAGACGATGCCTATGGGCGACATCGGCGGCGACCGCACGGACCAGTACCTGCCGCTGTCGCTGGTGCGCGGACGGTTGCGCCAGCGCTGGACGCTGCAGGACACCAGCTACCAGACTGGCGGCCCAGCCCGGTATTTTGATGTGCAGGAGACCGGCACGCGGATCGGCTTCATCACGCCGATGACGCATAATTTCTGTGAAAGCTGCAACCGCGTCCGGCTGACCTGCACGGGGACGCTGTATATGTGTTTGGGTCAGGACGATGCGGCGGATCTACGGCGCGTGCTGCGGGATGGCGTCTCGGACGCGGAGCTGGACGCGGCCATCAGGCTGGCGATTACTCGCAAGCCGAAGGGGCATGATTTCGTAATCGATCGTCGCAACCCGGCACCGTCGGTGGCGCGGCATATGAGCCTTACTGGAGGCTAGACGGCACTGGCAGCCAGCGCCGCAGACGCTCGGGCTATTTGAGCGCGTCCGAGAGGCTGACCCGGCCCGTTCCCGGCTTCAGCAGTTGCGGCTGTTGTGGGCCAGGAGCCCATCCCGTCATGCTGGCGTAGCGCAGGGTTGCCGTCATGCGCCCCTCCTGTTGCGGAGACGCCGCCAACGCCGCAGGGAACAGCGCGCTTTGCGGCACCCGGTGGTCACGCAGCGCCACCGCGTTGCATTCACCTGCGGCCCGTAGGTCGCGCAACAGGGCAAATGGATCGGCATAGCGGAGCGAAATCTCCTCCACATCCGCCACCGGCAGCGCGAAGCCGGCACGCTGCAGCAGGGCCGCGAGATCGCGCAACTCGGGGAAGGGCGAGACACGGGGGGACGCGCCGCCCATCAGCTCGGCCTCGGCCTGGGTCAATGCGGTGCGGAGTTCACCCAAAGTGCCGAGCGCCGGAAGGCTTGCGAGCAGCAGGCCATCCGGCTCCAGCGCCATACGCAGCTGGATCAGCGCGCCGGGGAGATCGTTGATCCAATGCAGCGAGAGGCTGGCGATCACCAAGTCGAAGCTTCCGGGAGCGAAGGGCAGCCACTCTTCATCCGCCGTCACGCACAGGCCGCCGTTGATCGATGCCATGCGGGATGAGAGATCGCAGCTCACCACCTCGATGCCCCGGGCGCGCAGCAACGGCGCTACGACGCCCCGGCCGCCGACATCCAGCGCCCGGGTAAAGCGGCGCGTGGTGTCGTCGAGCCGGTCCAGCAGGCGCTCGGCACAGTCCTGCAGGATTTCGGTGACCTGGCCCACCGTGGCAGCTGCGCGGTCGCGGTGCAGGCGCACGGCCCGGCGGTCGAAAACGGTCTGGTCGTCCATGCGCCCTATGTGCGGACGGCGGATGACCCTGCCAAGTTTTTTGACCGCGCCGTCACCAGATGGTTAGGCTGCAGCCCTGATCGATACGGAGCAAACCGATGAACGCGCCCGCCACCTCCGCCGCCCGTACCGCCGCCGTTGCCGCCACGATGGACCGCGTCAAGGCGATCGAGCGCGAGCAGGGCGTCACCCGCCCGACGCTCGACGCCATCCTGACCGAAATGCTGGAGCTGGCCGGACACGAGGCGCTGTTTCCGCACGCCGAGTTCCCGCCCCCGCCGGAGGGCCAGAAGGGATCGCAGCGGTATCTGCTGCAGGAGGACCCGGACGGCCGCTTTGCCATCTATCTGCTGGCGCTGAACCCCGGCAACTCGAGCAAGCCGCACGACCATACAACCTGGGCCGTCATCACCGCGGTTGAAGGCCAGGAGCTGAACCGGGTGTATCGGCGCACCGACGATGCCTCGGTTCCCGGCAAGGCTACACTGGAACTGGTTCGCGAGGTCATGGTCGAGCCCGGCCGTGGCATCGCCTTCATGCCCAACGACATCCACTCCATCCACACCTCCGGCATCCAGCCGACCCGGCATCTGCACGTCTATGGCCTGGCGCTGGAGAAGCTGGACGCGCGTCAGGGCTTCGACCCCGACGCGGGCACGGTGCAGCCCTACAACAAGGCCTTCATGACGCCCACCGCGAACCGATGACCCGTATCGACGCCGCCACCCTGCGCGGCTGGATTCAAGACGGTCGCGAACTGGCCATCCTTGACGCGCGGGAGGAGGGCGAGTTCGGCACCAGCCACCTGTTCTGGGCCGTGCCGTGTCCGCTGTCCCGCGCCGAGCTGCGGATACCGGTCCTGCTGCCGCGTCTCGGCACCCGCATCGTGTGCGTGGATGACGGGCGCGGCCTGGCGGAGCGATTGGCCGAGTACCTGGCCGGGCAGGGCGCCACGGATCTGCATGTGCTGGACGGCGGCACGCCCGCGTGGGCTGCCGCCGGGTTCGTGCTGTTCAGCGGCGTGAACGTGCCCAGCAAGGCATTCGGCGAGTGGGTCGAGCACCGTTATGGCACAGAGAGCGTGGACGCGGCCGAGCTGAAGGCCTGGATCGACGGTGGCCGCGACATGGTCGTGCTCGATAGCCGGCCTTTGGAAGAATTCCGCAGCATGTCGATCCCGACCGGGATCAATGTGCCCGGCGGCGAGCTCGCCTACCGCATTGCCGACCTCGCGCCCGACCCGGCGATGCTGATCGTCGTGAACTGCGCCGGCCGGACCCGCAGCATCATGGGTGCCGAGAGCCTGCGCCGCGCTGGGGTGCCGAACCCAGTGGTGGCGCTGCGCAACGGCACGACGGGATGGGAACTCGCCGGCTTCGCATGCGAGCGCGGCCAGACCAGGCGCTATGCCCCGGGGCCGCCGGCGACGGCCCGTCTGGCGCTCGACCGTGCCCGTGCGTTTGCCGAGGCGTCGGGCGTCGGCGTGATCGGCCCGCTCGACCTCACGCGATACGCGGAGGACCCGGACCGCACGCTGTATGCGCTGGACGTGCGCGACCCTGCCGAGTTCGCGGCGCAGCACCGGCCGGGCAGCCGCAACGCCCCGGGCGGCCAGCTGATCCAGGCGACCGACCAATGGATTGCCGTCCGTGGCGCCCGCATCGCGCTGCTGGACGATGACGGCGTGCGCGCCCGGATGGCCGGAGCCTGGCTGCGGCAGATGGGTTTCTTGGATGTTTTCGTCGTAGAAAACGGACTGGACGACATCGACGCTATGGTCGTCGTGCCGCCGGTCCTGCCACACGCCGATCTGGTCGCCCCTACGGCAAGTTTGGACAGCGCGCTGGTCGTGGACCTCGCACGCAGCGTCGATTATCGCGCGGGCCATATCCCGGGCGCAGTCTGGGGCATCCGCACCCGTCTGGATGCGCTGCGCGACTCGTTGGCCGCGGCCGAGCGCGTCGTCGTCACCTCGGTGGACGGCACGCTGGCCCGGCTTGCGGTGGCGGAGCTGCAAGGCCTGACCGCAGCGCCAGTTCAGGTCCTGGCTGGCGGGACGACTGCGTGGATCGCCGCCGGCAACATACCGGTCGCTGACCGCATCAATCCGCCGGACGAGGCCTGCGTCGATTTCTACCTGCGCCCATACGACCGCAACTCGGGGGTTGCGGCGGCGATGCAGGCCTACTTATCGTGGGAGATCGATCTGGTGCACGAGATCGAGCGCGACGGCACGGTTGCCTTTGGCGCCTGACCGGCTGTTGGCGGTTGGGCGCCGGGGCGTCGGATTGCTGCTCGATGTGCTTTTGCCGCCACAGTGCCTGACATGCGACGCGCCGGTCGGGGCGCCAGGCCAGTTCTGCGCCGCTTGTTTCCGCCGCACCGCCTTCGTGACCAACCCCTGCTGCACATGCTGCGGACGGCCCTTCGGCTCCGCCATGCAGGGCGGAGCAATCGGACGCTGCGCCGACTGCCGGGAGCATCCGCCGGCCTGGACCGCGGCACGTGCGGCGCTGCGCTACGATGACCAGGCCCGGCGCATCCTACTGCCGTTCAAGTACGGCGACCGCGTTGAGACCGCCCGGGCGCTGGCGCCGCACATGGCGCGGGCGGGTGCCGCACTGCTATCCGCGGCCGACTGGCTGGTCCCCGTGCCGCTGCATCGCAGGCGCCTGCTGTCTCGCCGCTATAACCAGTCGGCGCTGCTGGCCCAGGCTCTCTCGCGGCTTACTGGCCGGCCCTCGGTGCTGGACGGGTTGCGCCGGACCCGGGCCACGGTTTCGCTTGGGCATCTGACTGGCGCCCAGCGCAGGACGGAGGTTGCGGGCGCCTTCATCGTCCGGCCGTCGCGCCGAGTGCAGCTTGCGGATGCGCGGGTGCTGCTGATCGACGACGTGATGACCTCCGGCGCTACGGCGGACGCCTGCGCCCGTGCGCTGCTGGCGGCCGGCGTGGCTCGGGTGGATGTGCTGGTGGCCGCGCGTGTGGCAGATGCGCGTCTGGAGTAGCTTGAGTCTTGCGGTGCCGGTCCCAATCCTTTGATCCCACGCGGAGAGAGCGATGCCGAAGGTCGAAATCTACACCCAGCCCTGGTGCCCCTATTGCAGCCGGGCCGTGGCGCTGCTGGAGAAGAAGCGCGTGGTATTCCAGGAGATCGACGCGCCGCATGGCTCGGCAGAGCGCAAGCAGGCGGTCGCGCGCTCCGGTCAGAACACCATGCCGCAGGTGTTCATCGATGACCGCTCGGTCGGTGGCTGCGACGACCTGATGGCGCTGGAGCGGGCCGGCAAGCTCGACCTTATGCTGGCCACTGCGTGAACTTGCGATGCGCAGCCGCCCCGCCATGTTACGATGGCGGGACAGCGTGTCCCGCTGAGATAGGCCAGAGATGATCCACTATCAGTTGCGATGCAGCGCCGATCATAGCTTTGACGGCTGGTTCCGTGACAGCGCGGCGTTTGACGTTCAGGCTGAGCGCGGTCTGGTGTCGTGTCCGGCTTGCGGCGATACGACCGTGAACCGCGCGTTGATGGCGCCGCGGATCAGGAAGGGCCGCGCCGTAGTGGACACCTCTGGCACCCCCGACGTTGCGGTCTCGGTGCCTGAACAATCGAGTGTCGAGAAAACCGGCTCCGGAATGCCTGACCATGTCCGCTCGATGCTGCAGAAGCTGCGCGCCGACGTAGAACGGAACTGCGACTACGTGGGCCCGGGCTTTGCGGAGGAGGCCCGGCGCATCCATCGCGGCGAGAGTGACAAGCGTGGCATCTACGGCGAGAGCACGCCCGAGCAGGCGGAAGCCTTGGCGGATGAGGGCATCGAGGTCGCGCGCATTCCTTGGGTTCCGCGGGCCGACGGTTAGCGGCGCTCCAGCATCGCGATATAGTTCACCGCGAGGTCCGTGCCGGCCCGCCATTGCCGGGACCGGATGTCGAACAGCATCCCGCTGACGTCAGCCACGCTGAAGCCGGCAGCCTTGCCATAAGTCCCAAGCTCTGCCGGAGTAATGAATTGCCGCCAGTCATGCGTGCCGACCGGCAACAGGCGCAGCAGGTATTCCGCTCCAAGCTTCGCGACCGCGAGCGACCGCAGCGTGCGGTTCAACGTGGACACGAACAGCAATCCGCCGGGTTCGATGAGCTGCGCCAAAAGGCGTAGGAAGGCGGCAGGGTCAGCCACGTGCTCGATCACCTCGAGCGCTGTTACCACGGAAAAGCGGCCGCCCTCCGCCACGAGGTCCTCGGCAGCGCCGGCCCGATAGGCGAGCGACAGGCCTTGGCCATCCGCATGCGCCGTCGCCGCGGCGATCACGTCCGCTGCGGCATCCAGGCCGAGCACGTCGTGGCCCAGCGCTGCTAGCGCCTCCGACGCCAGCCCGGCGCCGCAGCCGATGTCGAGCAGACGCACCGGGCCGCCAAACCGCACCCGGATGCGGCGGTCGATCCAGCCGACACGCAGCGGGTTCATCGCATGCAGCGCGCCCATCGGGCCCGCTGTGTCCCACCATTGCGCGGCCAACGCGTCGAACCGCGCGATCTCATCCGCAACGACCGATCCGGCCACACCTGTTTGAGCCACACCTGAAACGGGTTGTGCGTCTGCCATGCTGCTCGCCCCTGTTTTCCCGCCGTCTTTCCGATAAGTATGTGAACTTGCAGGGGCGCCGCCGCAACGGCCGGGCCCGCACCGAAAAGGCAAGAAGCAGGCATGGCGCGGATCGTGATGAAGTTCGGCGGGACCTCGGTGGCCGATCTCGACCGCATTCGTAACGCAGCCGGCCGCGTGCAGCGGGAGGTCGCCGCCGGCCACGAGGTCGCGGTCGTCGTCTCCGCCATGTCCGGCGTCACCAATCAGCTGGTTGAGTGGTGCGCGGCGCTGTCCCCATTGCACGACGCCCGCGAGTATGACGCCGTGGTGGCCACGGGCGAGCAGGTGACGTCCGGCCTGATGGCGATCGCGCTGCAGAGCCTCGGCGTGGAGGCGCGGTCCTGGACCGGCTGGCAGGCTGGGGTGCAAACGGACGGCGCGCATGGCAAGGCGCGCATCGCCTCGGTGGATGGCGGCCTGCTACTGGCGGCGATGGCGGCCGGCCAGGTGCCGGTGGTGGCGGGCTTCCAGGGCCTCGGGCCGGAGCAGCGCATCACCACTCTGGGGCGCGGCGGCTCCGATACCTCGGCAGTGGCGCTGGCGGCGGCCCTCCGCGCCGACCGTTGCGACATCTATACCGATGTGGACGGCGTCTATACGACGGACCCGCGCATCACCGCCCGCGCCCGTAAATTGGACAAGATTGCGTATGAGGAGATGCTGGAGCTCGCTTCGGTGGGGGCAAAGGTGCTGCAGACTCGTAGCGTAGAACTCGCGATGAAGGAGCGGGTGCGGGTCCAGGTGCTCTCGAGCTTCGCCGACGTGCCCGGAACTTTGGTGGTGGATGAGGACGAGATCGTGGAACAAGCAATGGTATCCGGCATCGCCTACTCGCGGGACGAGGCCAAGATCACGCTGCGCCACGTGCCGGACCGTCCGGGAGTCGCCGCCGCCATCTTCGGCCCGCTGTCGGAGGCGCAGGTGAACGTCGATATGATCGTGCAGAACGTCTCGGCGGACGGGACCACCGACATGACCTTCACCGTTAGCCGCACCGACCTGCCGCGCGTGCGCGCCGTGCTGGCGGAGCACCGGGAGGCGATCGGCTCGAACACTGTGCTGACCGACCCGGATGTGGCGAAGATCAGCGTGGTCGGCGTCGGCATGCGCAGCCACGCCGGCGTCGCCAATATCATGTTCAGCACGCTGGCGGGGAAGGGGATCAACATCCAGGTCATCTCGACCAGCGAGATCAAGGTCAGCGTGCTGATTGCGGCGGAGTACACCGAGCTCGCGGTCCGCGCGCTGCACACCGCCTACGGTCTCGATGCCGCCTGATACCGTCAGTAAAGATAGCGGCGGGCTGCTCACCCGGGCGGAGTTCGACCGGCTGTCGGACCGCGGCCGGCGGTTCCTCGGCAGCCGAGTCGCGATCATGGGCGGCGCCATGAGCTGGGTCAGCGAGCGGACCCTGGTCGCCGCCATCAGCAACGCCGGCGGCTTCGGCGTGATCGCCGGCGGCGCCATGGGGCCGGAGGCGCTGGCCCACGAGATCGCCGGCACCCAGGCGCTGACCGCCCGGCCGTTCGGCGTCAACCTGATCACCATGCACCCGCGCCTGCTGGACCTGATCGCGGTCTGTTTGGAATACGGCGTAGGCCATATCGTGCTGGCCGGCGGCGTGCCGAGCGGCGCTGCGGTGCGCGCGGTCAAGGACGGCAGCCGCCTGGTGTGCTTCGCCTCGGCGCTCGTGCTGGCGCAGCGCATGGTGCGGCGGGGCGCCGACGCGCTGGTCATCGAGGGATCGGAGGCCGGCGGCCATATCGGCCCAGTGTCGCTCGCCGTGCTGGCGCAGGAGATCCTGCCCCACGTGACCGAGGTCCCGGTGTTCGTCGCCGGCGGCATCGGCCGCGGCGAGGCGATCTTGGCGTTTCTGGAAATGGGCGCGGCCGGCGCGCAGCTCGGCACCCGGTTTGCCGCGGCGACCGAGAGCATTGCCCATCCACACTTCAAGCGCGCCTTCATCCGCGCCCGTGCCCGTGATGCGCTGCCCAGCGTGCAGCTCGATCCGCGTTTTCCGGTGATTCCGGTGCGCGGCCTGGTCAACGCCGGCACCCAGGCCTTCCTGCAGCACCAGGCGGCGGCGATGGCGCGCGTGGACGCGGGCGAGCTGACGCGGGAGCAGGCGCAGTTGTCGATCGAGCACTTTTGGGCCGGGGCGCTGCGCCGTGCGGTGATCGACGGCGACGTGGAGCACGGCTCGGTGATGGCCGGGCAGTCCGTGGGGATGGTGACGGCGGAGCAGTCGATGGCGGAGATCATCGACGAGCTGATCGGCCAGGCCTGCCGGGCGCTCGCCGCCCGGCATAATCCGGCGCGGCACTAGATGCTGCAGACGCGCCGGCTGCTGTCCCGCCTGCGAGACATGATGGCGCTCGGCTTCTCGATGATCGGCTCCGGGAACGGGGCAGACGGCGTGCCGCTCGGCGAGTTGGCCGCGCTGGTCGCCACCGAGATGGTGGCCGAGGTCTGCACCATCTATGCCATGCGGCCCGGCGACCTGCTGGAACTCACTGCCACCCACGGCCTCAATCCGGAGGCAGTCGGCCGCACCCGGCTGCGGGTGGGGGAGGGCATCGTCGGCATCGTCGCCGCGACCGCCACGGTGCAGAACCTGCCGGACGCGCAGAACCATCCGGCCTTCGCCTATCGCCCGGAGACCGGGGAGGCGCCGTTCGCCTCGCTGCTGGCGGTGCCGGTACGTCGCGGCGGCCGCATCCTCGGCGTGATTGCCGTGCAGAACCGCGCCCCGCGCCGCTATCTTGATGATGAGGTGGAGCTGCTGGAGACCGTCGCCATGCTGCTGGCCGAGGTGCTGGCCGCCGCCGGCGCGACCGATGGGGCGGAGCAGGGGCTCGGCGCCACCATGCCTCGGCAGTTTCAGGCGACGCCGTTCGCGCCGGGCATCGCGATCGGCCCGGTGGTGCTGCACGGCGCCGGTACCCCGCTGCGCCGGCTGCTGGCCGATGATCCCGTCCAGGAGGCTGCGCGCCTCGACCTCGCCATAGCCTCGATGCGTCAGACGCTCGATGACCTGATTGAGACCAAGCTGCCGGCCGGCGACGGCCCGCGCGAGGTGCTGGAGGCGACGCGTTTGGTCGCAGGCGACGGCGGCTGGATGCGCCGGGTGCGGGAGGCGGTGGCCGGAGGGCTGACGGCCGAGGCCGCCGTGCACCGGGTCGCGAACGACATCCGCGACCGCATGCGCCGCATCGCCGACCCCTACCTGCGGGAGCGCCTGGCGGACATGGAGGATCTTGCTGGGCGGTTGCTGGCGGCGCTGGATGGCGACGACGTGGTGCCGGCAATCCCGTTGGGCGCAATCCTGATCGCCCGGCGGCTGGGTCCCGCCCAGCTTTTGGAGTGGCACGCCCGCGGCATCGGCGGCGTCGCGATTGAGGAGGGCAGTTCGGCCGGCCACGCCGCCATCCTGGCCCGCGCGCTCGGCCTGCCAGCGCTCGGCGGCGTGCGCGGGCTGCTCGCCGCGGTCGAGGATGGCGACGTTGCGGTGCTGGACGCGGATGAGGGCCAGCTGATCCTGCGTCCGGACAGCGAGGTCCGCACCGCGTACGGCCGCGCGCTGGAGATGCGCCTGCAGCTTGAGACCGGGTTTGCCGCCCAGCGCCATCTGCCGGCGCAGACGCTGGATGGCCTGTCGTTGAGCCTGATGCTCAACGTCGGGCTGGTGCGGGAGGTTGAGCATCTCGACACGACGGGCGCTGCCGGGATCGGGCTGTTCCGGACCGAGATCGCGATGCTGGCCCGCGGCGAGATCGCCGACGTGCCGGAGCAGGCGGCGCTGTATGCCCGCGTGCTGGACGCCGCCGGGGACCGGCCGGTGCGGTTCCGCACGCTGGACCTGGGCGGCGACAAGCTTTTGCCGGACGCGCCGCGGCAGGAGGAGGAAAACCCCGCCATGGGCTGGCGCAGCCTGCGCGTCGGGCTGGACCGCCCGGCCCTGATGCGCCGCCAGCTCCGTGCTCTGCTGCTGGCGGCGCAGGGCCGGACGCTGTCGGTCATGTTCCCCATGGTCGCGACCGTCGCCGAGTTCCGTGCCGCCCGCGACCTGCTGCTGGCCGAGGCGGAGCGGGTGCGTCCGGCGCCTGAACGGTTGCTGATCGGCAGCATGATCGAGATTCCAGCCCTGCTCTGGCAATTGCCGGCGTTGATGGCGGAGGCAGATTTCGTCTCGATTGGATCGAACGACCTGATGCAGTTCCTGTTCGCCGCCGACCGCGGCACGCCGGGGCTCGCCGGGCGCTACGACCTGCTGTCGCCGCCGGTTTTGGATGCGTTGGATCATATTTGCACAGCGGCGGCGGCGGCGGAGGTCGAGGTCTCGGTATGCGGCGAGCACGCCGGCCGGCCGCTCGAGGCGATGGTGCTGGCAGCGCTGGGCATCACCACGCTGTCGATGCCGGCGGCGAGCCTATTGCGGCTGAAGGCGGCGTTCGCCTCGGTACATCTTGCGGAACTGCGTGCGGTGCTGGCGGCAGTTCGGCGCAACTCCGCCGGGCAGGCCAGCCTGCGCGCGCCGCTGCTCTCCTGGGCCCGGGAGCACGGCCACCTGGTATAGCGTTCGTATGGGATACTGCTCACTTGGTATTTCAACTAATGGGTGCCATCTTTGTAGTTGCGTTCGGGTAACTACTGAGCTTGGATCGAGACGAAAGTGGGGTCGGCGATGCGGCAGGATCGTAGGGCCAAATTCAAGGAGGCGAAGGCGATGCAGTCCTTCCTCAATGGCGATCTGGACGGCCCAATCACCGGGGCAGCGCGCGTCGGCGCGGAACTGCAGGCGGCGCGGCAGCGGCTCGGCCTGGCCCTGCCGGATGTCGCTGCCAAGCTGCGTATCCGGCTGGCGTTCCTGGAGGCGGTTGAGGATGGCCGCCTGGCCGACCTGCCGGGCCATGTCTATGCCGTGGGCTTTGCCCGAGCCTACGCGACACTGCTTGGCCTGGATGCGGACGAAGCCGCACGGCGCTTTCGTCCAGACGCGCAAACTTTGGGTCAGAAAACCGAGCTGGAGTTTCCCGCCCCCGTGCCCGACCGTGGCGTGCCGGCCGGCGCCGTGGTGCTGCTGGGGGTGCTGCTCGCGGCTGGAGCCTATGCCGGTTGGTGGCACTACTCCGGCGATGCCCGGCCAACCGCTGAAATAGTGCCGGTCGTGCCGGAACGCCTGGCGGCGCTCGCTGACCGGGCGGCGCCATCCCCCTCGTCGCCGCAGGTCGCGTCGGATCCATTCGCTTCCGCTCCGGTTGCGCCGACCCGCAATGCAGCATCATCGTCGGAAGAACCTGTCATCGCGTCGGCTGTCCCCGTGGCGCCGCCTCCAGCAGCGGCCGTCACGGATGAGGGCCGCGTCTTGCTGCGGCTTAACTCCGATACGTGGATTCAGGTCCGGGAACGGCAGGGCCACGTGCTGCTGAACCGCGTCATGCGCGGCGGCGAGAGCTGGCCGGTGCCAAAGGGCGCTGCGCTGCTGCTGACGACCGGTAATGCCGGCGGCACGGAGCTGCTGGTCGATGGCGAGGCCACGCCGCCGCTGGGACCCTCCGGCGCCGTCCGCCGCGACGTGGCGCTGGAGCCTGATATGCTAAAGGGCGGCTCGACGGGACGGCCCCCGGCGCAGTAGAAGCAGCGCCGCGCACTATATACAGAGGGAAGCGCCGGAGGTCCGGCGTGGGGAGCCAGCATGAGCTATCGCCCGTACCAGCAGATCGAGCGCCGGAAGTCCCGGCAGATCCACGTGGGCAACGTGCCGGTCGGCGGCGACGCGCCGATTACCGTGCAGACCATGACCAACACGCTGACGACCGACGTGCCCGGCACGGTGGCGCAAATCCGCAGGGCGGAGGAGGCCGGGGTCGATATCGTCCGCGTGTCCTGCCCGGACCAGGAGAGCGCGCTGGCGCTCAAAGACATCGTGCGCCAGGTCTCGGTGCCGATCGTCGCCGACATCCACTTCCACTATCGCCGCGCCATCGAGGCGGCACAGAGCGGCGCCGCCTGTCTGCGCATCAACCCCGGCAATATCGGCAGCGCCGAGCGGGTGCGCGAGGTCATCAAGGCCGCGCGGGACCATAACTGCAGCATGCGCATCGGGGTGAACGCGGGCTCGCTGGAGCGGCATCTGCTGGAGAAATATGGCGAGCCAAATCCGGAGGCGCTGGTCGAGAGCGCGCTGGAGCACGCCAAGATCCTGCAGGACAACGACTTCCACGAGTTCAAGATCAGCGTAAAGGCGTCGGACGTATTCATGGCGGTCGCGGCGTATCAGCAACTGGCCGAGGTTTGCGACCACCCGTTGCATATCGGCATCACCGAGGCCGGCACCAAGCGCGCGGGCACCGTGAAGTCGTCGATCGGCCTGGGCAGCCTGATCTGGGCCGGCATCGGCGATACGCTGCGCGTCTCGCTGTCGGCCGAGCCGGAGGAGGAGGTTCATGTCGGCTGGGACATTCTGAAGTCGCTGGGCGTGCGGCACCGCGGCGTGAAGATTATTTCCTGTCCGTCCTGCGCGCGGCAGGGCTTCAACGTGATCGCGACGGTGGCGACGCTGGAGGAGCGGCTGGCGCACATCAAGACGCCGATCACACTGTCGATCATCGGCTGTGTCGTGAACGGACCCGGCGAGGCGCTGATGACCGACATCGGCGTGACCGGCGGCGGCAACGGCCGGCACATGGTGTATCACGCCGGGCGCACCGACCACACGATCGATGGCGGCGACATGGTCGAGCACATCATCGAGACGGTCGAGCGCAAGGCCGCCGAGCTGGCAGCAGCCACACCGGTCGTCGCGAAGGTTGCAGCGGAGTAGCATGGCCGATCTGCAGCCGGTCCGCGGCACACGGGACCTGATTGGCGAGGAGCAGCGCCGCCACGCTTACGTCATCGACACCGCCCGGCGCGTCGCTGGGCTGTATGGCCTGGAGGAGTGGGCGACGCCCATCTTCGAGGAGACGCGAGTGTTCGCCCGGACGCTGGGCGACACCTCGGACGTGGTGACGAAAGAGATGTACACCTTTGATGATCGCGGCGGCGACAGCATCACCTTGCGGCCGGAGAACACCGCCGGGGTGTGCCGAGCGCTGATCAGCAACGGGCTGACGCAGTCGCTGCCGCAGAAGGTGTTCTACGCTGGGCCGATGTTCCGCTACGAGCGCCCGCAGAAGGGGCGTTACCGGCAGTTCCATCAAATTGGCGCCGAGCTGATCGGCCCGTCGGAGCCGCTGGCCGATGCCGAGATCATTGCCCTGGGCTGGCAGATCTTGGAGGCATTGGGCGTGGACAGCGACACGGTGCTGGAGCTGAACACGCTGGGCGATGCCGCCAGCCGCAGCGCCTACCGCGAGGCGTTAGTGGCCTATTTCAGCGCACATCGCGACGCGCTGTCGCCGGACAGCCGGGACCGGCTGGAGCGCAACCCGCTGCGCATTCTGGACAGCAAGGACGCAGGCGACCGTGCCCTGGTTGCGGACGCGCCCATCATCCAGGCCGTGCTGACGGCGGAGGCTGCCGCGTTCTATGACGGGCTGCGCTCGCATCTGGATCGTCTGCGGGTGCCGTTCCGGGAAAACCCGCGCATCGTGCGGGGGCTCGACTACTACAACCACACGGCATTTGAGTTCGTGACAGACCAGCTGGGCGCTCAGGGCACGGTGATGGGGGGCGGCCGTTATGATGGGCTCGTGGCGCAAATGGGCGGTCCCGCCATTCCCGCCGTCGGCTGGGCTGCGGGGACAGAGCGCCTCGCCATGCTGCTGGATGCAGCCCCGGTGCCGCCCGCTCCGGTTGCGGTGATCCCCGTGGGCGGTGCTTCCGAAGAAGCAGCCGCGCTCGACGCGATGCAGGCGCTCCGCAGCGCCGGCATCCGGGCGGAGATGGCGTATCGCGGCAATCTCAAGCGCCGGATGGAGCGCGCCAACCGCATCGGCGCCCGCGCGGCAGTGATCATCGGCGAGGCCGAGCTCGCCCGCGGCGTGGCGCAGCTGAAGGATCTGGCGACCGGCGCTCAGTCCGAGGTGGCCTTGGCCGAGCTGGCGGCGAGACTGGCATGAGCGGCAGCCTCGACTACAAGCTCGACCGCATCGTCGGGCGCGCCGCCGAGTTGCGGTCACAGCTCAGCGAGGGCCTGGGCGGCGAAGGGTTTTCTCGTGCCAGCAAGGAGCTTTCGGAGCTGGCGCCGATCGTGGACCGCATCGACGAACTGCGCGAGGCTGAGCGGGCGAACGCCGACGCCGAGGCGATGCTGTCCGACCCCGAGATGAAGGACCTCGCCGAGGCGGAGCTTTACGAGCTGAAGGAGAAGCTGCCGGCGCTGCGTCACGAAATCCGTCTGGCGCTGCTGCCCAAGGACGAGGCGGACGCCCGCAGTGCAATTCTAGAGATCCGTCCGGCCGCTGGCGGCGACGAGGCCAGCCTGTTCGCCGCTGAGCTGTTCCAGATGTATCAGAAATACGCGGAGTCGAAGGGCTGGCGGGTTGAGGTGCTGGAATACGCCGACACCGGGCTGGGCGGCCTGAAGGAGGGCGTCGCCGAAATCACCGGCCGCAACGTGTTCGCCCGGCTGAAATACGAATCCGGCGTGCACCGGGTCCAGCGCGTGCCGGCCACCGAGAGCCAGGGGCGCATCCATACCTCGACTGTGACCGTCGCCGTGCTGCCGGAGGCGGAGGAGGTGGACGTGCAGGTGAACGAGACCGACCTGCGCATCGACGTCTATCGCGCGTCCGGCGCTGGCGGCCAGCACGTGAACAAGACCGAGAGCGCGGTCCGCATCACCCATATCCCGTCCGGCGTCGTCGTGGCGATGCAGGAGGAGCGGAGCCAGCACAAGAACCGCGCCAAGGCCATGAAGATTCTGCGCGCGCGGCTGTATGAGGCGCAGCGGTCGAGCCTTGCCTCCACCCGCGCCGCCGACCGCAAGTCGCAGGTCGGCACCGGCGACCGCAGCGAGCGCATCCGCACCTACAACTTTCCACAGGGCCGGGTGTCGGACCACCGCGTGGAGCTGACGCTGCACAAGATCGACCGGATCATGCAGGGCGACCTCGACGATATCGTCGATCGGCTCACCGCGGAGGACCAGGCGGCGCGGTTGGCCGCCCAGGAGTGACGATCCGCGAGGCACTGCGGCAAGGTGCGGCGTTGCTGGAGGCGGCCGGCGTGGACAACCCGCGGCTGGATGCTCGGCTATTGCTGGGACACGCCACCGGGTTATCGCGCGAGACGCTATTGGGCGACAATCTGCAAACGATTGATCCTGCGCGGTATCACGGCCTTTTGGCCCGCCGCGCCGCGCGAGAGCCGCTGGCATTAATCCTCGGTCGCCAGGAGTTCTGGAGCCTCGATTTCGAGGTCTCGGCCGCTACCCTGATCCCGCGCGCCGACAGTGAGACCGTGGTTGAGGCGGCGATCGCAGCGCTGCCGGAGCGTGCCCGGGTACGCCGCATCCTGGATCTCGGCACTGGCACCGGCTGCCTGCTGCTGGCCGCACTAACGGAGTTTCCGGCGGCTTGGGGGTTGGGGATCGACCGGTCGGCCGAGGCGGCAATCCTGGCGGCGCGGAACGCGGCAGCGCTTGGGCTAGCGGGTCGGGCGGCGTTCCTCTGCGGCGATTGGGACGACGCGCTGTCGGGGCAATTTGACCTCGTGCTCAGCAACCCGCCATATATTCCGAGCGCCGACATCGCCGGCCTGATGCCGGAGGTTGCGCTGTATGAGCCCGGCCGGGCGCTGGATGGCGGCGCGGACGGGCTTACTGCTTATCGGCACATCTTGGCGGCTCTGCCCAGGCTGCTCGCACCTGGCGGCGCCGCCGTGCTGGAGATCGGCTTCGGGCAAGCTGGGCCGGTGGCTGTCCTAGCGGGTGAATCTGCGATATTTCACACCGATCTAGCGGGCATTCCCCGTGCCGTACTTGTGAAAACCTGAGAAAATGTTTGGCAGGACGGCGCGGGACCGCTAGGGTTAGGATGCGATTAGGATCGAAGCCCGTTGGGCGCGGTCCTGCTTGTGTTGCCCGCTTGCGTGCAGGCGAAACCCAATGCCACCAGATGATTGCCGCCGGGCCGCGCCCGCGTGCGTTCCAGGGTGGCCGCGAACAGGAAAGTGTTCCATACGAATGAACGTAAAACGTATGCGCGGGCGCAACCACAGGGGTAGCGGCGGCACTGGCGGCGGAGTGCCGATCCGGCACCAAACCGGCAACGTACCGCTCAACCGCAATCATGTCTTTGATAGCAGCGGCCCGGACCTGCGTATTCGCGGCACCTCGCAGCAGCTGTTCGAGAAATATCTGCAGCTTGGCCGCGACGCGACGAGCTCCGCCGACCGGGTGATGGCCGAAAGCTATTTTCAGCACGCCGAGCATTATTTCCGCATCCTGAACGCCATGAACCAGGCGGCTCAGGCGCAGGGTCAGACCAACGGCGCCAGCCCGCAGCGTCGGCAGCCCTATGAGAGCCACGGCAACGAGCCGCAGACGGTTGAGCAGCAAGGCGGAGAGCAGGGCGACGAGGATGAGGTCCCAGGTGCGGAGACTTTAAACGCGGCGCCTGCAGCCGAGCAGCACGCCGAGCCGCGGGAAATTCCGATCGCCGCCGTGCCGCCCGAGGGCTAGTCTAGCGCTTTAATCGGGGGCGTCCAGGGCCGCCCGCAGCCGGTGGCCCTCTGATGCGCCGAGCAGGCCTTTTCGCAGGAAAAGATCGATCAGAACCAAGTTCACGTTGAACTTGAACGCGTTGGACCGCCGCACCTCGTCCAGCACCGCGGGCAATGGCCAGACTTCGAAAGTCTCCACCTCGCCGTCCCGCGGGTGCGGCACAAAGCTTTCCGGCAGCGTCAGATCGAAGCAGTGCAGGCGGTCGCGCCGCAGGCCTTCGGGGCGGTCCATCGCGTAGCTGAGCCTCGCAACCGGCACCGCGCCGGCGATCAAGGCGGCGGGAATGGCGGCCTCTTCGTCCGCCTCCTTGACCAACGTCTCCAGCGGCGAGAGGCCGGCCGGCACACCGCCGCCCACCAGATGATCGAGCTTGCCGGGATCCAGCAGCTTATGCGCAGCGCGCCGCGCTACCCAGACCCATAGACCGTCGGCGCGCTGTATCAGCCCGTTCAGGTGCACGCCCTCCGCCCGCACGCCGAGGGCCGGCAACGCGCCGCGGTCGAGTTGCGCCAGCACGGGACCATCAGGCACGGCGCGCACGTCGAATGCCTCATCGCGGAAGCGAAACCGACCCTGCGCGGCGAGTTGCCGGGCCACGCCGTAAATCTCGTCAGCGCCGACCGTGACACCGCTCGGCCCGGTCACGCCGCCAAGTCCGGCCAGCGCCGCCGCAACGTCCGGCGACACCCATCCAACCGGTGCCGATCCCAGTAGCAACGGCATTCGGCCCCCGGGCAGCTTGGAGTTGCGACAGGCATTGATGTGACGCATGAGTTCAGGCATTCGGCCGATATGGCCACAATCCGCAGCCATCCCAGGCGTCCGGCCTTTCCAGCGCTGGCGTCAATCGCCACATACTGTGCATGAAGCCTGCCGACCTAACCCCATTGCCCGCGTCCGACACGCCACAACGGACCGGTTTCCAAACCGTGCGCTCACTACTGCCCTATCTGTGGCCGAAGGGCGACATTGGCGCCCATGTGCGGGTGGTTGCCGCCATTATTCTGCTGGTCCTGGCGAAGGTCGCGACGGTCTATATCCCGATTGTCTATAGCCAGGCTGTTGACGCGCTGTCGCCCAAGGGCCATCCGCTTACCATCCCACTAAGCCTGATTTTGGCGTATGCGCTGCTGCGCGTGGCCTCGGCTGGATTCGCCGAGCTGCGCGATGCGGTGTTCGCCGCCGTGCAGCAAAGCACCGTGCGCAAGGTGGCTTTGCAGACGTTCAAGCATCTGCACCGCCTGTCGCTGCGTTTTCACCTGGATCGGCAGACGGGCGGCCTGTCCCGTTCGATCGAGCGTGGCACGGGAGGGGTCGAAAACGTGCTTCGCCTCGCCGTGTTCAACATCGTTCCGACGCTGCTGGAGGTCGTGCTGGTGGTCGGCATCCTGTGGCACTTGTTCGATTGGCGGTTTGCCAGCGTCACTTTGGTCACCGTCGTCCTCTATATCGGCTTCACTTTTGGTTTCACCAATTGGCGCGTCCGTTTTCGTCGGGCTATGAACGACACCGATAACGACGCGCAGAACAAGGCTATCGACAGCCTGTTGAACTTCGAGACCGTGAAGTATTTTGGTAATGAGGCGCATGAGGCGCGACGTTTTGATGATGCGCGGGCCCGCTACGAACGCGCGGCGGTTAAAAGCCAGGTCACGCTGAACATGCTGAACTTGGGCCAGGCTCTGATTATTTCGGTGGGCCTCGGCTGGGTAATGCTGATGGCGGCGAACGGCGTGCAGGCCGGCACTATGACCGTTGGCCAGTTCGTTCTGGTGAACACCTATTTGATGCAGCTCTACCAGCCGCTCAATTTTCTGGGATTTGTCTATCGGGAGATCAAGCAGGGCCTAGTGGATATGGAGCAGATGTTCCGGCTGCTATCCGTCGGGCAGGAGGTCGCCGACCGGCCCGGCGCCATCGTGCTCGCAGCGCCGCTTGCGTTGGGGGTGTCCAGCGCCGAGCAGCCCGGCAGTGTGGCATTCCGCGACGTGCATTTCGGCTATAACGCCAACCGCGAGATTCTGCGCGGCGTCAGCTTTTCTGCCGCGGCCGGGGCGAAGCTCGCGATCGTGGGACCCACGGGTGCCGGTAAATCGACCATCAGTCGCCTGCTGTTCCGCTTCTATGACGTGACCGAAGGCGCCGTGGAGATCGACGGCATCGACGTGCGCGACATGACGCAGGCGAGCCTGCGCGCTGCCATCGGCGTCGTGCCGCAGGACACGGTGCTGTTCAACGATACGATCGGCTACAACATCGCTTATGGCCGCCCCGGCGCGTCCCAGGCGGAGATCGAGCACGCTGCACGACTCGCCCAGGTGCATGATTTCGTACTTCGCCTGCCGGAGGGCTACCAGACCCGGGTGGGCGAGCGCGGGCTCAAGCTGTCGGGCGGCGAGAAGCAGCGGGTCGCCATCGCCCGCACCATTCTGAAAAACCCGCGTATCCTGATCTTGGATGAGGCAACCAGTGCGCTCGACACCCGTACGGAGCGCGAAATTGAGACGGCACTGCGAACCGTGTCCGCGGACCGGACGACGCTGGTGATCGCGCACCGTCTCTCGACCGTGGTCGATGCCGACGAGATTTTGGTGCTGGCCGAAGGCGCGGTGGCCGAGCGTGGCACCCATATGAGCCTGCTGGCCGCTGGCGGACTTTATGCCCGGATGTGGGCGCTGCAGATTGAGCAGGGGGAGCTCCCCGAGCCCGATGCGGTCCAGTCAACGGTAGAGCAGTCCAAAGTGCCCGAGCCCGAGACGACCGCAGCGCAATAGCGTGTCTGCGACGATCTCGGGATTTCGCATATTGATGGAAAAGGAGTGAAACGATGCCGCATGACGCCGACCACGCACCGTCCGAAACCCCGGCCGATTTGAGCCATGCAGGCGCCATCGTCGATAAGGCGATCGAGTATATGACCGGACAGAATCTTAGTCCGCTTTCTATCGCATCGGCGCTGTTGGGTGGCTCATTGGGACTGCTCGCGCGCACCATGGGCGACGATGCGATCGTTCAGGTGCTGCAGAATGCCATGTCAAGCGTGCGCTCCGGTGAGCTGCGGGCGGAGTATGGGCCGCATGAAGGCGCGTCTGGCCGCGCGTGAGCCGACGGAACGACGCGGCGGGTTGACGCGGCAGTGCCATAACGCCATAAACCGCACTCTGATCGCTGGGGCGTCCGTCCCGGGCGGCGCTTTATTTTGAGGATTTTCGATGTCTCGTCGCTGCCAGTTCACGGGCAAGGGTGTGCAGTCTGGCAACAACGTCAGCCATGCCAACAACAAGTCCCGTCGTCGTTTTCTGCCCAATCTACAGCACACCTCGCTGCTGTCGGACATCTTGGGAACCACGATCCGTGTGCGGCTGACGACGCATGCCATTCGCACGATAGAGCACAATGGCGGCCTTGACTCGTTCCTGCTCGGCACGCCGAACCGTAACTTGCCTGAGGAGGCTCAGGTGCTGAAGCGTCGCATCGTCCGGTCGCAAACCAAGCGCGCCGCTGCTCAGCCAGCTGCGTAGCGGTTAACTGGCGAAACAAAAGGCCCGCCTCGGCGGGCTTTTTTTGTGCCGCCCCGACCGGCGCCCCCAACGGTGGTAACCCTGGCGCTCAAGCGGTTTGTACGCCGTACCCAAACACCGCGCCGCGTCCGCCGGGTTGTAGTGCCATCGTTTGTGATACGTCTGCCGGACGGCCGGGTGATGGCTGTTGAAGAGTACGGCGACCCTGCCGGACCCGTCGTGCTGTATTTCCATGGCTGGCCGGCCTCGCGGTTGGAGGCCGGGCTGATCCCGGATCTGCCGGTGCGTCTGCTGGCGCTCGACCGCCCGGGCTATGGACGCTCCTCGCCACAGCCAGGGCGCACCCTGCTGGACTGGCCGCGGGATGTGGCGGATGTGGCGGACCGGCTTGGCCTCGACCGGTTCCATGTCGTCGGACTGTCGGGTGGCGCGCCCTATGCCGTGGCGTGCGCCTATGAACTGCCACATCGGGTGGTGGGCGCGGCGTTGGTGTGCCCGGTGCCGCCAGCCTATGGCATCCATCCTCGCGCGGCCGGTGTCGGCCACCTGTTCCGGCTTGGGCGGCATCCCGTGCTGGCGCACCGGCTGTTCAGTATGATACGGCCTTTGTTGCATCGCCGGATCATCACGCCGCGCACGCTGGTCGGCGGTTCGCTGCCCGCCGCTGATCGGGAGTGCCTGACCCGGCAAACTCTTTCCGGACTAGCTCGGGTCTGGCGCGAGGGAATCGGGCGCAGCGTGCAGGGCGCCCTGTCTGATGCCCAG
Organism: Rhodospirillales bacterium; assembly: GCA_025351925.1. Taxonomy (GTDB): domain Bacteria; phylum Pseudomonadota; class Alphaproteobacteria; order Acetobacterales; family Acetobacteraceae; genus CAHJXG01. The sequence continues at coordinate 19,329 of JANXVC010000314.1, read as the reverse complement.
ATTTACGCCCAGGAGTGGCACGTCCCAATGGGGCAGATCACCATGCCCGTGGACGTCTGGTACGGCAGCGAGGATTCGTTAATTCCGCTGCATGGCTTAGCACCCTTCGAGGCTATTCCCGGCATGCGCCTGCACGTCATGCCGAACGAGGGCCACTACTCGCTGGCGATCCGTCATGCAGCCACGATCCTGCGTCGATTGACCGAGCCGTCACCTGCTTCGAAGCAGAAAGCCTAGGCGATGAGCGGCGCCCGCTCGGCCGCGGCACGCGCCCACGAGCGTACTGCATCCTCATCGAACAGCTCGGCAAGCTTTTTCATTACGGTCCCGCCCAGCTCCTCCGCATCCACGATCGTCACCGCCCGGCGGTAATAGCGTGTCACGTCGTGCCCAATGCCGATTGCAATCAATTCGATCGCGTCGCGGCCCTCGATCTCCCGGATGACCTCGCGCAGATGCTTCTCCAGGTAGTTGCCCGGATTGACCGATAGCGTGCTGTCATCGACCGGCGCGCCGTCGCTGATCACCATCAGGATGCGCCGATGCTCCGGCCGCGACATCAGGCGGCGATACGCCCAAAGCAGCGCCTCGCCGTCGATGTTCTCCTTCAGCAGGCCCTCCCGCAGCATCAGGCCCAAGTTCTTCCGGGCTCGGCGCCACGGCGCATCAGCGGATTTATAGATGATATGGCGCAGGTCGTTCAGCCGCCCGGGGTTGCGCGGCTTGCCCTCGGCCACCCAACGCTCGCGGCTATGTCCGCCTTTCCAGGCGCGGGTGGTGAAGCCCAGCACCTCGACCTTGACGGCGCAACGCTCCAGCGTGCGCGCCAGGATGTCGCCGCACATCGCCGCCACAGTAATCGGCCGGCCGCGCATGCTGCCCGAGTTGTCGATCAGCAGAGTCACGACCGTGTCGCGGAAATCCGTCTCCCGCTCCCGCTTGTAGGACAGCGACAACATCGGGTTGACGATCACCCGCGCCAGGCGCCCGGCGTCCAGCATGCCCTCGTCGAGATCGAACTCCCACGCCCGGGTCTGCTGTGCGAGCAGCCGCCGCTGCAGCCGGTTGGCAAGTTTGCTGACCACCCCCTGCAGGTGCTGCAGCTGCTGGTCAAGCTGCTGGCGCAGGCGGGCCAGCTCCTCGGGATCGCACAGATCCTCGGCGTCCGTCTCTTCGTCATTGGCGCGGGAGAAGGCGCGGTAGGCCATATGGTCGTCCGGCACCGGCTTCTCGCGCCGGGTCTGCGGTCCGCCGGGCCGGTCGTCGCCCTCGGATGCGGCAGCATCCTCCTCGGCGTCGTCGCCCTCCTCCTCCGAGGCATCGCCCTGCATCTGCTCGGGCTGTGCGCCCAGCATGCTGTCGGCGTCTGCCTGGGTATCGCCCTCGGTCTGCTCGGCGTTGTCCTGCGATCCCGCCTGCTCGCCGCCGTCCTCGCCCTCGTCGGTCTGATCGTCCGGTTCCGCCTCGACCTCAGCCTCAGCCAGGTTCAAGGCAGCCAATAGCTTGCGCGCAGCGCGGGTGAACCGCTGCTGGTCGTTTTGGGTGGACGCCATCTCGGACAGCGCGCCCTCGGCGTCGTCGCCCAGGGTGCCGCGCCAACTTTCCAAAATCCTGGCAGCGGCGGCTGGCACCGGCTCGCCCGACATGCGCTCACGCGCCAGTAGGGACAGCGCCGCCGGCAGCGGCAACTGGTCCTTGCGCGTCATGCGGTCATAGCCCTCGGCCTCGCACTCGTCCGAAAGGCGGGCACGAATATTGGCGGCGACGCCGGACATGTGCGCGGTCCCGACGACCTCGACACGCGCCTGCTCTAGCGCGTCATAGACGTCCTTCGCGTCGCGCTGGCCTGGGCTGCGGGCGGCGTGCACGGCGTCATCGTGATGACGCAGCCGCAGCGCCACGCTGTCTGCGGCACCACGCAACTTCGCCATCTCGGCAGGCGGCAAAGCCCGCGTCGGCAACGGCAGGCGGGCACGCTTGCCCACCAGGCCGCTCGGGCCGGGTTGAAACGCAACCTGAACCTCGGGCACCTGCGCCACCGCCCGCAATGCACCGGCCGTCGCGCGCTTGAAATCTTCGGTGCGCGAGTTCTCTTTGCTACCGCTCATCGGACAAGCCGCTCACAGGCCCTTGCGCGGCGCCAACAGACCGGTCGGCAGTTCCTCATTGAAGCAACGCTGATAATACTCCGCCACCGTGCTGCGCTCGGCCTCGTCGCACTTGTTCAGGAACGTCAGGCGGAAAGCAAAGCCCACGTCCTTAAAAATACGCGCATTTTCCGACCAGGTGATCACCGTCCGCGGGCTCATCACCGTCGAGATATCGCCGTTGATAAACCCGGCGCGTGTGAGGTCCGCCAGCGCCACCATGCTCTCGACCCGCTTCTTCATTGCCTTGTCGGACGGGTCGATGCCCATCTTCGCCAGCACGATCGCCGTCTCCTGCGCGTGCGGCAGGTAGTTCAGTGTCGCGACGATGTTCCAACGGTCCATCTGCCCTTGGTTGATCTGCTGCGTGCCGTGATACAGGCCCGTCGTGTCGCCGAGACCGACAGTGTTCGCAGTGGCAAACAGCCGAAAGCTCTGATGCGGCCGGATCACGCGGTTCTGATCCAGCAGTGTCAGCCGTCCCTCAACCTCCAGCACCCGCTGGATCACAAACATCACATCCGGCCGCCCGGCATCATACTCGTCGAACACCAGTGCGCAGGCGTGCTGCAGCGCCCAGGGCAAGATGCCCTCGCGGAATTCGGTGATCTGCTTGCCATCCTTGAGGACGATCGCGTCCTTGCCGATTAGGTCGATGCGGCTGATGTGGCTGTCGAGGTTCACCCGGATGCACGGCCAGTTCAGCCGCGCCGCCACCTGTTCGATGTGCGTGCTCTTGCCGGTGCCGTGATAGCCCTGGATCAGCACGCGCCGGTTGAAGGCAAAGCCGGCCAGGATCGCCAGCGTCGTCTCGCGGTCGAACTTATAGGCCAAATCCAGTTCGGGCACGTGTTCGGTCGGTACCGAGAACGCCGGCACCGAAATATCGACGTCGATGCCGAAAGCCTCGCGTGCGTTTACGGTAGTGTCCGGAACACTGATGGCCGAGGTCGGCGTGGAACGGGCATTGGCGAGTGCAGCGATGTTATTCATAGGCGTTGGGGTCCTGTGCAGTGCTCCGCCGTGCCGCGAGCCGGGCGAGGTACACTAGCCCCGTTCGGGGCGGTTGCGAAAGCTCACCCGGTCGCGGCCATCCGGGGTTCGGCAGTCAAATGTTGCCGCACGGCGGCATAAGCAAGGTTGATTGTCTTGAGACGTTCTTCCGACGCCCGGTCACCGCCGTTGGCATCGGGATGGTGGCGCTTGGCGAGCTCCTTATAGCGCGCCTTGAGCACATCCATCGATACCGGCCAATCGAGGCCGAGCGCCTGCATCGGATCACGCAGATCGGGCGGCACGGTGGTCTTCGGAGCCGCCGTGCCGCGACGCATCCGCCCGGCAGACAATATATGCAGCGGGTCGCGCAGCATGGCCTCGTCGAATGCCTGAACGCCCAGTCGGCCCAATGGCCAGGTCGGACGCTGCCAGCCGGTGTCGGACCGCGTGTGCGCCTCGATCTCGCCCGCCGACATGCCTTTGTAATAGTCCCACGCCGAATTGTAGGCGCGCACGTGCTCAAGGCAGAACCACCAGTATTGGTTCAGCGTGCTGCGGGATTTAGGCGCACGGAAGCCACCGGCCTCGGGGCAACCGGGCATGTCACAGGGGCGTCCCGGCGCGGCCGGGTCGGGCGCATAGGCCCGGGGTCGCGGGGGTCGGGTCATCTTGCTTTATGTGCTCTGGAACCCGGCGGCGGCAAGTGCTTCACACCCCGCGACGGCCGGGGTAAACCTGAATGCATGTCCAGCCAACTCAGCCGCAGCGACCGCATCCGCAATATGATTGTCCGGGCCCTGGACCCGGCCCTGCTGGATGTGCGCGACGACAGCAGCCAGCACGCTGGGCACGCCGGGGCGGCGCCTGGCGGGGAGACGCATTACAGCGTCCTGGTGGTGTCCGACCGATTCGTTGGCCAGGGCCGTGTCGCCCGGCACCGTCTGGTGAATGCGGCGCTGGAGCCGGAGTTCGCTCAGGGCCTGCACGCGCTGGCACTCACGCTTCGTACGCCGGACGAGCAGGCCGCCCTCAGGAATTGACCAGCGCCGGCCCCGTGTAGAACTGCGGCCATTGCCGCGCTACCACGGGGCTGTCGGGCGCATACGCCTTGCAGGTGCCCAGCAGCATCGGCTTCTTCAACGGTGTCTCCGCGGGCTGTTGCGCAGTATCAACGGCGTTCGGCGCCGCCTCGCGCTTGACGCGCACTGCGTATAGCGTCTGGAACGCCACGGTGCCCATCTGGCCCAGCAGCTCGCGCAGATGGGTGCAGCCATGCACGCCGCCGATACGCTCGTTCGCCGCCTTCAGAAAGCCACGGCCGACCTTCAGTCCGGCAAGCCGGGCGAAGTTGGGCGCGGCCGAGGGACAGATGCCGTAAGGGCCGAACTCTGTCACCGCCTCGAACGCGATGATCTCCATTTCGTCGTTCAGCGTCATGCGCGCCAGCATGCGGTGCAGCGGCACGCCGGGATCGATCTGACCGCGCTCGGCATTGCTGAAAGCGTAGGACTTGGTGTCCTGCAGGGTTGCCTCGATATCAAACAGGCCATCCATACGCCGGTAGCCGCGCAGCTGGATATTGCGCAGGTGCAGCAGCTCACGAGCTACGGGTTCGGTCAGCGGCATCAGTCCCTCCATTCGCTGCAATGCAGCATATGTAGGTGCAACATAATATCGGACGGGTGCCGCTGCTAGACGAAGCGGGCAAGGCGCACGGCAGTGTGCCCGCGGCTGGGGCGCAGGCTTGGCATGACCAACAGGCAGTCGTCGTGCGGCGTGCGGATTTCGGCCGCACCGTCCATGGCGATCAGGGTATTGCGCCGGGCGATCACCTCGCCGCCGCGATACGGCTGCACGAAGGCGAAGCCGGCGGTCGCGGCGGTAACGGTCATTGTGACCTCAGCAAGGCGCGGGCTTGGTGCCGGCGGTGGACCGTCCACACAGCCGATGAGGCGCAGCAGCGCCGAGACGCAGGCGGCGCAGGTCTCCACCGTGGCCGGCTGCCAATGCTGGCCGGCCTCCACCAGGCAGGCAGCTGCTGTTTGGCCCGCCGCGGTAAAATGCGGATAGTCGATCAGCCGCGGGCCCGTCGCGTGCCCGCTATCCGCCACCACCAGTTCCGGCACGCCTAGCGCCGTTGCCAAGCGCCGCCCCTGCGGAGTGGGTCCGCTTAGGATCAGCGGCTCGGACGGCCACAGCATGGAATGCAGGTCCAGCAGCACATCGACGGTGTCGATCAACGGACGCATTTCGCGCGCGCGGTCGAGCTCGGCGCTCCGGCGCGGGCCGTCCAGCACGGCGGGTGCCCAAAGGCGGTTCATGTCCTCGTCCAGGAAGCGTGACGCGGTCGGCTGGGCGGGATCGAACCGGGAGAATGCGGCGATGTTGGCGAAACCGAGCGTCAGCTTGCCCCGGGCTGGATGAATACCACAGCGCAGCAGCCGGTCGAGCACGATGGCGCCGGCAACCTCGTTGCCGTGCAGCAAGGCGATCAGCGCGACGTGAGGACCCGGCTGCCCCGACCCGAATGTGGTAAAGCCACGTACCCCAGTGTTGCCCGGCAGCCACCAGGACAAATCAGGCGCAACTAAATCCACTGCGAAATGCGGGATGCCGTGCTGGGCTGGCTCCATCGATGTGTTCAGGCCGCCCGCCATTCTATCGTCAAGGCCAGGGTAGCGCAGGTCCGGACATGCAGCAAAACCATCATCGTCGCACTCTATACGGCTCGCCGCCGACGGCAACCGGGGCCGTCCAGCTTGCGTGCCGGACTGATACACGTGCTAGCAGCCATGAGGAGGCGTAGCTATAACGACTCTTCGGGAGAGAAGGCCAGCGCATGCGTCTTGAGATGGAAAAGGGCAGTTCTGGCAGCTTTCTCGTGTCATTCGCGCATTCTTGGGGCCGTCTCGCCGAGCTGGACGGCCACACGAAGGTGATCCCGGCGCCTGCACTGCGACCGGGCGCTGAGTAGGTGGCGCGGACTCGCGCATGTCGGACGTGATCGATCGACCGGACCCATCCCTGCACCCGCTGCACCGCCTGTGGCGTGGACTGCCGCAAGCCACGCGGCGCCGATGGCTGATCCAGGGTTCGGCGCTGCTGGCCCCCCGTCCCGATCAGCCCGCGCCGCCCGCCTGTGCCGGCATCGCAGTAGCGGGCGAGCTGGACCGCGCCTCGGGCCTAGGGGAGGGCGCGCGGCTGATGCTGCACGGGCTGGAGGCGTTGGGCGTGCCGGCCTGGGAGATGCGCCGCGGCGGGTACTTGCCGCCCGGGGGCGCGCCGCTGGTACTGCATGTGAACGCGCCGCATATGCCGTTGGCGTTGCTGCGGCTGGGCCGGCCAGCGCTGCGTGGCCGCCGGGTTGTAGGCTATTGGGCGTGGGAGCTGCCCGTGGTGCCCGCAAGCTGGCGCGCCGGGATCGCCTTCGTGCACGAGGTGTGGGTGCCGTCGCGCTTCACCGCCGCCGCACTCGAACCGTTGCTGCCCGGCCGCGTCCGCGTCGTGCCGCATCCCGTCGCGACGCACCCTCCGATGCCTTCGGCGCTGGGTCGGGCGGCGTTTGGCCTGCCGATGGACGCTGTCGTCACCCTGGTGTCATTCAGTCTTGCGTCCAGCTTCGAGCGCAAGAACCCGCTCGGTGCAATCGCTGCGCACCGTGCGGCCTTCGACGACCGGATGGATCGCGTGCTGCTGCTGCGCGTTGGCGATTCGCACCATTTCCCCGCCGACTTCGCCGCGTTGCGCGCCGCCGCCTCCCGTCCAAACATCCGGATCGACTCGCGAACCCTGCCGGCTGCGGACCACTACGCGTTGATGGCCGCCTGCGACATCGTGCTGTCGTTGCACCGCAGCGAGGGTTTCGGGTTGGTCCCGGCGGAGGCCATGCTGCTGGGCTTGCCGGTGATCGCGACCGACTGGTCGGGCAATGTGGACTTCATGGATGCAGGCTGTGCTGCCATGGTGCCGGTTCGGCTGATCCCGGCCCATGATCCCCGGGGCGTGTTCATGGCGCCGGGCGCCGTTTGGGCGGAGCCGGACGTGGTGGCGGCGGCGGCGCATCTGGTGCGGCTGGCGGACGACCCGGCAGCGCGTCGCGCGCTCGGCCAGGCCGGGCAGGCGGCGGCAATGGCGCGGCTCGGACCGAAACCGCTCGCGGCAGCGGTGCGTGGGCTCGGCCTCGCAGTGCATGGCCCCGGCCTTTCTTCTGCGTACTCGGCCCAATGAGGGCCCTGATCTGGCAATGGGGGCGGCGCGGCGCCGGCCCACGTTTCGCGGCAGAGCTGATGCGCAACTTTGCCGCCGTGCCGCAAACCGAGCCGCTGTTGTCGCTGTCCGCCGGGGCCGAGATCATGAACTCGGCCACGCCGCCGCCCTGCGATTTGCCGTTCCCCACCTATGACGGGATCGCCGGGTTCGCCGCCCGTGCGCTGCGCGCCCCGCTGCTGGTGCCGCGGCTGACCGCCTGGCTGCGGGACAATCGGGTGGATGTGGCGCTGTGCGCGATGCCGGCTCCGCTCGACTTGCTGATGGCGGTGGCGCTGCGCCGGGCTGGGGTGCCGTTCGCCGTAGTGGTGCACGACGCGGACCTCCATCCCGGCGACGCGTTCCCGCTGCAGATGCGGCTGCAGCGCCAGTTGCTGCGCCGGGCGGACCGGCTGTTCGCACTGAGCACGCATGTGGCTGACCGGCTGCGGCAGCAGGGGATCGCGGCGGGACGGCTGCTGAAGACGGCATCTTTACCGCCGTTCGCGTTCGGCGAGCGTCCACCGCCGCCGGGTGCGCATGGCGGGAAGCTGCGCTTGCTCTCATTCGGGCGGCTGCTGCCCTATAAGGGTCTGGACCTGTTGGCAGATAGTCTGGCGCTGCTCGGGCCGCGTGCAGACCTGGAGGTTCGCGTGGTCGGAAGCGGCCCAAAGACGCCGGTGCTGGATGCGCTGCGTGCCATACCCGGCGTATCCGTCGAGAACCGCTGGGTGCCGGAGGACGAGGTCGGTGCGCTGCTTGCCTGGGCGGATGGCCTTGTGCTTTCGCATCGCGAGGCGAGCCAGAGCGGTGTCGCCGCCGCTGCCGTGGCCGCCCAGCGTTGGCTGGTTGCAACCAGGGTTGGCGGGCTGGAGGAGCAGTTGCACGACGAGCCGATGGCAATCATGTGCGATCCGACGCCCGCAAGTCTGGCCGGCGGTATTATGAGCCTGCTGGCAGGCACTTTGGCGTTGCCTGCCGGCGTGGACGATCCTCAGTTGGCCTGGGGTGGCATGGCAAGTGCGATGGTGTGCGACTTGCGAACCCTGGCTGGCCAATCAAAGCCCAATCCAATGCTCATGCCAGTCCCGCTTGTAGGCAGCACGCTACGGGAATGATAGCAGTCTGACCTGGGTCCTCGTCATTGGAGACCTGTTCAGACTTTGCGTAGCCAAAAACCTCCGCCGCAATTGCGTGATATCAACGGACTTGTTTGTCGAACACGCGCGCCGAAAGCAGCATTAAAAAACTGGTTAAAGTATAAGATATCATAGTCTCTGTTATGCATCAAAAACGCACGCAGCACGTAGAGTTCATTCCACGACCTATTTTCATCGACGACCCATGCGCGTGGGTATTCGAAAGGCCAAAATACATCGTGGAAGTGCACGAGCACACCAGCTTTCAGACTGGGGAGGATTTCGAATATTTCATAGTTGACGTCACTGCCCGTTTTGGAAATATGCGTTGTGTCTAAAAACAACAAGTCACCCGAATTGAGATGGCTAAAAGTGTCCAATGGCACGCTCTGGACAGGCTGCTCCAGTATCTTGACACGCTGACGGTCTGCGGGGCGAAGCAGCGCATGCAATCGGTCAGGATAGGGCTCGACAAATGTGCAGACGGTGGTATCGAGGCCGCCGCCGTCTAGTGTGTCCAGTATGACCGCACTCGAGAAGCCGGATCCGACCTCGATGATCTGTTGCGGCCTGAATTCACGTATGATCGCCGAAAGAATGATCGCATCGCCATAGCTGTAGAAATCGTTCTGAAAATAATAGCGGTGACTTTCCTGCTGAGTTTCTGGGAAGTCTATGCTCGGGAAATGCTGCGACAAGGCATTGAAAGTCGTAAGCATCCGTGTTGGATCAAGCGTGATCCCCGATAGGGGCTTATCTGTTTGCTGCTCGAAAAAACCGGAGCGGACCAGTTCGTCTGGGTCCACAATAGGAGAATAATAATGGCCAGGCGGAACAAAAAGCGACCCAAATTCTTCGGAACGTTCGGGACGTTTGGCAACGACCGCCGGCTTGGCACAGACCAGCAACACGAAAGCCCGTTCGTTGCAATCGTCGATAAGGCGCTCCGCCTCCGTGACCTCAGCAGAACTGGGATCACGACCGAGTATCCGGTTGTAGACGTCATGCACAAACCCGTTGCCAAGTGTGTCTTGCATCATGGAATGCGCCTACTCCGTATTCATTTTCAGGGTCGATCCCTACTCCGCGAGATCAGGATCGTGCAATGCGACAGGCCTGCATAGGCAGACGTTTCAATCAGAACCGTTCCGTCCAAGGCCGCACAGCGATCTCGTCCGTCCAGCAGGAGCGCGGCTGCGCCAGCACGTCCAGCATGGTCTGCGCGATGGCGTCCGGGTCCAGCATGCTGTCGGGCTGATCCGCAGGTGTCGGGCGTGCAGCGGAGCAGATTCCGCCGTCAACAACGACATGCACGACGTGCACCCCCTTGGGATGCAGCTCCCGCGCCATGCTCTGCGCCAGTCCGCGCAGCGCGAACTTGCCCATCGCAAAAGGAGCCGACTGGGCAAAGCCCTTCACCCCGGCCGACGCTCCAGTCAGCAGGATCGTGCCGTGTCCGGCCGCCAGCATGCCACGAGCCGCCTGTTGAGCCACGAGGAACGCACCGAACGCGGTGACCGCCAAGCTGCGCGCGACCTCGGACGGGTCCAGATCAATCAGAGATCCGCGGATGCGAAAGCTTGGATTATACAGCACCACCTCCGGCGCACCCACCGCAGCAAACAGCGCGGCGACGCTGGCGGGATCGGCGGCCTCGCAAACGTGCAGTCTGGCGCCGGTCTCGGCCGCCAGCGCCGCCAGCTTGTCGGTGCGCCGTGCCGCGAGTGCGAGCTTATGGCCCTTTCGCGCCAGGCCGCGGGCAAAGCTCGCCGACAGGCCCGGCCCGGCGCCGACGATCAACGCGAGCGTCATGCGGAGAACCGCAGCGCGGCCTCCCCGGCGTGGTCGAACACCACCCGCAGCTCGGCGCCCGGCGTCACGAAGTCCTTGCCCGTCCACGAGCCCGTCGTCACATACTGCCCGGCCCGCAGCCCGCCAGCCCAGTGCGCGCCGTGGTTCGCAAGCCAGACCAACAGGCGCAGCATGTCGCCGGCCGGGTTGCCGATACGCCGTTTCATCGCCTCGCCGTTCACAATCAGCGCCACCTGCTCGGCGGCCAAGTCGATCGACCGCCAGTCGGCGATGGCGGGCCCGACAACCAGGCCAAAATGCGCCAGGCTGTCGGCGAGGCGCGAGAGCGGGTCCACCCCGTCCGCATCGATATAACGGCTCTGCAGCACCTCGATCGCCGGGTGGGCGGATGCGATGGCGGCAAGAACCTCGTCCGGACCATACGGCGCCTCGCGCGGCGGCAGGTCGCGCACGAGCCGAACGGCAATCTCGGCCTCGACGCCCTGGTCGGTGCAGTGCTCGGTCAAGACATGGCCGGGGCTCATCTGCACACCGGCGGCGGGCAGCGGCGCGCAGTTGACCGCGCCCGTAGGGTCCGGCGAGCCGACCTTCCAGCCGCCGACACCGCCCAGCTCCGCCATGATGGCGCGTTGGATCAGATAGGCCTGCTCCTCGGTTTTCGGCCGCATCGCCTCGGGCAGGCTGTGCAGTTTCTGCGTGGGATCGCGCCGGGCGCTCAGCAGCAGGCGGGCGGCGTCGTGGTGCCGGTCCATGTTACGGCGTCTCCAGAAGGCTAGCGATCATCGGATGTCCCAGCGAAATTAAGCCTTCTTGACCTTCGCACCGCGCCCATGCCTTGTCCATTTGATCAGGGAGGAGTTCCAGCATGGACGGCATCGCGTTCGAGGATATGCACATCGGCCAGACGGCCAGCGTCGGCAAGACGATCACCGAGGCCGACATCCTGCTGTTCGCCGCGGTCAGCCTCGACACGAACCCGGTACACATGAACGCCGAGGCCGCAGCCGCGTCGATCTTCAAGGAGCGCGTGGCGCACGGCATGCTGTCGGCTGGGCTGATCAGCGCGGTGCTGGGCACGCAGCTGCCGGGGGCGGGCACGATCTATCTGGCGCAGACCCTGCAGTTCCGCCGACCGGTGAAGATCGGCGACACGGTGACCGCGACGGCGGAGGTGACGGCGCTGGACCCCGATAAAAAGCGCGCGACGCTGAAGACGGTCTGCACCGTGGCCGGGAAGGTCGTCATCGAGGGCGAAGCCACGGTGATGCCCCGCAGCCGCGCCTGATGCAGGCCCATTCTTTGCAAATCATCCGTGACTGGCGGGACCTGCCCGAGGCGCTGCGGGGTGCCGCGGTCGCGCTGGGCAACTTCGACGGCGTGCATTTGGGCCACGCCCACGTGCTGCGCGCCGTCCACGCCGCCCGGCCCGGCGCCAAGCTAGCCGTGCTGACCTTCGAGCCGCACCCGCGCGAGCTGTTCCGTCCCGAGGACCCGGCATTCCGTCTGACGCTGTCCGCCGAGCGGGCGGAGGCGCTGGCGGCGCTTAACGTGCAGATCGTCTATGAGCTGCCGTTCGACCGCGCATTCTCGCTGTTGAGCGCCGAGGCGTTCGTGGACGACGTGCTGCGTCGCGGCGTGGGCGCGGCGCATCTGGCCTGCGGGCCCGACTTCGCGTTCGGGCACCGGCGCGGCGGCGATGTCGGGTTCCTTGCGACACGGGCCGAGGCGCTGGGCATCGGCCTCACGATCGTGCCGCCGCTCGCCGACGCGCAGGGGACCATCAGCTCTACACGCATCCGCCGCCTGCTGCAGGACGGCTATCCCGAGCGGGCGGCGGCCGAGCTTGGCCGGCCCTGGGCGGTGCGCGGTCCCGTCACCCATGGCGAGAAGCGCGGCCGAACCATCGGTTTTCCGACGGCGAACGTGCCTTTAGGCCGCCATCTGGAGCCGGCGCGTGGGGTCTATGCGGTCTGGGCCCGGCTGGCGGACGGCACGATGGTGCCCGGCGTCGCCAATATCGGCCGCCGCCCGACGGTGAACCAGGGCACCGAAAGCCGGCTGGAAGCGCATCTGTTCGACTATGACGGCGACCTATATGGCCAGGAAATCGCGGTGGCGCTGCACGCCTTCCTGCGCGCCGAGCGCAAGTTCGGCTCGTTCGACGAGCTGCGCACTCAGATCGTTGCCGACGCAGACCAGGCCCGCGTCCTGCTCGCAACGCTTGACCCGGCCGCGCCGCGCTCCGCATAATACAGGTATGGTCCGTACCCCGCACAGGCGAATTACCAGGCCGGCCTAAGCGCCGGGACTGCCTTGACGCGAAATTGCTGTAACCTGGACCCGAACCCATGCCCGACTCCATGAACGACGCACCCGACTACCGCCCGACCGTCTTTTTGCCTGCCACTTCGTTTCCGATGCGTGGCGACCTACCGAAGCGCGAGCCTGATCTGCTGGCGCGCTGGGGCCGCATCGATCTGTGGAACCGTACCAAGGCGGCGATGGCGGGCCGCCCGCCCTTCGTGCTGCATGACGGGCCCATCTACTCCAACGGCCACCTGCACATCGGCCACGCGCTGAACCGCATCCTGAAGGACGTGGTCATGCGCGCGCACCGGATGGCCGGCGAGGACGTGGACTACGTCCCCGGCTGGGATACCCACGGCCTGCCGATCGAGTGGAAGGTCGAGGAAGAGTATCGCAAGTCCGGCCGCGACAAGGACGCCGTCCCGGTGCTGGATTTCCGGGATGAATGCCGCCGCTATTCTGCGCATTGGTTGGCGGTGCAGACGGACGAGTTCCAGCGGCTGGGCGTCGTCGGCGATTGGGCCGGGCGCTACGCGACGATGGACTTTGGGTCCGAGGCGGCGATCGCCGGGGAGATCAGCAAATTCCTGCTGAACGGCGCGCTATATCGCGGCCTGCGCCCGGTGATGTGGAGCCCTGTCGAGAAGACGGCGCTCGCCGAGGCCGAGATCGAGTATCACGACCGCACCAGCGACACGGCCTTCGTGCGCTTTCCCGTGTTGAATGGCCAGGGCGCCCTGGCCGGTGCTGCGGTCGTGATCTGGACCACGACCGTATGGACCCTGCCGGGCAACCGCGCCCTGGCCTACGGGCCCGAGATCGACTACGCGCTGGTCCATGTGGACAGCGTGGACGACGGCGCGCTGGCCCGCCCCGGCGAGCGGCTGCTGATCGCGCTGGCCCTGCTGCCGCAGGTCTGTGCCGCCGCAGGCATCGCGACGCACCACGTCGCGCATGTTTATAAGGGTGCGGAGCTCGCCGGGTTGGTGTGCGCTCATCCGCTGCGCGGTCAGGGTTATGACCACGACGCGCCGATGCTGTCGGCAGACTATGTCACGACCGAGCAGGGCACCGGCTTCGTGCACATCGCGCCGGCGCATGGCGAGGAGGACTTTCTGCTTGGCCGGGAGCATGGGATCGAGGTGCCGGAGGCGGTGGGTCCCGACGGGACCTACGCCGACTGGGTGCCGCTGTTCGCCGGAACGCACGTGTTCAAGGCGGCGGCGCCGGTCGGCGCGGCGCTGGAGGTGGCCGGCGGCCTGCTGGCGCGCGGCACGCTGCTCCACTCCTACCCGCATTCCTGGCGCAGCAAGGCGCCGGTGATCTATCGCGCGACGCCGCAGTGGTTCATCCGCATGGACGGCCCCGAGGCGATCCGTGCCAAGGCGCTAGAGGAAATCGCCCGCATTAACTTTGTGCCCGAGGCCGGCCGCACCCGGCTCGCCAGCATGGTCGCCGGCCGCCCGGACTGGTGCATCAGCCGCCAGCGCGCCTGGGGCGTGCCGATCCCGGTGTTCGTGGACCGCCGCACCGGCGAGCCGCTGCGCGACCCGGACGTCGTCGCCCGCATCACCAAAGCCTTCACAGAGGAGGGCGCCGATGCCTGGTACAGCTCGCCGCCGGGTCGCTTTCTGGGCAACGACTACGATCCGGATGGCTACGAGCAGGTCATGGACATCGTCGATGTGTGGTTCGAGAGCGGCAGCACCCATGCGTTTGCGCTGGAGGCCCGCGGCGGACCGTGGCCGGCGGACCTGTATCTGGAGGGCAGCGACCAGCATCGCGGCTGGTTCCAGACCAGCCTGTTGGAGGCGGTCGGCACCCGCGGGCGTGCGCCCTACAAGGCTGTGCTGACCCACGGCTTCGTGCTGGACGAGAACGGCCGCAAGATGAGCAAGTCGCTCGGCAACGTGACGGCGCCCCAGGAGGTCACCGACAAGCTCGGCGCCGATATGCTCCGGCTATGGGTCGTGAACTCCGACGTGTCTGAGGATCTGCGCATCGGGCCGGAGATCCTGAAGCAGCAGGCCGAACTGTACCGCCGGCTGCGCAACACGCTGCGCTGGCTTTTGGGCAGCCTGGACGGCTTCTCCGATAGCGAGCGCGTGCCGGACTCTGAGATGCCAGAGTTGGAGCGCTGGGTGCTGCACCGCCTCGCGGAACTGGATCAACGCATGCGTCGAGCGCTTTCGACGCATGACTGGACCGGGGTGTATCCCGAGATCCACGCCTTCTGTTCCGCCGACCTTTCCGCGTTCTACTTCGACGTGCGGAAAGACGTGCTGTATTGCGATGCGCCCGCCAGCCCGCGGCGCCGCGCGACCCGGACGGTGCTGGACCACCTGCACCGTTGCCTTGTCGCCTGGCTCGCCCCCGTGCTGTGCTTCACCGCGGAGGAGGCATGGCTGGCCCGCTTCCCGTCCGAGGACGACAGCGTGCACCTGCAGATGTTCCCATCCATCCCGGCCGCCTGGCACGACGCGGCGCTGGGTGAGCGATGGGCCAAAATCCGCGAGTCGCGCGGCGCCGTGACGACGGCGCTGGAAGCGGCGCGGCTCGAAAAGCTGATCGGCGCGTCGCTGCAGGCCACGGTCACCCTGCCGGAGAGCTATGCCGACCTGTTGGATGCCGAGGGCTGGGCCGAGATCGGCATCGTGTCCGGAACCGCGTTCGGCGAAGCGCTGGTCGTGCAACGGGCACCCGGCGACAAGTGCGCCCGCTGCTGGCGCGTACTGCCCGAGGTCGGCCAGCAGGCTGGACACCCGGCGCTCTGCCTCCGTTGTGCCGGCGTGGTCGGTCCGCTCGCCTGCGACCAAGCCGCCGAATGACCGGCCGTATCCGCTGGGGCGCGCTCGCCGCGCTTCTGGTGCTGATCGCCGACCAGGCGAGCAAGTGGTGGGTGCTGGAGGTGCTGCGCCTGCCCGAGCGCGGCCAGGTTTCGGTGCTGCCGGTGCTCAGCCTGACGATGGTCTGGAACCAGGGCGTAACCTTCGGGCTGTTCCATCAAGACGGGGTCTGGGGGCCTTGGCTGCTGGCGGGGGTTGCTCTCGCGGTGGTGGTCGCGCTGGCTGTCTGGCTGCGCCGGGCCGAGAACGCGCTGGTCGCCGCGAGTCTCGGCGCCATTGGCGGCGGCGCGATCGGCAACGTCATCGACCGGCTGCGCTTCGGCGCCGTGGTGGATTTTCTGCACGCCCACGCCTTCGGTTGGTCGTGGTACGTGTTCAACGTGGCGGACGCGGCCATCGTCTGCGGGGTGGCGGCGCTGGTGCTGGACGGGCTGCGGCCGCGAACCCGCTTGCAGGCGCCGGGGCTTCGGCAGTAAAACCCGCGTCATGAGCGCATTTCGTCTTGTTCTGGTAACTTCCTTGGGCCTAGGCCTAGCTGCGTGCAGCGGTGACGAGTTGACCCGCACCTTCGGCCTGACCCGCGACGCGCCGGACGAGTTCCAGGTGACGACGCGCGCCCCGCTCTCGATGCCGCCCGACTTCACTTTGCGCCCGCCGCGGCCCGGCGCCATCCGCCCGCAGGAGATGACCCAGCGCCAGCAGGCTGAGGCGACGCTGACCCCCGATACCACGCTGGCCCGCCCGGACAATGCCGTCACGCCGGGTCAGCAGGCGCTGGTCGCCGCCGCCGGCCGCGCGGCGCCGGCCGACATCCGCAACCGTGTTGACAACGAGGCTGCGCTGGATACCCCCAGCCGCCCTTTAACCGACCGTCTGCTGTTCTGGCGAAGCCCGCCGCCACCCGGCACCCCGGTAGATCCACAGCGCGAGAGCGCCCGGCTGCGGCAGAACGCGGCGCTCGGTCAGTCTCCGGAGACCGGCGATACGCCCATCATTCAACGGAAGCGCCAGGGCCTGTTCAGCGGCATCTTCTAGCGCCCAAGCGCGTGGTACTCGGGATTCGGCATCATATCGACGGCGTGCGCGACCCGGTTCGTGTAGTTGAAAAATGCGGTCACCTCGGCGATGTCAAAGATGTCAGCGTCCGAAAAGCCCTGCGCGCTGAGTGCGTCCCGGTCGGCCTGACTCACCAAGTGCGGCGCGGACGTTAGCTGCACCGCGAAGTCCAGCATTGTGCGCTGCCGGGCCGGCAACTCGGCGACCCGGTAGTTGAAGGCCAGCATCTCGCCCATCTGCGGGTCGCCCGACAGCTTGCGCACCGCCGCGCCATGCGCCACCAGGCAGTAGTAGCAGCGGTTCCAGGACGACACTGCAACCGCGATCATTTCGCGTTCCAGCTTCGTCAGACCGGAGGGCGCCAGCATCAACTCGTCGTATAGCCGAATGAAGTTGCGCAGCTTCTCCGGCCGGATCAGCCAGGCGCGCAGCACATTGGGCACGAAGCCCAGCTTGTCCCGGCATTTTTGGAAATAGGGCTGCAGATCCTCGGGCAGCGTGGTCTCGTCGGCCTCATCGAGCGCCATCACGTGGGTGGGCTGTGGCATGGGCTATTCTCCGAGGCTGCGGGCTTGGTCGCGTAAGACAAACTTCTGCATTTTGCCGGTGCTGGTCTTCGGCAACGGGCCGAACACGACGGTGCGCGGCACCTTGAACCGCGCCAGGTGGTCCTTGCAGAAGGCGATGATCTCGGCCGCGGTCGCTTCGGCGCCGGGCTTCAGGGTGACGAAGGCGCAGGGCGTTTCACCCCAGGTCGGGTCCGGCCGCGCGACTACGGCAGCCTCCAGCACGGCGGGATGCCGGTACAGCACGCCCTCCACTTCAATGGTCGAGATATTCTCGCCGCCGCTGATGATGATGTCCTTGGAGCGGTCGCGGATTTCGATGTAGCCGTCGGGGTGGCTGACCGCGAGGTCGCCGGTATGGAACCAGCCGCCGGCGAAGGCCTCCTCGGTCGCGGTCGGGTTCTTGAGGTAGCCCTTCATCACGATGTTGCCGCGCATGAACACCTCGCCCATCGTGGCGCCGTCGCGCGGCACCGGCTGCATGGTCGTGGGATCGGCGATCATCAGACCCTCCTGCACCGGGTAGGTCACGCCCTGCCGCGCCTTGAGCCGGGCGCGGTCGTCAGGCGCCTCGGCGTCCCACTCCTCGTGCCAGGCGCAGACGGTGACGGGGCCGTAGGTCTCCGTTAGGCCATAGACGTGGGTGATGTCGAAACCGAGCCGCTCCATGCCCTCCAGCACCGCCGCGGGCGGGGCCGCGCCGGCGGTCATCATGCGAACCGGAGCCGGGCGCGGCTGCACGCCGGGATGATTGAGGATCAGACCCATGACGATCGGCGCGCCGCATAGGTGCGTGACGCCGCTGCGGTCCATCGCGTCCAGGATGGCCCCGGCCTCGACCCGGCGTAGGCAAACGTTGGTCCCGGCCATCGCCGCCAGCGTCCACGGGAAGCACCAGCCGTTGCAGTGGAACATTGGCAGCGTCCAAAGATAAACCGGGTGCTGCGCCATGCCCCAGGTCATCGCGTTGCCGACCGCGTTCAGATAGGCGCCGCGATGGTGATAGACGACGCCCTTCGGGTTCCCCGTAGTGCCGGACGTGTAGTTAAGTGCGATGGCGTCCCACTCGTCGCTGGGCATGGACCACTCGAAGGCTGGGTCGCCGCTGGCTAGGAACGCCTCGTATTCGATGTCGCCGACGTGCTCGCCCGGCGGCGCCAGCGCGTCGTCGATGTCCACGACGTACGGTCGCGCCTCCGCCGGCATCAAGGCCAACGCTTTTGCGATAATTGGGGCGAACTCGCGGTCAGTCAGCAGCACGCGGGCCTCGCCGTGCGCCAGGATGAATGCGACCGTCTCGGCATCGAGCCTGATGTTGATGGCGCATAGCACGGCGCCGAGCATCGGGACGCCGAAATGCGCTTCGACCATCGCCGGCGTGTTGGGCGCCATGACCGCCACCGTATCGCCGCGCCCGACGCCGTGCGCAGCCAAAGCGGACGCCATGCGCCGGCAGCGGGCGTAGGTCTCGGCCCAGGTGGCGCGATGCGGGCCGTGCACGATTGCCACGCGGTCCGGGAACACGTCCGCTGTGCGTCGGATAAAGCTTAGCGGAGACAGCGCCTCGTGGTTGGCGCTGACCTGCGGCAGGTCGAACTTGTCGCGTGCGATGGCGGTTCCCCTCAGAAGCCGAACATGTGGTCTAGGCTGAACCCCCCCGCGTCATCCATCAAGCCATGATAGCCGAACAGCCGGCACGTCGCATCCCGGATCAATACATATCCGCGCTGACCTGCCTGGGTCAGCAGCGCGCTGCCGAACACCAGATGCGGCCAGACCATCGCCGAACCCGAGCAGGCGATGCGCAGCGGCTCCTCCGCGATCACCCGGCCGTCGCTATCGTGCAGCAGCAGCGCCGTGCTGGACCAGGGATGCCAGGCCGCCGACGCCGCATAGATCAGCGCGGCATAGCTGTGCCGTCCGGCGTCCCCGAGTTTCAGGAACAGCCGCGTCGAGAGGCCCGGCGGCGGCCCGGAATAGCTCTGCGGCTCGTCGCGGTAGGTCATTGCGGTATTGTAGATGTGCGCGCCGAAACTGCTCTCGGCGGCGTGGCCGCTCGCCCGGTCCTCGTAGCGCAGCAGCGCGTGCAGCCAGCCATCGGCCTCTCCGCCATCGCGGAAATCATAGACGAGGTCGGCGTGGCCCTCCTCCACGTCGAACTCGGCAAAGTCGAGCGCCAGGTCATGGTTGCGCGGCAGGCAGCCCAGGAACCGGT